>JAITNL010000043.1 GCA_031290495.1 Accumulibacter sp.
ATCACCGACAAAATATTGGCGCTTATGACTATGCGCAACCAGTCGTTCACTACGATAGCCAACGTAAAATCTCAAAATCTTCTGAATGTGTAAATCAATATTATTTGCTACTATCACCATAAAAATCGAAAACCTGTTCAATAAGCGCTCCGTGGAAGTTGACGCGCGGGTAGACTCCGGCACCGTATTCTTGGTCATCCCCGAACATCTTGCCGTACAGCTTGGTTTCGATTTCACGGAGGTGAGTACCCGCGAAGTGGTTCTGGCCAACGCGCCTCGCGCCATTGCGCCGATGGTCTGGCCGATCCGGGTGCGGTTCGAAGGCCGTTATTGCGACCTTTCCGCGCTGGTGCTCGGAGATGAACCGCTATTGGGCGCGGTTCCGATGGAGATGATGGACCTGGTGCCGCATCCGGTCACGCATCACCTTTCCGTCAATCCTGCCAGCCCGTATATTCCTGTCGCTCTCGCCAAGTAACAACACGCGCCGCGTTTTGCTAGAATGCCGACTTTTCCACAGTCTGCCCGCTCACAAAAATGATGCTATCCATGACGTGATGAGCGAACTCTTTTTTGTTCTGGCGATTCCGCTTGTTTCCTCGGTATTGCTTGCCTTCGTCGGGCACCGTCCGCGCGCCGCCGAAATCAACATCGGCGGCAGTCTGCTCACCCTGCTTGCCGCCGCCGCGCTGACCATCCATGTGGTGCGCGACGGCCCGATGAACCTGCTCGGCGAGCACTTTTTCGTCGATCCGCTCAACGTCTTCCTGATCGCCCTGACCGCGCTGGTCGGCTTCACCACCTCGGTCTTCTCGCGCCCGTACATGCGCGTCGAACACGACCACGGCAGGCTCTCGGTCGGTCGTCTGCGCCTGTACCACAGCATGTTCCAGATGTTCATGTGCACCATGCTGGTGGCCTTGTCGACCAACAACATCGGCATCCTGTGGGTGGCCATGGAAGCGGCCACGCTGACCACGGTGCTGCTGGTCGCCCTGTACCGCACGCCCGAGAGTCTGGAAGCCGCCTGGAAATATTTCATCCTGTGCGGCGTCGGCATCGCCCAGGCTTTGTTCGGCACCATCCTGATCTATTTCGCGGCGGAACAGGTTTTCGGCCACGCGCCGGGAGCGATGTTGTGGACGCGCCTCTACGCCTCGCGCGCCAATCTGGAACCGACCGTACTGTCGCTGGCCTTCGTCTTCATGATCGTCGGTTACGGCACCAAGACCGGCTTGGTGCCATTGCACAACTGGCTGCCGGACGCGCACGCCGAAGGTCCGACGCCGGTCTCCGCGGTGCTCTCCGGTCTGCTGCTCAACGTCGCGCTGTACGCCATCATCCGTTGCAAGGCGCTGGTCGACGGCGCGCTGGGAACGCCTTTCGCCGGCAACCTGATGATGGGGTTTGGCCTGCTCACCGTCGTCGTTCCCGCCTTTTATCTGTCGCGCCAGAAGGACGTGAAGCGGCTGTTCGGCTATTCCTCGATCGAACACATGGGCCTGATCACCTTCGCCTTCGGTATGGGCGGCAGCGTCGCCGCCTATGCGGGACTGTTGCACATGACTGTACACTCGCTGACCAAGTCGGCGATCTTCTTCGCCGTCGGCCACGCCGCGCAGATGGCCGGCACCCAGGTCATCGACGACATCAAAGGTCTGATCCGGCGCTCGCCGACCATTGGCTGGGGCTTGATGCTCGGCACGCTGGCGATCCTCGGGATGCCGCCGTTCGGCGTGTTCACCAGCGAATTCATGATTCTCACCACGGCCATCAAGTATCACCCCTGGGCCACGCCGATCCTGCTCGCCGCGCTCGGCGTCGCTTTCGCCTCGATGTTCGCCAAGGTGCAGGGCATGGCTTTCGGCGAACCGACGGTCAAGCCGCTGGCGCACAATCCGGCGCTGCTGCCGGTGTTCCTGCACCTCGGTCTGGTGCTGATGCTCGGCCTGTGGATTCCGCCCTACCTGAATGAATGGTTCCGCCAGGCGGCGCGGATGGTGGGATGAACGCCAGATGAATCACGCCAGTAACAGCGGAGCGCCCATGCGATTCCTCAATCAAGCCATCGATTTCGAGCCGCTCCCCGGCCACGCTGTAACGACCTGCGCGGCCCGCGTCGGTAGGGGAGAATGGCTGGCTTTCTGTTCCGCCGTCAAAGAGGCGAAACGACGTCTCGTGGCGCTATGGGGCAGCGACGAGCGCGGTCAGGGGGCGGGGGATGGGGCGGGATTTGCCCTGCACGCGGCCTTCGACCTGCCCGAGGGACTCGTCTGCCTGACTTTGCCGCTGGCCGCCGAAAATCCGTCGTTCCCCGATCTCGCGCCGATCTTTCCCGCCGCCAACCGGATGCAGCGCGCGGTGATGGACACCATCGGCGCGACGCCGGAAGGCGACGGCGACCGCCGCCCGTGGCTGCGCCATGCCAACTGGCCGGTCGACTATCGGCCACTGCGCGGCGACGCCGAAGACACGCGATTCGAGACGCAAAACGAGGATTACCCGTTCGTGCGCGTCGAAGGCGAAGGGGTGCACGAAATCGCTGTCGGCCCGATCCACGCCGGCATCATCGAGCCGGGACATTTCCGCTTTTCGGTGACCGGCGAGAGCGTTTTGCGTCTCGAACAGCGTCTCGGCTGGAAACACAAGGGCATCGAACGCCGTTTTCACGGGATGAGTCTGACCGACGGCGCGCGGCTGGCCGGGCGCGTTTCCGGCGATTCGACGGTGGCTTACGCCTGGGCCTACTGCCAGGCCGCCGAAGCCATCGGCGCGGTCACGCCGCCAGCGCGCGCGCTGTATCTGCGCGCGCTGCTGCTCGAACGCGAACGCGTCATCAATCACCTCGGCGATCTGGGTTATCTCGGCAACGATGTCGCGCTGCCTTTCGGGCTGATGCAGTTCATGCGTCTCAAGGAAGATTGGGTTCGGCTCAACGCCCGTCTGTTCGGCCACCGTTTTACGATGGACAGCGTCGTCCCTGGCGGCGTCAGCGTCGATCTCGATGACGACGGCAGTCGCGCCATCCTCGCGCAAGGCGACGCGCTGGAGAGCGAACTGTGCACGCTCAAGGGAATTTACGACGAACACGCCGGATTGCAGGACCGCTTTTTGACCACCGGCCGGATTACGCCAGAACTGGCCGAGACCCTGGGCGTCATCGGTCTGGCCGGACGCGCCAGCGGTCAATCCTGGGACCTGCGCTGTAATCACTCCTGCGCGCCCTACGACCGATTGCAGCCGCGCATCCATGTCGATCACAACGGCGATGTCGCCGCGCGCGCGCTGGTGCGCTTCGCCGAGATCAACGAATCGCTCGGTCTGCTGCGCGCCATCCTGCGCGACATGCCGCCCGGCGAGACCAGTTGCGAAATGCATAGTGAAGCAAACAAGCGCGGTTTCGGCTGGATCGAGGGTTGGCGCGGCGACATCCTGGCCGCGCTCGAAACCGGCGGCGACGGCAAGATTCGCCGCTGTCACTGCCACGACCCGTCCTGGCAGAACTGGCCGGCGCTCGAACACGCGGTGATCGACAACATCGTTCCCGATTTCCCGCTGATCAACAAATCGTTCAACCTGTCCTACGCCGGACCGGATCTCTAGGAGCACCGCCATGTTTCCGATGCTTAGCCAGATACTCCGCGTCGGCATCGTCAGCGAACCCGCGCCGGACGCAGACGAAGCCTTGCGTACCACGTCGCGGCGCCTGTCCGAAGTCATGCTCCGGCGGATCGGACGCGCGCTGGTCATCCGCCACGTCGACGCCGGCTCGTGCAACGCCTGCGAGCAGGAAATCCACGCGCTGTGCAATCCGTATTACAACCTCGAAGCGCTCGGCATCAAGTTCAGCGCCAGCCCGCGCCACGCCGACCTGCTGCTGGTCACCGGCCCGGTCGCCAAAAACATGGAAGTCGCCCTGAAGCGCGCCTACGACGCCACGCCCGAACCCAAACTGGTCGTCGCCGTCGGCGACTGCGGCTGCACCGGCGGAATCTTCGGCGAGAGCTACGCCTGCTGCGGGCGCGTCTCCAACGTCGTCCCGGTCGACGTCAGCGTCCCCGGCTGTCCGCCGACCCCGCTGCGACTGATGCAAGGCATCCTGACGGCCATCGCCCCGGAGATGACTGAGGCGGCAGAAACCACAGAGTGACCGCCGTCACACGAAGACTGCTGATCGAAGGCCGCGGCCAGAAGTCGCGCAAAGGCAAACTGAAAGGAGAAACATTATGAGTGATGATCCGGTCGTGCGCTACGAAGTGGCGCTGGAATGTATTTGGGCGGAGCGAGGGCAGTTTTTCCAAGCTAGTATGGCCGAAGAAAAGAAGCCAAATCCAAGCCCTGCTCTCGTTAAGTATTACGATGACGAAATACAGGCGCTTTTTTCTTTGGAAGAAAACCTGTCGTCAAAAGACACGGCAGCTATCGATGCTATTCTCAATAGAAATGTCTTCCATGCGATGCGGACGGTAGTAAATGTCTGATTACTTACCGCTTACCGATGAAGAGGCTTGTTCTATTGCTGAAAAATATTATAACAAAAAGGCAATACACACAACTAGACAGGATGCTCCAACGGTAATACTTATCGCGGGGCAACCTGGGGCGGGGAAAACTTCAGCGTCATAAATGGCGAAAGATGATCTCAGAAAAGCAGGCGGATATGTTCACATCGACGCTGATGATTTACGCCTTTTAATACCTGGTGGAGATAAAGTTTCTGCATCGCAAACGCAACCGGATTGCAAGAAGATGGTCTCCCATCTACGCGCTCTTGCAATATAAGGCGGACGGAACATCGTGGAAGAAGGTACTTTCAGGAATGAAAAAGATTTTTCCACAAAGGCTGAAGCGATGCGTAGAGCTGACTACAACATTGAAGTCATTGGTGTTGCGACATCCCGTGAACAAAGCCGCCTTAGTGTGCTTGAACGGCGCGAAAATCTCCGTGAGTTTGGACGGCCTCCCCGTGACGTGCCAGAACAATACCAAGATGATGCTTATCAGGGCTACACCAACAACATGATTGCCGACACCGCAAAGCTGGATCGTGTGCGGGTTGTCAATCGCGCCGGTGTCACACTCTACGATAGCGCCAACCAGGACGCCAGCCTCAACCGCAGCACATTTGAGGCGTTAGAGAATGGTCGCAAACTTTCGGACAAACAGATTGCAAAACTTGCTCAAAATTGGCAGAGTCTTCATGAAAAAGGCGAAGCCAAAGGGTTACAGGGCGATGACATGACGCGAATTATGGAAGGAAAGAAAAATTTTGAGGCGTTCGTCTGTGGCGAAAAACAAAAGTATGCGTTGAAGAGCGTGGAGAAAAACGCACAGACCCTTGAACGCGACTCCCGCTTTGCCGTATACAGCAATGACGAACTGCTGAAAGCTGCCTACTGGCGTGGAGTATCGGGAAAAGACCAAATATTTCGGGATAAGACCCCGGATTTTCAGGTTTTGGATACTAAACTGGCCGACCGCGCCGCCCTGCAAAAACTCCCCGACATTGACGAACTCAAGGGCATGGAAATCACCCATGAAAAGCCCCAAGGCAAAACCCGTGACCGCGACGACCACGGTCTGGAACGTTGAACAAGACGGCGCTAAATCTCCCTTTTTGTACGCTCCTCCACCCGATCACCGAGGCCGAAGCCGTCGACTCTGTCCGCATCGAGTTGCGTTTGCCCCGTGTGGCCGCCGACAAAATCAACGACATTGCGGAATCCCGGCTATCACATCGGAATCACTACCTTGTCAGCCTGATAATGGCGCACATCGGGCAGCCGCAGCTCCAGGGCGACACGATTGAGACCCTACGCCAGAGCAACTACGAGTTATCGAAAGTCGGCACCAACTTGAATCAGATCGCCAAAGCGTTCAATATACTGGTAACTGACGGCAAAGGTAACATACCGGAAATCGGTAAAAAGCGGGCGTCCCTGCAACGGGAAATCAAAGAGCATACAAATCGGGTTTTACGTGTGCTCGATGCTGGAACAGTTGTCTGGGAAGTCAAACAAGGGCGCGGTCAAAAGCCGCGCAAAGGCAAACTGAAAGGAGTTAATAATGTATAGCGGACTATGAAGTTGCATTGGAAGTTATCGGCCAAAGGCTACAACCCTATATGAGAGCTATTGAGCAGGAAAAAAACAAGGAAAGCCATGAATAGCACAGTAAGAATTACGGACAAAGACGCGGAATCGACGACCGAGGTAAAATCGATGATGGAAGACCCGCTGATCCGCTACGAAGTGGCGCTGGAGATCATTTGGTCTGAAATTGGCGAGTTCATGCAGGCGGAAATGGCAGAAGAACGGAAAGAGCATCCCAACAAAGTGCTTCTTGCCTATTACGCGGGTGAAGGCGAGAATTTACGGGGATTTGACCGTAACTTGCGGGCAACGAACAAAGAAGCGATAGATGCCATCCTCGACCGGAAGATACTTCGGCGAGCCACAAATGTCTGACTACAAGCCGCTTACCCAGGAACAGGCTCGTCAGCTTGCGCGCGCAGAATATAACAGACAGGCGAAAGCATCGGTCGCGCACGAGAATCCGGTCGTCTATTTTGTTGCCGGGCAATCTGGCGCTGGCAAATCGCAGGCATCGGATGTGTTGAAAGGTGAATTGCATAACGATGTCATTCATATTGACGTTGATCGTGTGCGTCTGCTTATTCCGGACGCCAGAAACTTTCCGGCGGATACCACGCAAAAGGACTGCCAAAAAATAGTCGCCCATTTGCAAAGACTCGCTATCGCAGGCCAGCGCAATATCATCGAGGAAGGCATTTTCAAGACACATGGTGTCTTTTCCGAGCGGGCGGAAAAGATGCGCGGCCAAGGCTATCGAGCCGAAGTAATCGGAATCGCCACTCACCGGGAAAGCAGCCGATTTGCCGTCCTCTTTCGCCGGGAAAAACTGCGTGACGAAGGCAAGCCTCCCCGCGACGTGCCGGAAGCGGTTCAAGACGCCGCCTACGAAGGTTATCGTTACAACATGTTGTGCGACATTGCAGAACTCAGCCGAGTGCGCGTCGTTAATCGAGATGGTCATCTGCTTTACGACAGCGTAGGCGCTGGCCGTTGCCACAGTGTCGCCGAGGCGATGGAAAAAGGCGGCAATCTTTCCGATCAGCAAATTGTCGCTCTGGCCGACGACTGGCAAGCCTTGCAAAAAATGTGCGAAGACAAGAGACTTGCAGATACCGAGATGGCGCGCGTACATGAAAGTCGCGCCAGGTTTGAAGCCTTTGCCGGTACCGAAAAACATCTACGCGCCCAAGCCGGATTCGCCCCTCGCCACGACATCAACAAGAACCAGGCTGAAATGCACGTCGCGGCCACCGAGCGGATCGCGGCAAACCTCGATGCGATGAAACAAAATCCAGCGCTGGCAAAGCATCCGCCGGAAGCCTTGGAGAAGTTGGCGTACTGGCGCGGCATCGTTCAGGAGACCGTGAAGCAGGAGCCATCCTCCGCGCAGGACGTGGCGCTGGCGAAGTTCGACAAGGCGGCGGAAAACCCGGCGCTTCTGGCGCGGCTGGA
>JAITNL010000227.1 GCA_031290495.1 Accumulibacter sp.
CCTCAATTTTCCTTCTGCGGCAGCTTTCCCTTCTCCCCTTGCGGGAGAAGGTGCCCCGGCAGGGGCGGATGATGGGGTGTCACGCAGGAGGCGGAGCATCTGCTCCGCCTGTTGGTGCCCAGGCAGGGGCGGATGATGGGTGTGCCACGCAAGGAGGCGGAGCGTCTGCTCCGCCTGTTGGCACCCCGGCAGATACTGTGATCGCCAGTCAACTCCCAGATGCAATTCAGGTCTGAAAGGCACTCCCGAATTGAGGACGCCGAAGGCGGCATGGATGAGTTTTCGCATCATGGCGCCGATGATGAGCATCGGGGGGTTGCCTGCTGCTGCCAGCCGTTGGCGGAACAACGCCCCCCCACGGGGTTTTGTACAAGTTGGTCATGGCCGGCATGTAGAGCGCTTTGCGCAAAAAAGAATGGCCGATCTTCGAGAGCCGTGGTTTGGCATGGACGCTGCCGCCGGATTCATGCCGACGGGGGGCGAGTCCGGCGCAGGCGGCCTGTCGGGCGTTGTCGAAGCGCTCCGAATGAATGCAGAAGGCCAGCAACGACGCAATGGTCTGTTCGCCGACGCCAGGGATAGAGTCGAGCAGGTCACGCTTGTCCTTCATCTCCGGGGCGCGGTCAATGTGCTGGCGAATGGTGGTGACCAAGGCATCGATCTGTTCATCGAGACCGTCGATGTGCTGGGCAATTCCGCCGCGAACCGCCTCTCGGGAGACATCGAGGCGATTGCCTTCCTGAACCCGCGTGGCGCGCAGGGCATCCAGGCGCGGCACCAGCGCCTTCAGCGTCTGCTCGCTGGCCGAAGGTGCTTGCCAGGGTTCAGGCTGGCGTTCGGCGCAGAAGCGGGCGATCAGCCGGCGTCGCCCGCGTCGGTCTTGCCGCGGTTCGGACAGGACTGGGCAAAGGACTTGATCTGAAAGGGATTGACCACGCTCACCGGATGTCCGGCCAGCGCCAGATGTTCGGCGACGGCTTCCCGTTAAGTGCCCGTGGCTTCCATGCAGACATGGAGCGTTCCCGCCCCCTGTTGGTCAAGCCATCGATCAAGCCCGGCAAAGCCTTTCGGGGTGTTGGGCAAGCTCTTGCCACGAAATTTACCGTTGGGCAGACGCGGGGCGCAAGCAAATTTGGCTTTGGCGATGTCGATACCGGGATGAAAAGACGACACGTGAATACTCCTGAGTTGGGTTCTGCAAAAGACAGCAGCAACGGGCTTCCGAAAGATATGCCTTGTGAATGCGGGCTGCCGACTTGGCCTGTCTCAAGAAAATCTACTTCCTTGAGACGGAAACATCATACAATGGGCGGATGATGTGGCACGCAAGGGCGCTCATTTATTCCGTGCTTCCAAAACCGTCCGATGAGTGACATCCTTCCCTTTCCCCCTTGCGGGAGAGCGCAGGATGGGTTTCACAAGTTCAACCGGTTTTTTGACTATCACCTCACGCGATAGCCCTGGGCAGCGATCCGTTAGCGAAAATCAACGCGGCGCACCGGGGTAAAATAGCGCGATGTTCACCCCGTCTTTCGTCCATCTCCGTTTGCACAGCGAGTATTCCGTCACCGACGGCATCGTGCGCGTCGATGCCGCCGTAGCGCGCGCGGCGGCTTGCGCCATGCCAGCGCTGGGACTGACGGATCTGACGAGCATGTTCGGGCTGGTCAAGTTTTATCTGGCCGCGCGCGGCAAGGGAATCAAGCCGGTTCTTGGCTGCGACATGTATCTTGCCAATGAAGGCGACCCCGACCGGCCTTACCGGATACTACTGTTGTGCCGTTCGCGGGAGGGCTGCCGGCGCTTGTGCGAGCTGCTGACGCGCGCGCAGCTGCAGCCGCGCGCGCGCGGGCGCGCCGAGATCACGCGGGCGATGCTCGCCGAGGTCGGCGTCGACGGACTGATCGCCCTGTCCGGCGCGGCGTTGGGCGATGTCGGCGAGGCTTTGGCGCAGGGACATCCGGAACAGGCGAAAAGCCGGGCGGCGGTCTGGGCCGCGCTGTTCCCGCAAGCGTTTTATCTCGAAGTGCAGCGCCCGCATCCGCTTGGACAGGCGCAACAGGAAGCGCTGGTCGCGGCGACCGCCTGGCTGGCGTCCGCAATGGGCTTGCCGCTGGTCGCCACGCATCCGGTGCAGTTCCTGGAACGCGGCGACTTCATGGCGCACGAGGCGCGCGTGTGCATCGCCGAGGGGCACATGCTCGGCGACACCCGGCGTCCCCGGCTGTATACCGAGGAGCAGTATTTCAAGTCGCCCGAAGAGATGGCCGCGCTGTTCCAGGACCTGCCCGACGCGCTGGAAAATTCGGTCGAAATTGCCAAGCGCTGCAATCTGGAAATCGACCTGTACAAGAACTATCTGCCGAATTTTCCGACGCCGCCCGGAATTTCGCTCGACGATTTGCTGGCCACGGAGGCCGAGCGCGGTCTGGAGCAGCGTCTCGGGCAGTTGTTCCCGGACGAAGCCGAGCGCGAGAAGCAGCGCCCGATCTACGCGGATCGACTGAAAAACGAAACCCGGATCATCATCCAGATGGGCTTTTCGGGCTACTTCCTGATCGTCGCCGATTTCATCCGCTGGGCCAAGGAAAACGACGTGCCGGTCGGGCCGGGGCGCGGTTCGGGCGCGGGTTCGCTGGTCGCGTTTTCGCTCGGCATCACCAACCTCGATCCGCTGAAATACGCCCTGCTGTTCGAACGCTTCCTCAATCCGGAACGGGTGTCGATGCCCGACTTCGACATCGATTTTTGCCAGGACAAGCGCGGGCGGGTCATCGAGTACGTGCGCGATAAATACGGGCACGACGCCGTGTCGCAGATCGCCACCTTCGGCACGATGTCGTCGAAAGCTGTCATCCGCGATGTCGGGCGCGTGCTCGACATGCCGTACTCCGTCTGCGACCAGCTCTCCAAACTGATTCCGCTCGAACAGAACAGGCCGCTGTCGCTGGCGGAAGCCATCGCCGCCGAACCACAGTTGAAACAGCGCATCGCGGACGAAGAGGAGATCAAGGGACTGTTCGATCTCGCCGGCCGTCTCGAAGACCTCACGCGCAGCGTCGGTACGCACGCGGGCGGCGTGCTGATCGCGCCGGGCAAACTCACCGATTTCTGTCCGCTGTACTCCGCCGACGCCGGTGTTTCGGTGATTTCACAGTACGACAAGGACGACGTCGAGAAAGTGGGACTGGTCAAGTTCGACTTTCTCGGCTTGCGCACGCTCACCATCCTCGCCTGGGCGGTACGTTTCGTGAGGGAAATCGAAGGCGTCGAGGTGAATCTCGACGAACTGCCGCTCGACGACCGGGAAACCTACGAACGCATCTTCAAGAAAGCGAACACCACGGCGGTGTTCCAGTTTGAATCGTCAGGCATGAAAGACACCTTGCTGAAGGCGTGTCCCGACTGCCTCGAAGACCTGATCGCCCTGAACGCGCTCTACCGGCCGGGGCCGATGGACAACATCCCGGATTTCATCAACCGCAAGCATGGCCGCGAGCGCTTCATTTTGCCGCATCCGAGCCTGGAAAAAGTGCTGGACACCACCCACGGCATCATGGTGTATCAAGAGCAGGTGATGCAGTCCGCGCAAGTGATCGCTAACTACACGCTCGGCGGCGCCGATCTTTTGCGCCGCGCGATGGGTAAGAAAGACCCCAAGAAGATGGCCGAGCAGCGCCAGATTTTCGTGCGCGGCGCGGCGGAAAACGGCATCGACGCGAAAAAGGCGAACGAAATTTTCGACACCATGGAAAAGTTCGCCGGCTACGGCTTCAACAAGTCGCACGCCGCCGCCTACTCGCTGGTCGCCTATCAAACCGCCTGGCTCAAGGCCCACCACTGCGCCGCGTTCATGGCCGCGACGCTGTCGTCGGACATGGACAATACCGACGCGGTGAAATTTTTTCACGATGACAGCCTCGACAACAAGCTGACCGTGCTCGGGCCGGACGTGAATACGTCGGACTACCGCTTCGTCCCGGTCGACCGCCAAACCATCCGCTATGGCCTGGGCGCGGTCAAGGGCACCGGCGAACAGGCGGTGGGCATGATCCTCAAGGCGCGCGAATCGGGCGGGCCGTTCAAGGACCTGTTCGACTTTTGCGAGCGCGTCGACAAGCGCATGGTCAACCGCCGCACCGTCGAAGCGCTGATCCGCGCCGGCGCTTTCGACGCGCTCGACGATCATCGGGCGCGGCTGCTGTCCTCGGTCGGCATCGCCATCGAAGCGGCCGAACAGGCCGAACGCGACGCCATGCAGGTCAGCCTGTTCGATGTCTTCGACGGCGACGCGGCGCGGGAACACCAGCCGCGCTGCTGCGAGACACAACGCTGGAGTGAGCGGGAAAAGCTGACCGAGGAGAAAAAAGCGCTCGGCTTCTTCTTTTCGGGGCATCCGTTCAACGAGGTACGGCAGGAAGTGTCGCGTTTCGCGCGCCGCTCGCTGTCCACACTCGAAGCGAAAAAGGAACCGCAGTGGATTGCCGGTCTGGTGATCGACTGGCGCACCAAGATCACCTCGCGCGGCAAGGTGGCTTTCGTGCAGCTCGACGACGGCACGACAACGCTGGACGTCTCGGTGTTCAGCGAAATCTTCGAGAGTGAACGCGCCAAAATATGCAAGGACGAAGTGCTGATCGTCGAAGGCAAGGTGCAGCGCGACGATTTCGCCGGCGAAGGCCGGGTGCGCGTGGTCGCCGAACGTCTGCTGACGCTGGCCGAAGCGCGCGGACGTTTCGCCCGGTGTCTGCGCCTGTCGCTCAACGGGCAGGCCGGCGGCGAGGCGGCAATGACGGCGGCGCAGCGTCTGCGCGCTTTATTGACGCCTTACACGCCGGGGAATTGTCCGGTGCTGCTGTCCTACCACAACGCCGAGGCAAAGTGCGAACTGACGTTCGGCGACAATTGCCGCGTGCGCCTGGAAAACGAACTGCTGACGGCGCTGGGCGACTGGCTGAAAAGCGAGAACGTGCGGATCGAGTACGCCGCTGGCAGCAATAATTGAAGCGCGCGGAAAGCAAAAAACCGGCGGCATACAGCAAAAAGCGTGTGCCGCCGGTTTTCCGATACCAAGCCCGAAAGCGCTTCCTTGAAGCTCATCTTCCGTGTCTCCTGTAACCATTCCTCCTCACACCGTCATTCCCGCGCCAGCGGAAATCCAGGTTTTCAACGCCCCGTTAAATTGGACAAGCGCTGTAAATTTCTCACGGAGAACACAAAGAAAAAGCAGGGAAACGCGCGTAAATATCACACCGCCCGCAAGTTTGTGGTGAATTTTTCTGCACGACTCTTTACATGCGTAAAAAATGATGGTAAAAAGTCAATTCCATTCAACAACCAAACAGCGTTATTTCAAGCAATGGTTGAATTTTTTTAACGTTCGCAAAGCTGCCCCGGTTTTGCAACTTTTTTGAGGAAAAAGCCATGAATATGAATATTTTTCTTGACATTTCAGAAAGTCCGCATACAATATTAGCAACAAGCAACAAGCAACAAGCAACAAGCAACAAGCAACAAGCAACAAGCAACAAGCAACAAGCAACAAGCAACAAGCAACAAGCAACAAGCAACAAGCA
>JAITNL010000003.1 GCA_031290495.1 Accumulibacter sp.
GGCGATGTCGATACCGAGATGAAAAGACGTCATGTGAATACTCCTGAGTTGGGTTCTGAAAAAGACAGCAACAACGGGCTTCCGAAAGATCTGCCTTGTGAATGCGGGCTGCCGACTTGACCTGTCTGCCTGTCCGTCCGCCTACCGGCGGACGGACAGGCAGACAGACCAATTCGGGCCAAAGATACTGTCCGATCTTGCTTCGGAAAAAAGAGCGGCGGCTGCAATATCTACGGAACGGGTTCAAGACCCAAGGGGCGACTCGGCATCCCGCCGCTCTGTCTCAAGAAAATCTACTTCCTCGAGACGGAAACATCATACAAGGTACTGTGCCTGGAAACGCAAAAAACCACCCCGCATTTTCGTTGAATAGGTTGCCACGAACAGGCGAGTGACAGCGGACAACAGTACAGCCTGCAAGGCTCGTAAATCCCAGTCGTCCGATGTGACGTAGTAGAGGTTGTGGTTGGGGATACAGGTCGCCGCGTTCAAAGACGATATGCGCCTCTCTCTTGATGTCCGGGATCAAGAGCTTCGGCGTCGCGGCCAGCGCCGGGGTGATACGATCAATCGTTCGGCACCAGTTGTCCGGAGCATTCCGCGCGCAATGACGCCCTGCAATTACCGCTCGTCGAGCCTCAAGATAGCGTCGCAGACGCGGATACTCGTCAATGTCGACCAGTCTCCCCGACTCATCGAATGGATTGATGACACCTTGACCCCGCCACTTTACTTCACCCGAAACGATGTCCTTCGTCGTCACCAGCGGCAGCTTCCGGTCAGGCTCGACATCAAGCGCATTGAAGTCTCCAATGAACGCATCGTCCGCACCGGTGGCAACACCAATTCCGATCTTGCAGCCCGCCTCTTCCAGCAAGGGGAAACATCCTTCCACACGGCGAATGAGCGCCATTTGATCGGACGACTCCAGCAGCCACGGTTCGGCGCCATTGGTAACCTGGGCGATCTCGCGTATCGCGCCGTCTGCTTTTGGCAACACTGGGGCACGGAGCAAATCCGCCAGTTTGGACAGCGTTATCCGGTCAATGGCCGGCCGATGCACAATACGGGTTGCTCCTGGTCTTTCACGGCTGATGATGGTAATCGCGGGGTAGGCAATCACGTCGGTGTGAAAGGCGGGCGTATCTACCATATCGACATAAATCTTCAGGTCGAACCGTTCAGCCACAAGACTTCGCAGCGGTCCGCCGTAGCGGTTTTTCATCCAGCGATCCGCGCAGATTCCCACCTGTTGACAAGACCGAGAGCGACCGCTCAATGAAGGGAATGTAAATGTCGGCTCGGTCAAACATCGTTTGATAGCGGCTGCGATACTCGGCCAACAGTGGGGCAGGTATCAATTCCTGACGGATATAGGGCGGATTGCCTACAACGAAATCGAACTCACCTTCCAGCGGCGTCAGCAGGAAATCCCCCTGCGACAGCCAACGATCGGTCAACGCAGTGGCGGTATTCGCCGCGATTCCCTCTTCCTTGAGAAGGGCAATGACAGACATGTAGGTACCGCGGAAAGTATCATGGTGCAATTCCACGGCTCGAATCGCGTGCCGAGATCGTCCAGCGCGGAACCATCCGGTTTTGCCGCTTGCCACGCGCCTAACAGCCGCTCGACGATCGAGAGCAGGAAATCGCCACCGCCAAACGACGGTTCCAAAAGTCGTTTTCATGAAGCGGCCGATCCTTCGTATAACCAACCAGGTCCAAGATAAAATCAACAACTTCCCGGCGTGTGAAAACTGCTCCCCGAGAATTAACATTGGTGTTCAATGCCAAATGATCCATCGCAGTCCGTACTTTTGGAGAGATGCGAACTGGATTCGGCAGATCAAGCGTCATTTGTATGGATTGCATGATTTGGCCACGGGAAGGCAGGTATGGTATTGGTTGGGCGCCGAAGGGCAAAGCTTGCCAGACCAAGAATGCCAGAACCCACAGCCGTAAGCTGTCATCGCATACAACGTCTCCGCCCGCCTCGGGTCATCACTCATCCGCCTTGCGCACCAGAATCTCGCGTTTGCCGCGCGTATCCATGGCCGACACCAGTCCGGCTTTTTCCATCGCCTCGATGAGCTTCGCCGACTTGTTGTAACCAATGCTCAGGTGGCGCTGCACCAGCGAAATCGAGGCGCGGCGGTTTTTCAGCACGACTTCCACCGCACGATCGTAGAGCGGATCGGATTCGCCGTCGCCGCCATTTTCGCCGTCGCCATTGCCGTTGCTGCCGCCGCCGTTTTCGTCGTCATCGAAATTGCCGCCACCGCTGAGTACGCCGTCGACGTAATTCGGCGCCGCCGCGTTCTTGAGGTTTTCGACCACGCGATGCACCTCGTCGTCGGCGACGAAAGCGCCGTGTACGCGCGTCGGATAGCCGGTGCCCGGCGCGAGGTAGAGCATGTCGCCCTGACCGAGCAGGGCTTCGGCGCCCATCTGGTCGAGAATCGTGCGCGAGTCGATCTTGGACGATACCTGGAAGGAAATGCGCGTCGGAATGTTGGCCTTGATCAGCCCGGTAATCACGTCGACCGATGGCCGCTGCGTCGCCAGAATCAGATGCACGCCGGCCGCGCGCGCTTTCTGCGCCAGACGCGCAATGAGCTGCTCGACCTTCTTGCCGGCGACCATCATCAGGTCGGCCAGCTCGTCGATGATCACCACGATGTACGGCATGACGGCCAGCGACTCGGGCGTTTCCGGCGTCAGCGACAGCGGATTGGGCAGCGTGTCGCCGGATTTTTCGGCCTCCTTGACGCGGTGATTGAGACCGGCGATGTTGCGCACGCCCATCGCCGACATCAGCTTGTAACGGCGCTCCATTTCGCCGACGCACCAATTGAGCGCGTTGGCCGCCTGAGTCATGTCGACCACGACCGGCGCGAGGAGGTGCGGAATGCCCTCGTAGATCGACAATTCCAGCATCTTCGGATCGACCAGGATCAGACGCACCTTGTCCGGCTCGGACTTGTAGAGCAGCGAAAGGATCATCGCGTTGATGCCTACCGACTTGCCCGAACCAGTCGTTCCCGCGACCAGGAGGTGCGGCATTTTGCCCAGATCGACGACCACCGGCTGGCCGCCGATGTCCTTGCCGAGCGTCATCGCCAGCGGCGAGGACATGGCGTTATAGGCGTGACTGGAAATGATTTCCGACAGGCGCACCGTCTGGCGCTTGGGATTGGGCAATTCCACCGCCATGCACGATTTGCCCGGCACCGTCTCGACGACGCGGATCGACGCCAGCGACAGCGAACGCGCCACGTCCTTGGCCAGATTGACGATCTGCGAGCCTTTCACGCCGACCGCCGGTTCGATTTCGTAGCGCGTGATCACCGGCCCCGGATAGGCGGCCAGCACCTGCACCTGCACGCCGAAATCGGCCAGTTTGCGTTCGATCAGGCGCGAGGTAAATTCCAGCGTCTCGGCGCTGACCATCTCGGTTGCCGCCGCGGCCGGTTCCAACAGATGCAGCGGCGGCAGCAGCCCGCCGGCGACGGTCTCGGGAAACAGCAGCGGCTGGCGTTCGCGCTCTTTACGTTTCTCGACCTTGGGCGATATGGGCGCTTCGGGCGGCGGGGCCTGGATGTGGATTGGCTCGCGCGTCACCTCGCGGCGTTTCTCGTCCTCGACCACCGCTTCGCGTTCGCGCGCCACTTGACGGCCGATCCGCCAGTCCTGCCAGCGCTCGATCAGGCGGCGCGTCCCCAGCACCAGAATTTCCAGCACAGCGCCCAGGCGCTCGATGGCGGACAGCCAGGACATCCCGGAAAAAACGCTCCAGCCCAGCGCCCACGCGGCAATCAGCGCCAGCGTCGCGCCGGTGTAGCCGAAATAGTCAATCGCCACGCCGCCCAACGCTTGTCCCAGCATCCCGCCCGGTCCCAGCGGCAACGGCGTCCGGTGCGAGTAAAAGCGCAAGGTTTCCAGCGCGCTGCTGGCGGCGAGCAAGACCACGAAACCGGCCAGGGTGATGTACAAGGGGCGGCGATCCGCCGGGCGCAGCCCATCCAGCCGGCCATAGCCGCGCCACACCGTGGTCAGCAGAAAAACCACCCACCACCACGCCGAAAAACCGAAGATATACAGCAGCGCGTCGGCCAGCCACGCGCCGCCGCGTCCCGCCGGATTGTGCGCGGCCGTCACCGCAACCGCGTGCGACCAGCCCGGATCGGCGCGATCGAATCCCCACAGGGCCAAGCCGAGGAAAGCCGCCAGCGCGATCAGCGCCAGCCAGCGCGATTCAAGGAGGACGAGACCGATCTTCTCCGGAAGCGGGCCGGGAGGATTCGTGTCATGAGTAAGCCGAGCCTCGGATTTGTACTGCGCCGCCATCACGATCGATTGTCTGAGTCAAAAGCGGATTATAGCCGCCAGCCCTGCCGCCGATACATCGCGGGCGATGCAAACAGGACGTTCGCATGAATTTTTGCGGTGATAGTCAAAAAACCAGTTGAATTTGCGAAACCCATCCCGCGCTCTCCCGCAAGGAGGAAAGAAAGGCGGTCATTCATCGTAAAACCAACTCCGGTTTGAAACCCCGCCCTTCAGGGCGGTGGGAGCTGAACCCCCGCAAGGACGGTCATGCCTCCGTCTTTGCGCGGGCACTGGTTTTGCCGTGAATATTGCATGTCCCGATCATGATAAATGTTGAATCAAAACGCTGCACCGTGATGGCCTGGACGTATTGCCACATTGCGGCCAATTCGTGGAAAATGACGCTTTTCCATCGTCCACGCTGACGCGGCTGGCGGCAACCACCGAAACAGGTTTTGAACATGACGGAAAAAAAAGTACGGATGAGCGTTGCGCTGGCCGGGATGACGCTGCGCAATCCGGTGATGACGGCTTCCGGAACCTTCGGCTATGGCGAGGAATTTTCCACCTATGTCGATCTCGAACGCCTCGGCGCTTTCGTCACCAAGGGATTGTCGCTGCGGCCACGGCCCGGCAACCCGACGCCGCGCATCGTCGAAACGCCCGGCGGAATGCTCAACGCCATCGGTCTCCAGAACGTCGGCATCGAGGCTTTCATCGAAAAAAAGCTGCCGTTCATCCGCGGCGTCAACACGCCGTGCATCGTCAACTTCTTTGGCGACACCGTGGATGAATACGCCGAAATGTCCCGGCGGCTCGACGAGATACCGGAAATAGCCGCGCTGGAAATGAACATTTCCTGCCCCAACGTCAAACACGGCGGCATCGTTTTCGGCAGCGATCCGGCGAGCGCCGCCGAGGTCGTCGCCGCTTGCCGCAAGGCCACCGCAAAGCCCCTGATCGTCAAACTTTCGCCCAACGTCACCGATATCGTGTCGCTGGCCAAAGCCTGCGCCGACGCCGGCGCCGACGCGCTGTCGTTGATCAACACGCTGATCGGCATGGCGATCGACCTCGGCAAACGCCGTCCGGTACTCGCCAACGTCACCGGCGGCCTTTCCGGACCGGCGATCAAACCCGTCGCCCTGCGCATGGTCTGGGCCGTATCCCGCGCCGTGAAACTGCCGCTCGTCGGCATCGGCGGCATCACCACGGCGACCGACGCGATCGAGTTCATCCTCGCCGGCGCCAGCGCCGTGCAGGTCGGCACCGCCAGCTTCGTCACGCCGGACGCGGCGCAGCGCGTCGCCGAGGGAATCGAAGCCTGGATGCTCGCTCAGGGTGAGAACGATGTGCGCAACCTGATCGGCGCGTTGAAGGTTTAGGCGGCCAAATGTTCAATCCTTCCCGCGAACAAGTCCGCCAGTTCTTCTGCGCATCCTGGCGCAAGCAGCGTGAGCGCCTGATTCTCGAAGGCGCCGAAGCCACGGCGGCCGGCCTGATCGCCGAGCATCCCGAATACCACGCCCTGCTGGAAAATCCGCGGGCGGCGATCGAACAGGAGTTTCCCCCCGAGCGCGGGCAGACCAACCCCTTCCTGCACTTGTCCCTGCATCTGGCCATCGCCGAACAGATCGGCATCGATCAACCGCCGGGCATCAAAGCCGCGTATGCCGCCCTGCGCCGGACGCTGGACGTTCACGACGCCGAACACGCCGTCATGGAATGTCTCGGTGAAACGCTCTGGCGCGCGCAAAGCAACAGGACGCCGCTGGATGGCGACGCTTACCTCGATTGCGTTCGGCGCCAAGGCGGGGTTTCATTGGTACGGGGTGACGCTTGACCGGAGTCCACATGGATCGGGGTGAGCAAAGCGAACCCGGACAAAACAGGTCGGCGCGCGCCGCGATGTCGTGGTTCGCAAGCTCCCCCGCCCCATGTGGACTGCCACCGCCGCAAAGTGCCGCCGATTATTTCGCCGCTTGCAATCAGCGCCGCGGCGCGGCGGAGAAACGGTGTCGGATTACGCCGCTTACGCGGCTTATCCAACCTGCGAAACCGTGCGTTCCCACAAACGTGGGTAAAGACGCGATAGCCCGCATGGGGCGATCTATGCGGGCTGGTTCAACTGTCACCTTTTCGTCCGTCTCATCGCTCGCCTCCTTCAAGCGGCCGCGACGGGCGGACAGATTGAAAACTCACGGCACTTGCCGCGTTTTTCATGTGCGCGGCGCCTGGGTTCGGTTAAAATCGTCAAAATTTAATTTTGGTGCCAAGTCATGAACACGATTACAGGATCCATTGTCGCTATCGTCACTCCCATGCGCGAAGACGGAAGTCTTGACCTGCCCTGTCTGCGCAAGCTGATCGATTTCCACGCGCGGGAAGGAACCAACGCCATCGTGATTGTCGGGACAACTGGCGAATCGCCGACTGTCGATGTCGAGGAACATCGGGAGCTGATCCGCGTAACGGTTGAACATACGGCGGGACGCCTCCCGGTGATCGCCGGCGCGGGCGCCAATTCGACGTCGGAAGCCATCGAAATGACCGGATTCGCCAAAAAAATCGGCGCGGACGCGGTCCTGTCGGTCGTTCCGTATTACAACAAACCGTCGCAGGAAGGGCTGTACCGCCATTTCAAGGCGATTGCCGAAGCCGTCGACATTCCGCAGATTCTGTACAACGTTCCGGGGCGCACGGCCGCCGATCTGGCCGGGGAAACGACGCTGCGCCTGGCGAAGATTCCCAATATCGTGGGGATCAAGGACGCGACCGGCAGCATGGAGCGCGGCGCTGAACTGATCAATCGCGCGCCGCCGGGATTCTCGGTGTACAGCGGCGACGACGGGACGGCGTGCGCGCTGATGCTGCTGGGCGGCAAGGGCAGTATTTCCGTGGTGGCGAACATCGCTCCGCGCCTGGTCAGCGCGATGTGCGCGGCGGCGCTCGCTGGCGACGTTCTGAAAGCGCGCGAACTCAATTTCCGCATGAGCGGTTTGAGCCGGCAGCTTTTCTGTGAAGCCAACCCGATTCCGGTAAAGTGGGCCTGCCAGCAGGCGGGGCTGATCGGCGGCGGCATTCGTTTGCCGTTGACGCCGCTGGCGCCGGAGTTTTACGAACGTGTCCGCGCCGCGATGCTCCAGGCCGGGTTGATCGAATGATATTTTGTTTGCAGGGGTTTTTTTCGATGAGAAATGTTGTGCGTTGGCCGACGTTGGCCGTGACAGCTGTGGGATTGATCGCCGGATGCGCCGATTTGGGCATCGAATCAAAGAAAATCGACTATAAGTCGGCTTCTGCCGTCCGGGTTCCGACGCTGGAGGTGCCTCCCGATCTGACCTCGCCAGCGCGTGACGATCGGTTTGTCGTTCCCGATACCGGCGGCCGGGGGGCGGCGACGTATTCGGCGTATTCCGGAGAACGCACGCAAGCGGCGGCCCAGCGCTCCAGCGAAGTGCTTCCGGACGTAGACAAAGTGCGTGTCGAGCGCGCCGGAAACCAGCGCTGGCTGGTGGTCAGGGAAACTCCGGACAAACTTTGGGGGCAGGTCAAGGATTTCTGGCAGGAACTCGGCTTCCTGATCCAGCTCGATCTGCCGGAGGCCGGCGTGATGGAAACTGACTGGGCGGAAAATCGCGCCAAGATCGGTGAAGATTTTCTGCGCAACTGGCTGGGCAAGGTAATCGACTCGTTGTATTCGACTCCCGAACGCGACAAATTCCGCTCCCGCCTGGAACCAGGTTCAGCGCCGGGGACGACCGAGATCTACATCAGCCATCGCGGGATGTACGAGATTTTCATTGCGGAAGGCGGCGACCAGACGCGCTGGCAGCCGCGCGCGGCGGATCCGGAACTGGAAGCCGAAATGCTGCGCCGCCTGATGGTGCACCTCGGCAGTGAAGAGCACCGGGCGCAGAGCGAGTTCGCCGAGGCGAAAAACCGTGTGGCCGAGCGCGCCAGTCTGGATCGTTCGGCCAATGGCTCAGGTTCGCTGCTGGTTCAGGAATCGTTTGACCGGGCGTGGCGGCGCGTCGGTCTGGCGCTGGATCGCGTCGGGTTTACGGTGGAAGACCGCGACCGTTCGCAAGGCTTGTATTTCGTGCGTTACGTCGATCCCGAAAGCGATTTGCGCAACAATGAACCTGGCTTGCTTTCCAAGCTGGCGTTCTGGAAATCGGCGCCGCCCGATCCGCAGACCAAATATCGCGTCTTCGTCAAGGAAGACAGCGGGCGGACATCGGTTCAGGTGCTGTCCGCCGAAGGCGGCGTCGATCGGTCGGATACCGGAAAGAAAATTCTGGACCTCCTGTTTGAACAGTTGAAGTGATGCGTTTCGCGTCACTGGGCAGCGGCAGTCGGGGAAATTCCCTGATTGTCGACGCCGGTGATACCAAGTTGCTGCTGGACTGTGGTTTTTCCGCGCGCTCGATGCTTGCCCGCCTGTCCCGGCTGTCGATTCTCCCCGAAGAAATCGCCGCCATTCTGGTGACGCACGAACACGGCGACCACGTGGCCGGCGTGTTCCGTTTTTCAGGCCATTTCGACATCCCGGTCTACATGACGCACGGCACCCATGCCGCCGCGTTGCAAGCCGCCGGCGCGCCCGCCGAATTTCCGCAATGCCGCCTGATCGACGGTCACGCCAAATTTTCCGTCGGCGGCATGGAAGTGACGCCGTTTCCCGTGCCGCACGACGCGCGCGAGCCGATACAGTTTGTCATTTCCGACGGCGCGCGCCGACTGGGCGTACTGACCGATTGCGGGACGATTACGACGCACGCGGCGGCGATGCTGAGCGGCTGTCAGGCGCTTGTTCTGGAGTGCAACCACGATCCCGATCTGCTCGACGCCTCGGTTTACCCGGCCACGCTCAAGCGGCGCATCAAGGGCGATTTCGGCCATCTCGGCAACGCCCAGGCGGCCGCGTTGCTGCGGCGGATCGATACCCGCGCGCTGCGCCACATCGTCGCGGCGCATCTCAGCGAGCAGAACAACCGGCCCGATCTGGCGCGGACGGCGTTGGCGCTGGCGCTCGATTGCGCGGAAGACTGGATCGGCGTGGCTTCGCAGGAAGACGGGATTGGCTGGCGGGAAAGCTGAACCGGACACGAGCGTTGCCCCCGGATATTTCGAGTCTCTTTTACAGGCAAGCCCGCCCGCACAGGCCGGGCTTCGGCGCCAGCAAACAGAGACGCGGGCTATAAGCCGCGAAGCGGCGTGATCCGACATTCCCGCCTCCGACGCAAAGCGCTGCCGATTATTTCGCCGCTTGCCAAATGAGCGCCGCGACGCGGCGGTGGAACGGTGCCGGATCAGGCTTATCCAACCTGCGAAACTGCCCGTGTCCCTGCCGGGGCACCCCTCCAAGGGATGGGAATTAAACCCGTCTGCCTTGGCCGGAGGCACTTGCTGCCCCATCGCTTTCGGGCACCGTTACCACCACGCCCCATTCGGGGCACCCCTCCAGAGGAGGGGAATAAAACCCGTCTGCCTTGGCCGGAGGCACTGGCTGCCCCGTCGCTTTCGGGCACCGTTACCACCCCGCCCCATTCGGGGCACCCCTCCAAGGGAGGGGAATTAAACCAGGAGCGCGTCGGGTTTGATTCCCCTCCTCTGGAGGGGTGCCCCGAATGGGGCGGGGTGGTTGCGGCGGCAGGGGCGGGAGAGAGGAGGGGCATGAAGTGTTCATGCGATTGTCCCGCAACACGCCGTTGTCCTGTTCAGTCAGTGGCTGGACGGTTTTGAGGAAACACGAAGTCATGTTTTCGCGTTTTTTCCCGGTTCTGTTGTTTTTTTGCAACACTCCCCACGAATTACAGGCGAAATGTTGAAAAATGATTGCGTTGCGCTGGAAGTTTCATTACCATCGGCACCGTTTTGTGTTGTTTTACGAAGGTGTAAAAAAGATTGACATGGTCGAATTGAGCAATACAATGGTGCCGCAAGCCGCAAGCCGCAAGCCGCAAGCCGCAAGCCGCAAGCCGCAAGCCGCAAGCCGCAAGCCGCAAGCCGCAAGCCGCAAGCCGCAAGCCGCAAGCCGCAAGCC
>JAITNL010000056.1 GCA_031290495.1 Accumulibacter sp.
ATTGACGGGTCGACCCCGGCGTGACCAAAACGGTTGTAGGCCTCGCGCTTTTTGGGATCGGAAAGCACCTCGTAGGCTTCTTTGGCCTCCTTGAATTTTTCCTCGGCGTCCTTGTTGTCCGGATTGCGATCCGGGTGGTATTTCATCGCCAGCTTGCGATAAGCCTTCTTGATGTCGTCATCGCCCGCGTCTTTTTTGATGCCGAGAACGTCGTAGTAATCCTGTTTGGCCATGGTGTTATTCCGGTGCATTTGTTGCTGGGTGAGACGCGAACGGCTCGCCCCATTTGATGTCCTGCAAATCGACGATCCAGTCCGCGCAGGTAACAACCTTGCAGGGATGGCTTTCGAGGTGGTGCAGGGTGAGAAGGGGGTGACTGAATTCGGGCGGGGTTTGGCGCTCGCCAACCCGGGCGGCGATGAGGATGCTCGCGCCATTGTCCGGGAAGTCCGGCGGGATGGCGGTGAGCCAGGCGTTCGCCCAGTCGCTGCGCGTGGCGGTGGTGATAAGGGCGCTGTCCCGCGTCAGCATTTTGTCCAGACGGACAATGACGCCCACGGTTTTGCCTTCCCAGCGAAAGGGGTTGTCTTCCAGTTGCTTCAGGCTTGCCCACGCCTGAATGCCGTGCTTGCGGTTGAATGCGCGGAAGCGTTCCCGCGCCTTGTCCTGTTCCGCCTCGTAGGCGAGCTGGTTGTAGTAATTGTCGATTTCTCCGCTGGCCGGGTTGGCGCGAGCCTGAATAGCCGGGTTGGGGAAGCGGCCATCGGCAAGTGGCGCGAAAGTCCGGGTATGGATGCCCATATCGAAGCGTACCGTGGCTTTGGGGCAGTGCTGGCGATAGTGGGCGAAGGCGGCGCGGAAAAGTTTCTCCATTTTCACGTCATTGAGCAGGGTTGCGGTGGGGGTGTCGGTGGCGAGTTGCAGATTCAGGCTATCTACGAAACACAGCCCGACCGTGCCATCCTGAGCGCCGGTGCTGAGGAAAACCAGTTTGGCATTCTCCACTGCGCCAGTGGAAATGATGTATTTGTCGTTGGGGAGCGGGGTGATTTCCTGAATCGGATAGTCTTTGAGGAAAACGCCATTGCCGAAGGTTCCTTCCCAGACCGCTTTTTCCAGTATCTGTCCGGCGTAGCGAACCGACCAGATGGCCTTGCCCTTGCCCTCGGCGCGTCCGTTTTTGCACTCGCCCTGATAATTCAGGATGACTTCGCTGCTTTTGTTCAGCACGGCGGGTGCCCACACCGCGCATTGGGCATTTTGCGCGCTGAAATAGCCGCCTTCCGCAAGGGCGGCCTGCGCCGGGGCGGCGCACAGCGCGATGGCGCATAACAGGGCTTGACGCATGGTTTCTCCGCGCTTGGTTTCTCCGTAAACGGGCAACGGGGATGACGCGCATCCCCGCTCCGTAACCGGCACTGGCGTGCCTTACTTCTTGTCCTTCACTTCGGTGAATTCGGCATCGACCACATCGGCATCCGCCGCCTTGCCTTCCCCGCTGCCGCTGTCACCGCTGTTGCCCGCGCCCTGTTGGGCTTCGCTCTGGGCTTGCTGGGCGTACATCGCTTCGCCCAGTTTCTGGCTGACGGTGGCGAGCGCCTCGGTTTTGGCTTCGATCGTGGATTGGTCGTCGCTCCTGAGCGCCTCCTCGGCATCCTTGAGCGCGGCCTCGATCTTGCCTTTGTCATCCGCGCCGACCTTGTCGCCGTATTCGGCGAGCGCCTTGCGCGTGGTGTGAATCAGGCCATCGAGTTCATTGCGGGCGTTGATCAGTTCGCGCACTTTTTTGTCGTCTTCGGCATGAATGGCAGCGTCCTGCACCATGCGTTCGACTTCGGCATCCGACAGCCCCGAGTTGGCCTGAATCTTGATCTTGTTTTCCTTGCCCGTCGCTTTGTCTTTGGCGGAAACGTGCATGATGCCGTTGGCGTCGATGTCGAAAGTGACTTCGATCTGCGGCATCCCGCGCGGCGCGGGCGGAATGTCGGACAGGTTGAACTGGCCGAGACTCTTGTTGCCGTCGGCTATTTCACGTTCGCCCTGCAGCACGTGGATGGTCACCGCCGACTGGCTGTCCTCGGCGGTCGAGAAAATCTGCGACGCCTTGGTCGGAATGGTGGTGTTCTTCTTGATCAGCTTGGTCATCACCCTGCCGAGCGTTTCGATTCCCAGCGACAGCGGGGTAACGTCGAGCAACAGCACGTCCTTGACTTCACCCTGCAATACGCCGCCCTGAATCGCCGCGCCGACGGCGACGGCTTCGTCCGGGTTAACGTCGCGGCGCGGTTCCTGGCCGAAAAATTCCTTGACCGTGTCCTGCACCTTGGGCATCCGGGTCATGCCACCGACCAGGATCACGTCGTTGATGTCGCCAATCTTGCAGCCGGCGTCCTTGATGGCGATGCGGCACGGTTCGATGGTGCGCTCGATCAGATTCTCGACCAGCGACTCGAACTTGGCGCGCGTGATCTTCATCGTCAGATGCTTGGGACCCGACGCGTCGGCGGTGATGTACGGCAGGTTGATTTCGGTCTGCTGACCCGACGACAGTTCGATCTTGGCCTTTTCCGCCGCGTCCTTCAGGCGTTGCAGCGCGAGCACGTCGGACTTCAGGTTGACGCCCGATTCCTTCTTGAACTCGTCGATGATGTAGTCGATCAGGCGCTGATCGAAGTCCTCGCCGCCGAGGAACGTGTCGCCGTTGGTCGACAGCACTTCAAACTGATGTTCGCTTTCGACTTCGGCGATTTCGATGATCGAAACGTCGAAGGTGCCGCCGCCCAGGTCATACACAGCGATTTTCTTGTCGCCCTGTTTTTTGTCCATGCCGAAGGCCAGCGCGGCCGCGGTCGGTTCGTTGATGATGCGCTTGACTTCGAGACCGGCGATGCGCCCGGCGTCCTTGGTGGCCTGACGCTGGCTGTCGTTGAAGTACGCCGGAACGGTGATGACCGCTTCGGTGACTTCTTCGCCGAGGTAGTCTTCGGCGGTTTTTTTCATCTTGCGCAGCACTTCGGCGGAAACCTGCGGCGGCGCGATTTTTTCGCCGCGCGCCTCGACCCAGGCATCGCCGTTGTCGGCCTTGAGGATTTTGAAAGGCATCAGGCCGATGTCCTTCTGCACTTCCTTTTCCTCGAAGCGCCGCCCGATCAGGCGCTTGACCGCGAACAGCGTGTTGTGCGGATTGGTCACCGCCTGACGCTTGGCCGGCGCGCCGCACAGAATTTCACCGTCGCCGGCGTAGGCGACGACCGACGGCGTGGTGCGCGCGCCTTCCGAGTTTTCGATGACCTTCGGCTTGCCGCCTTCCATGACGGAAACGCAGCTATTGGTGGTGCCAAGGTCGATGCCAATGATTTTGCCCATTTTCAATTCCTTTCAGATGAGGAGTCGGGGGTGAAAAACCGGAATCCCTCACGCCACGCTCCGTGTCGTTAATCGTGTACGGCTTCTATCTGGGGTCGGGGATGATGTTTTCAAGCGGATATTTCAGTCTTTCGGCTTGGCCACGATGACCAGCGCCGGGCGCAACACACGTTCGGCGATCAGGTAGCCCTTTTGCAGGACGGTAACCACCGTGCCGGCGTCCTGTTCCGACTCGATCATGCTGATTGCCTGATGGAAGTTCGGATCGAAGCGTTCTCCGGCTGGATTGACTTCCTTGACGCCAGATTTTTCGAACGCGGCGGCGAGCTGCCTGAGCGTCAGTTCGCTGCCGTCCTTGAGGCTTTCGATGCTGGGGTTTTCCACCGCCTGCGCGGCTTCCAGACTGTCCTTGACGGCCAGCAGTTCGCCGGCGAAACGCTCGATGGCGAATTTCGACGCCTTGGCGATATCTTCCTGCGCGCGCCGGCGGACATTTTCGGTTTCGGCCTTGGCGCGCAGCCACGCGTCGCGATGTTCCTCGGCCTGACGGAGCACTTCCCCGAAGTCCGGCAAGCCGTCCACCGTCTCAAGCCCAAAGGTTTCCGGCGTATTTTCGTCTGTGGACTCCGGCAGAATATCGTTCTCTGATTCTTGCATGGTTGAAAATCTCCAGGAAAAATTCCAGATTATCTGGGGACAATATTTTTCTTTTCAAGTAAGGACTTTTGTCGTGCTTGTTCAAACGCATTGCGCTATTCTTGCCAGTCAAAAAAAATCAGCAGAAATGGTATTCGCGGAACGCGATGGAAAAGATCGGCAAATATGAAATCCTGCGTACCCTTGGCAAGGGCGCGACCGCCATCGTTTATCTGGCGCGCGATCCGGATTCAGGCCGCGAGGTAGCGGTCAAGCTGATCCGTTTCGGCGATGACAACGCCGTAATCTCACGCCGTCTGCGCAAACTGTTCCAGATCGAGGGTTCGGTTGGCCGGCGTCTGGATCATCCAAACATCGTCAAAATTTACGACGCGGTGATCGAAAACGAGCAGGCGTATATCGTCATGGAGTACATCGCGGGTCAAGCGCTCGATTATTACAGCGCGATCAACCGTCTGCTGCCGATGCACCGGGCCGTCGGTATTATTTTCAAGTGCTGTCTGGCGCTCGATCACGCTTTCCGGTGCGGCGTGGTGCACCGCGACATCAAGCCGGCCAACATCATGGTCGACGCCGAGGACAACCCGAAAATCACCGATTTCGGACTGGCGCTCAACCTGCAAAAGGACATGAACCAGGATTCCACCTTCATCATGGGCGTCGGATCGCCCGCCTACATGTCGCCCGAACAGATCAAGAATTATCCGCTGAACCAGAAAACCGATCTGTACTCACTTGGCGTCGTGCTCTTTCAACTGCTGACCGGACGTTTGCCGTTCCGGGCGGCCAACCATGGGGCGCTGACCTACAAGATCGTCAATATGGACCCGCCGTCGGTAAGCGACCTCAACCCGAACCTGCCGGAAGGTCTCAATTCGATCCTGAAGAAGGCGATGGAGAAAGACCTCTACAACCGTTATCGCAACGGCGCGGAATTTGCCAAGGATTTGTCGACGGTGCGCTACCAGATGTTCGACGAGAGTGAGACGCAGCAGGATAACAAGCACTTCGACATGCTGCGCGGCATGGAATTTTTCGCCGGATTCGAGGACATCGAATTGTGGGAAGTGCTGCGCATCAGCGTCTGGCGCAATGTGTCGGACAAGGTCGCGCTGATCAGGGAAGGCGACAAACATCGTTCATTCGGCGTCATCATTCACGGTTTCGTGGAAGTGTCGATCGAGGGGAAATCGCTGTGCCGGCTGGGTTCCGGGGAGGTCGTCGGGGAAATGGCCTATCTGCATCCGAGCGATTCCAAACGCATGGCGACGGTGGTGACGCTCGAACCGACGCTGTTTCTGGAAGTCAACAGTTCCGCGCTCGATCTCGCTTCCGAGGAATTGCTTGAACGCTTCCGCAAGACGCTGCTGTCCTGCGTACTGGCGCGTATGCGCGAGGCCGACAAGGTGCTGGCGCGCTCAGGTCCGCCGGCCGTGCAGGGGCGCGCCGCCGCGTGCGATCTGGAACTCGCGCCGCCCTGATCCCATGATCGGCGCTCCCCCCGAATGGCTTTTCGCGCGGAACTGCAAACCGTTGGCGGAGCGCGCAAAACCTGACAGATTGAAAATTTTTTGCGACAGACGCTTTACAAGCTAAAAAGATGAGAGTAAAACTATTGTATTCAACAATCAGACAGCGTTATTTCAGGCGATGCTTAAATTTTTGAACGTCAGCAAAACAGTATCAATTTCGCAACTTTTTTAAGGAAAAGCCATGAATACAAATATTTTTCTTGCCATTTCAGAAAAACCGCATACAATAATTAGCAAGCAAGCAAGCAAGCAAGCAAGCAAGCAAGCAAGCATGATGTAAGCGTTCTCTCCGCGTTTTTCAAACGCGGTTCATTGTTAAGCGCCCTCATTGGGGCGCTTTCTTTTTTTCCGCTCGCGGCGTGGGCGGAGGATATAACGATCAGCGGAACACATACGGGCGATGTCACACCCAGCGGCGCAAGCGATAACAACGTCTACATCCTCCCCGGCGCTGATATCTCCTGTAACAGCATCTTCGGCGCAAGAAGCGCTGGCGCGGTTTTCGGCAACACCGTATACATCAACGGCGGCAACGTTAGTTTTTCTGCATATAGCTATCTCGACGGCGGGTCATCCACAACTAGCGATGGTTCCGGCTCCGCTACGTACAACCGTCTCATCATCAACAACGGTAGCAATGTCCGCATAGAAGGTGAGACTTATGGCGGGAGTGTTGGTGCTG
>JAITNL010000057.1 GCA_031290495.1 Accumulibacter sp.
ATCGATTCGCTGCTCGACGACTATTGCGTCGGCAGCACGAAGCCGATTCTCTTTCAATAACTGATTTCGCCGAACGGAGGATTTGATGGCTATTTACCAGTCCGAATATGAGAAATTCCGTGAAGAGATGCGCATCCAGCACCCCGATTGGGAGAGTGCCCAGCGTGAGGGCTTGAACCTGTTGTGGAACGGGAAGGTCGATTTTGCGGAATTAAAATCGTATGGCGAGGCAAGCGAAAGGAAAAAAGCCTATCCTTACGACGTGAATTTCCAAAAAAGCGCTTAAAACCGGAATCGCCGTGCCAAAAAAAGCGCGACGATTAGTGCTGTTCGATGTATTGCCGGAAGAAATAGCGGAACCGGGCCGGGCGGGCGTATCCCAAGCTTCGCGCCAGGCCATCGGCGGCTGGTGAGCGAACGCCCGCATGTAGGCGGGAAGGTGGGACGGGGCGCGGCCGGGATCGTCCGTGATTACGCCGTGCGCGACGCCAAACGGTACAATGCAGGGATTCTCCGTCAAGGGAACAGATCATGAATCTTTCACTCGTTCTTACGGTCATCGGCGACGACCGCCCGGGCATCGTTGGGCAACTATCGGCGGCGATCAGCAAACACGACGGCAACTGGCTACAGTCCTCGATGTTGCATCTTTCCGGCAAATTCGCCGGGATCGTCTGCGTGGACATCAAGGAGGAACGGCTCGACGCGCTCAAGGCGGAACTCGGCGCTCTGCCTGGCCTGCGCATCAATGCCGAGGTCTCCAAGGGCACGGCGGCGGTTTCCGGTCGCCACCTGACCCTGACGCTCGTCGGCCATGATCGCATCGGCATCGTGCTCGAAGTATCATACGTACTGGCCAAGCACGCGGTCAACGTCGAAGAACTGAACACCCATACGACCAGCGCGCCGATGTCGGCGGAAATTCTCTTCCACGCCACGGCGGAGCTGACGGCATCGCCATCGCTCGACACGCGCGCGCTGGTTTACGACCTCGAACAGATTTCCAACGACTTGGTGGTCGACATTACCCTCGGCGAAGCGATTCACCGCTGATTTCCGGCCACCCGGTTCCACCCTCTCTTTTAAGGAAAACATGGCTCAGTTCGTAATGTCGATGCTGCGCGTCAGCAAGACCGTCCCCCCGAAACGTCAAATCATCAAGGACATCTCGCTGTCTTTTTTCCCCGGCGCCAAGATCGGTCTGCTGGGGCTGAACGGCTCCGGAAAATCGACGGTGCTCAGGATCATGGGTAACGAGGACAAAGAATACGATGGTGAAGTGCAGCACCTGGCCGGCATCCGCATCGGTTATCTGCCGCAGGAACCCCGGCTCGATCCGGACAAGACCGTGCGTCAGGAAGTCGAAAGCGGCATGGGCGAAGTGATGCAGGCGAACGCCCGGCTGGAACAGGTCTACGCCGCCTACGCTGAGCCGGATGCCGACTTCGACAAGCTCGCCGAGGAGCAGGCGCGGCTCGAAGCGATCATCGCCACCGCCGGGGCCGACACCGAGAACCAGATGGAAATCGCCGCCGACGCGTTGCGCCTGCCCGCGTGGGACGCCTCGATCGAACGCCTCTCCGGCGGCGAGAAACGCCGCGTCGCGCTATGCAAGCTGCTGCTCTCCAAGCCCGACATGTTGCTGCTCGACGAGCCGACCAACCATCTCGACGCCGAATCGGTCGAATGGCTGGAGCAATATCTCTACCGTTTTTCCGGCACCGTCGTCGCGGTCACGCACGACCGCTACTTCCTCGACAACGCCGCCGAGTGGATTCTGGAACTCGATCGCGGCCACGGCATCCCGTGGAAAGGCAACTATTCCTCCTGGCTGGAACAGAAGGAAGCACGCCTCGAAACCGAGCAAAAACAGCTCGACGCGCATACGAAGGCGATGCGGCAGGAACTGGCCTGGGTACGTTCCAATCCCAAGGCGCGTCAGGCCAAGAGCAAGGCGCGTATCGCCCGTTTCGAGGAGATGTCGAGCCAGGAATATCAGGCGCGCAACGAAACGCAGGAAATTTTCATTCCGGTGGCCGAACGGCTGGGTGACAAAGTCATCGCATTCAAGGAAGTCAGCAAAGGTTTTGGCGAACGGCTGTTGATCGACAAACTCTCGTTCACCCTCCCGCCCGGCGCGCTGGTCGGCATCATCGGCCCGAACGGCGCGGGCAAATCGACGCTGTTCCGCATGATTACCGGCGACGAACCGGCGGACAGCGGCAGTATCGAGATCGGGCCGACGGTCAAAATGGCCTACGTCGACCAGAGCCGCGAAAATCTCTCCGACAGCAAAACCGTCTTCGACGAACTCTCCGAGGGCCAGGACATCCTGCGCATCGGCAAATTTGAAATGCCCAGCCGCGCTTACATCGGCCGTTTCAATTTCAAGGGCGCCGACCAGCAGAAAATCGTCGGCAAACTGTCGGGCGGCGAACGCGGCCGTCTGCACCTCGCCAAGACGCTGATGACCGGCGCCAACCTGTTGCTGCTCGATGAACCTTCCAACGACCTCGACGTGGAAACCCTGCGCGCGCTCGAAGACGCGCTGCTCGAATTTGCCGGCTGCGCGCTGATCGTTTCGCACGACCGCTGGTTCCTCGACCGTATTTGTACGCACATCCTGGCCTGTGAAGGCGAATCGCAATGGAGCTTCTTCACCGGCAACTACCAGGAATATGAAGCCGACAAGAAAAAACGGCTCGGCGAAGAAGGCGCAAAACCGAAACGTATCCGCTATAAACCGATTACCCGGTAATGAGAAGGGCGCTGTACTTTTTCCATACCCCGTGTTTGCGCTGGAATGACGGGGTATGAAAAAGACGGTGCCGCGCTCCCGTCAAGCGTTGTCCACGGTTAAAGGTTATGTCTACGGCATATAACCAGGATTTGGCTGGGGTTACGACTCCACGTCATATCCCTTTGAATGTTATCGGGTTTTCCATACTCCTGCCAGCGCGGATTGCCCTGCCTGATACTCCGTCTCTCGCGGCGCGTCTTATAATTCGACATTTTTGAAGTTCTTTTTCAGGAGGCGGTGCCATGCCCCAAGCCCTTTACGAATCGTCCATCAAAAGCCTGCCGTTGCTTGGACGCGGCAAGGTGCGCGACATTTACGCCGTCGGCGACGACGCGCTGCTGTTCGTAACCAGCGACCGTTTGTCGGCGTTCGACGCAATCCTGCCCAATCCGATTCCGGGAAAAGGCAGAGTGTTGACACAACTGGCGAATTTCTGGTTCGACAGGCTCGCGTACATTCTGCCCAATCAGCTGACGGGGACCGATCCGCTCAGCGTGGTGGCGGCCGATGAGCGCGAGCAGACGCGCGGACGCAGTCTGGTGGTCAAGCGCTTGAAGCCGTTGCCGATCGAGGCGGTGGTGCGCGGCTATCTGATTGGATCGGGCTGGAAGGATTACCAGCAGAGCGGCGCGGTGTGCGGCGTCAGGCTGCCGGCTGGATTGCGGCAGGCGGCCAAATTGGCGGCGCCGATTTTCACTCCGGCGACCAAAGCCGAACAGGGCGATCACGACGAGAATATTTCTTTCGGACAGGCGCGGATCAATTGCGACGCGGCGCTGGCCGGGGCGCTCGAGGGGACGGGCAAGACCGGCGCGCGGATCGCCGATCAGGCGCGCGAGGCGGCTATCGCGCTTTATTCGGCGGCGGCCGATTACGCTTTGCAGCGCGGCGTCATCATCGCCGACACCAAATTTGAATTTGGCATCGACGCCGCCGGGACGTTGCACTTGATCGACGAAGTGTTGACGCCGGATTCATCGCGTTTCTGGCCGGCCGATTCGTACAGGATTGGCGGCAATCCGCCGTCGTATGACAAACAATATGTGCGCGACTATCTCGAAACGCTGGGCTGGAACAAGAAGGCGCCAGCTCCTTCGCTGCCGGACGAGGTTATCGCACGGACCAGCGCCAAGTACATCGAAGCCTACGAACGGATCACGGGGCAAAAACTGCCCGATTGACCGTTTTCCAGTCTACGTTTATAGGGGCGGCCAAGACCGCTCACTTCTTATTCCAGATCATTTCCGGATCATCCTTATATGACAGACAATCCCTTGCTTGATTTTTCCGGCCTGCCCCGCTTCGACACGATTGCTCCGACGCACGTCCAGCCGGCCATTACTCAATTGCTCGCCGACAACCGTGCCCTGATTGAACGGCTGGCCGACGATCCGCAAGCCGCATCGTGGGACAACTTCGCCGCGCCGCTGATCGACGGCGGCGAGTCTCTCTCTCGCGCCTGGGGCATCGTCGGCCATCTGCATTCGGTCAACGACATTCCGGATTGGCGAGAAGCGTACAACCTTATGCTGCCGGAAGTCAGCCGTTTTTATGCCGAACTCGGACAGAATCTGAAGCTGTTCGCCAAATACAAAGCCCTTCTCGAAAGCGCCGAATATCCGACGCTCTCGTCGGCCCGGCGCAAAATCATCGACAACGAAGTACGCGATTTTCGCCTCTCTGGCGCCGAGCTTGCGGAAGATGAAAAGCCGCGTTTCCAGGCCATTCAGGAAGAACTCGCCGCGCTGGCCGCCAAATTCTCGGAAAATCTTCTCGACGCGACCAACGCGTTCACCGAGATCGTCACCGACGAGGCCGAATTGTCCGGCTTGCCCGCCGACGCGATTCAGGCCGCGCGCGAAGCCGCCGAAAAAGACGGCAAGGCGGGCTGGAAATTTACCCTGCATATGCCTTCTTATTGGCCTGTCTTGCAGTTTGCCGACAGCCGTCGTTTGCGCGAGGCGCTTTACCGCGCCTCGGTCACGCGCGCTTCGGAGTTTGGCCCCGCCGAACTCGACAACACGCCGTTGATTTTGCGTATTCTCGAACTGCGCCGGGAAGAGGCGCGGATGCTCGGTTACGCCAATTACGCGGAAGTGTCGCTGGCGTCCAAGATGGCCGGATCGGTCGGTCAGGTACTCGTTTTTCTCTCTGACCTCGCGCGTAAAACCAGACCTTTCGCGCAAAAGGATGTGGCCGAACTCTCCGCTTTCGCGCGCGACGAATTGGGCTTGGCGACGCTCGAAGCCTGGGACATGGGCTATGCCTCGGAGAAGCTGCGCGAGAAGCGTTACGCCTTTTCAGAACAGGACGTCAAAGCGTATTTCACCGAGCCGAAGGTACTGGCCGGATTGTTCCACGTCGTCGAATCGCTTTACGGCGTGCGTGTCAAGCCGGACAACGCGCCGGCGTGGCATGAAGACGTGCGTTTTTTCCGCATCGAAGACGCGTCAGGCGAATTGATCGGCCAGTTCTATCTCGATCCTTATGCACGAGAAATCAAGCGCGGCGGCGCCTGGATGGACGAAGCCATCGCGCGTCGCCGGTGCGCGGCGGGAATACAGAAGCCGGTGGCTTATCTGGCCTGCAACTTCCCGCGCCCGGTCGGCGGCAAGCCGGCGACGTTCTCGCACAACGATGTCGAAACCCTCTTCCACGAAGCCGGCCACGGCTTGCATCATCTGCTCACGCGCGTCGATGAACTCGGCGTCTCTGGCATTCGCGGCGTCGAATGGGACGCCGTTGAACTGCCGTCGCAGTTCATGGAAAATTATTGCTGGGAGTGGAGCGTACTGTCCCGGATGTCGCGCCACGTCGACACCGGCGAACCATTGCCGCGCGAACTGTTCGATAAAATGCTCGCCGCGCGCAACTTCCAGAGCGGCATGACGACCGTGCGTCAGATCGAGTTTGCTTTGTTCGACATGCGTCTGCACAGTGACTTCGATCCGTCTGGAGAACGTGGCGTACTCGACCTGCTGCACAGCGTGCGCGAGGAAGTCGCCGTCATTTTTCCGCCCGCGTGGAACCGTTTTCCGAATGGCTTCTCGCACATTTTCGCCGGCGGCTACGCGGCTGGTTATTACAGCTATAAGTGGGCGGAAGTCCTTTCCGCCGACAGTTACGCCGCTTTCGAGGAAGCGGGCGATCCGTTCGACGCGTGTGCCGGCCAGCGTTTCCTCGACGAAATCATCGCCGTTGGCGGCGCTCGTTCGGCGCTGGAAAACTTCCGCGCTTTCCGTGGCCGCGATCCCGATGTCGCTGCCTTGCTGCGCCACAGTGGTATGATTGTCAGCCAATATTCCGGCCTTTCCAGAGGATGACGCCATGTCCGCATTTCGTTTCTTTCTGTTTTGCGCAGCCTTCGCGATTGTTTTTCCATGCGGCGCGCAGACGACCTATCGCTGGACTTCCGCCACCGGAGAGATTATTTTTTCCGACCAGCCTCCCCCCACCGATGTGCGCGTCTTTGAAAAAACAGAAGGCCGCGAGAGCGAACAACCGCTTTCCTACGCCACACGCGTGGCCGCGGAAAAATATCCAGTCACCTTGTATACCACGGCCAATTGCAAAGAGGTCTGCGTCAAAGCACGGACATTGCTCAATGGACGTGGCGTTCCGTTCGCGGAAAAACTGTTCACCACGGCCGAGGAAGTCGCCGAAGTCGCCGAGTCAATGGGGAAAGAAATGGTGATTCCCAGTCTGCGGGTCGGAGCGCAGAATTTTCCCGGATTCGAGAGTGGCGCGTGGAATAATCTGCTGGATTTGGCTGGTTATCCGAAAACCGCGCCATTGGGCAGCAAACCATCCGGCGCGTTTGCAAAATAAAATGGCATTTTTTATTGCCAATATTGTTAATCGCGTTTATAGTCACGCCTGTTGTTGCGTGTAACAGTGATTGTTCTTTTTATTGTTTTGTTTTCTTTCAACCACATCGATCAGACAGGAAGGAACGTTTATGACCTCGTATCAGTCTTTAATGGATAAAATATCCGTGCTTGAAAAAAAAGCTTCAGCGCTGCGAGAAGGCGAAAAAAAGCGCGCCATCGCCGAGATACGCAAACTGATTGAACTGCATGACGTTCAGCCTGCCGAGTTGTTTTCGGTGGCCGGGTCGTCCGTTATTGTCAAACCGGCCAGCAAGCCGCTTGGCAGACCGGCTGGAAAAACGGCTTCCGTCGGTGGCAAAAAGGTTCTCTCTCCCAAGTACCGTGACCCGGCAACTGGAAAAACCTGGAACGGGCACGGCAAGAAGCCGTTCTGGCTGCCCATCGGCAATCGTGACGCCTATCTCATCGCCGGACAAGCCGTTGCCGCGAGCAGTACTGGCAATGCGAGCCATACCACTGGGGCGGCGAAAAGGGGCAAGTTGAAAGCCAAATCGTCCCTGCAGCCCAAGTATCGCGATCCGGCAACTGGGAAAACCTGGAACGGACACGGCAAGAAACCGTTCTGGCTGCCCATCGGCAATCGTGACGCCTATCTCATCGCCGGGCAAGCCGGTGCCGTGAAGCCGAAGCAGACAGCGAAATCGGAATTGTCGGCGGCCTTGAAATCAAGCGCGGCCAAGCTCGCGATAGCCGCGCCAAAGTCCGGGAAAAGCGCCAGGCCTGTCGTAAAGAGCAAGGCGTCCGGAAAAACAGAAGCGCCGAAAGCGGGTGTATCCGGTTCCGACGCGATTTACAAGCCGCTCACCGCACAGACGAATTGACTGTCTTCTTTTGCGTTACCCGATGCCCAAGCCGTTTTTACGGCTTGGGCGTTGGCGTTTCGTCCTCGCGGCGCGAACGATGGGGAATGAAAATCGTAAAACAGGACGACGGGATAAACGGTACGCAAACGGATAAGGCGAAAAACAAACCATGAAGATCGCGTCCTGGAACGTCAATTCACTCAAGGTCCGTTTGCCTCAATTGATCGAGTGGCTGGCTTCGTGTCAGCCCGACATCGTGTGTTTGCAGGAAACCAAACTGGAAGACCGGAATTTTCCTCAAGCCGAAATCGAGGCCGCCGGGTACGTCAGTTGTTTTTCGGGACAGAAAACATACAACGGCGTCGCGCTGCTTTCCCGGCGTCCTTTGAGCAATGTCGTTTGCGGCAATCCGCGTTTCGCGGACGAACAAAAACGTCTTATTTCGGCGACGGTTGACGCGACTCGCGTCATTTGCGTCTATGTGCCCAATGGTCAGACGGTTGGCGGCGACAAGTACGAATACAAGCTCGATTGGCTGCGCGCGCTGACCGAATGGCTCAAAGAGGAAATGGCCGTCCATCCGAACCTGGTGGCAGCCGGAGACTTCAATATCGCCCCGGAAGACCGTGATGTTTACGACCCCATCGCCTGGGCTGGCCAGGTGCCGTGCTCGGATGCGGAGCGTGCCGCTTTCAGGGAATTGCTGGCATTGGGACTGAAAGACAGTTTTCGTCTATTCGAGCAGCCGGAAAAAACCTATTCGTGGTGGGATTACCGGAGGCTTGGTTTCCAGAAGAACAATGGCTTGCGCATCGACCACATTCTGCTCTCGGCGCCGCTCGCCGAACGTTGCCGCGCGGCCAGCGTCGACCGCGAGATGCGCAAGCGCGAACGCCCCTCGGATCACGCGCCGGTCATAACCGAAGCGGGCGGCTGATTTCCGGCCCACTCTCCTGGGGACGCGTTGGACAAACGAACGTAATCGGCGACCGACAGCGTTTCGGCGCGGGCGCTGGGCGCAATGCCGAGGCGCGTGAACAAGGTGTCGTCGACGATGTCTTTCAAGGTATTGCGCAGCATTTTGCGCCGCTGCGAAAAAGCCGCCGCGACCAGCGCGGCGAAGCGCGTTTCGTCGCGCGCCGTGAGTTCATCGGGACACCGCGGGATCAGCCTGACCACCGCCGAGTCGACTTTCGGCGCGGGTTTGAATGATTCCGGCGGCACGTCGAACAGCCAGTCCATGACGAAACGGTATTGCAGCATGACCGACAGCCGCCCGTAATCGGCGCTGTCCGGTTCGGCCACCAGGCGTTCGACGACTTCCTTCTGCAACATGAAGTGCATGTCATGAACGCAATCGGCGAATTGCGCCAGGTGAAACAGCAAAGGCGTTGAAATGTTGTACGGCAGATTGCCGAGTACGCGAAGTTTCCGCCCGACGGCGGCCAGCCCGCCAAAATCGAAAGCCAGCGCGTCTCCCGCGTGGATGCTCAATTTGTCGGCGGGAAAACGTTGTTGCAGACGGGCGACGATGTCGCGGTCGATTTCGACGGCGTGGAGGTGATCGAGTTTCTGCAATAGCGGCGCGGTCAGCGCTCCAGGGCCGGGGCCAATCTCGACGACGAGATCGTCGCGGCGCGGCGCGACGGCGGCAACGATTGCGCCGATCACCCGCGTATCGATCAGGAAATGCTGTCCAAAACGTTTGCGTGCGATGTGCCGGTTCATTGGCGCTCCCGGTATGCCATTTGGATGGCCTGATCGACGGCGGTGAACAGGCTGCCTGGATCCGCGCGTCCGCTTCCGGCGAGTTCGAGCGCGGTACCGTGATCGACCGAGGTTCTGATGATCGGCAGCCCCAGCGTGACGTTGATGCCTTTGCCGAAAGCGGCGTACTTGAGCGCCGTCAGTCCCTGGTCGTGATACATCGCCAACAGACAATCTCCCTTGGCCAGCAGGGGCGGTGTAAACATCGTGTCGGCCGGCAAGGGGCCGATCAGGCGCATTCCTTCGGCGCGCAATTTTTCCAGCACGGGAGCGATTACCGTGATTTCCTCGCCGCCCAGATAGCCGCCCTCTCCGGCGTGCGGATTGAGTCCGGCCACGAGGATGCGCGGAGCTTCGATCCCGTATTTGCGGCGCATCTCGGCGTGCAGGATACGCAGCGTCTGTTCCAGCGATTCGCGCGTGATCGCGGCGGGAACGTCTCGCAAAGGCAGGTGAGTCGTCGCCAGCGCCACCTTGAGTTCATGACCGGCCAGCATCATCACCACGCGCGCGGTTTGCGTCTTCTCGGCGAGGTATTCGGTGTGACCGGAAAACGGAACGCCGGCGTCGTTGATGACGCCCTTGTGTACCGGAGCCGTGACCATCGCCGCAAATTCGCCCGAGACACAGCCGGTCAGGGCGCGGTCGAGCAGACTCAGCACGTAACGGGAATTGGACGGATCGAGCTGGCCGGGGACGGATTCGGCGTCGGTCGGCAGATGCAGTACGTCGAGGGTTCCCAGCGCCGGAACCGCCTCGCTGCGCCAGTCGCGCAGTTTTATGCTGGCGCCGAGTTGGCGCGCGCGCGCCGTCAGCAGTTCCTTGTCCGCCAGAACGACGCATTGGGCGGGAGACCACGGATACGTCAGGTGCGCGGCCAGGCGCAGACAAAGTTCCGGCCCGACGCCCGCCGGTTCGCCGGAGGTCACGGCAATGACGGGAAGCGCGCTCATGGGCGCGTCGGAGTCTCGCCCGGCGCGCGAGTGGAAGAAAAAGAGGAACGCCTTGCCAACGGGATGGCCTCGATGGAGAAAATGAGCGCTTACCAGCGTTTATTCAACGGGTCAGACATCGTCGAGTTTCAATTCGACGTAGGCGCGGTCGCGCGCCTGCCGCAGCCAGTCCTGATAAGCCTCGTCCAGCTTGCGCTCGCGCAACGCCAAACGTGCCGCGTTGCGCATACGGTCGGGCGAAGTCTCCTGCATCCGGCGCTCCAGCACTTCGATCAGGTGGTAGCCAAACGCTGTTTTGACGGGGCGGCTGACTTTGTTCAACGGCAGATCGTTCATCGCCTGCTCAAACTCCGGCACCGTGTCGCCGGCGTAGAGCCACCCCAGATCGCCGCCCTTGGTGGCCGAACCGTCCTGCGAATACAAACGCGCCAGTTCGACGAAATTTTCGCCGTGCGTGACGCGGTCGTAAAGTCCTTCCTGTTTGTGCCGCGCCTCGGAGTCCGAGACCAGTTCATTGACCTTGATCAGGATATGCCGGGCGCGCGTTTGCGGCACGGCCTGCGCGTCCGCGCCGCCGCGCTGCGCCACCAGCTTGACGATATGGAAACCGTTGGGACTGCGCAGCAACGGCGCGACTTCGCCTTCCTTCAATTTGATCACTGCGTCCGCGAAAATGCTCGGCAGGCGTTCCAGCGAACGCATTCCGAGATCGCCGCCCTGCAAGCCGTCCGGCGCGTCCGAATACGCGGCGGCGAGCTGCGAAAAATTCTCGCCACTGGCGGCGCGTTCGAGCACTTGCTCGGCCTTGCCCCTGAGTTCGTCGATTTGTTCCGGGCTGGCCGATTCGGGGGAACGCAGCAGAATATGCGCCACTTCAAATTCCTGCGCCGAATTTTCCTTGCCCTGCCCGCTTTGCAAATAATTGTCGATCTCGCCTTCGGAGATGGCGATTTGGCTATCCACCTCGCGCTCGCGCACCCGGACAATGGTCATTTCATTGCGGATATCCTCACGGAATTTGGCGAACGGAACGCCATCGCTCTCCAGGGCCTGGCGGAACTGCGTCATCGACAGATTGTTACTCGCGGCAATGCGCTGGATCGCCTGATCGAGCTGCGTGTCGTCAACGCGCGCGCCGATGTCCTGGGCATGCTGGAGCTGTATCTTGTCCATCACCATGCGTTCCAGCATCTGCTGCTCCAGCACGTCGCGCGGCGGCAGCGGCGTTCCCTGCCGACGCAACTGGCCGGCCACCGTTTCAAGGCGATTGCGCAGCTCGTTCAGGGTAATGACTTCGTCATTGACCACCGCCACGATGCGGTCGGCCGGCACCGGCTCGATGTAGACGCTCTCCGACGTTTGCGCCGACACGGGTTCGCCCCAGATTCCGGCACAGATAACGAAAATCAAAACGAAACGCGGCAAAGACATCATATAAAAACCCCTAGTAATTACCGAAAACGGATTCAGAACTGTTGCTGCCGATCAGTCCATAGCCCTGAATATCCCGCTTGAGCAAGCTCAACGGGTTGGAACCGATGCGTCCGAGACCGCTCAATTCCAGTTGTATGTAGAAGGCGGTCGAGGCATCCTCCGAAGTCAACGCCTTGCGCCGAATGACGCCGCGCAGGATCCAGCAACCGCCGTTGTATTCCAGCCCGGCAATCGACTCGACGATGCGCCCGTTTTGTCCGCCGGCAGACAGTACCGTTCCGTCGTCCTTGAACGAATAGTTCAGGCGTCCGACGCCGTGCCAGCGCCCCCACAGCGGCCACTGCCCGGAAATATCGACTTGGTTGACCGGCGACCACTCGGCACGGTTGTAGCGATAGGCGGCGTTGAGCACTTTGCCCGGTTCCGGCTGGTAGCGCATCCCCGCCGAAAGACGTTCGGTTTTGCGGCTGTTCGGATTGAACTCCCAGGCGGCGTCGGCGTAGACCTTGGGCAGGATTTGCCCGTTGAATCCCGCCAGAAAGTTGGAACGGCTCCATTTTTCGTCGTCGCTGGAAATTGGCGTGCCGCTCAACGTCACTTTGTTGCGGGTGAAATGGAAACGCTGGCCAATGGTCGCGCGCATGATTTCACTGCCGGTCTCGGGTTCGATCAGGCGGCTGGTGAGCGCGGCCGTCAACTGGTTGGCGTTGTTGACGCGATCCCATCCCGAAAACTGGTTTTCGGAGAAGACCTGGGCGAAATTGAAATCCGCCGGTCCCGTATCGAACAACGGAATATTGCTTTGATCCTTGTGCGGAATGTTCAGGTAATAGAGCCGCGGTTCAAGCGTCTGGGTGTAATCGCGCCCAAACCAGCGGCTCGAGCGCTCGAAGGTCATTCCCGAATCGAGACTGAATACCGGCAGGGTGGTCGAGATCGAGTCGGAAATTCCGTCGGCCTGGCCGCTCAGGGAATAATGGCGATAGTTCACGCCAAACTTGGGCGTTACATACCAACCCGGAGTTTCGTAAGGCAAGGAAATCTGCGGATAGAGGACGGAACGGTTGCCGTCCGGGAAGATACTGCCGAACTGCTGCTGTTCCCTGATGGTGAAATGCGTGTATTGGCCGAGAAAATTGACGTCAGTCCCGTGAAAATCCGGTTTGCGGGCATTGAAAACGAGTTGCGGCAGCATCCGGTATTGTTCCAGTACCGGGTTGTCTTTGTCGGGCTGCAAGGTCTGATACTGCTGGAAGTTGGCCGAAGCGCTCCACCATCCGCCGCTGTAGTTCAGCACCCCCTGTTGCAACACCTGCGTCTGCGAAGTGGTGGTGATTTCACTCGACAGATCGGTGTAATAGTTGTCGTCCGATACCTTGCTGTAATTGATCGTTCCGCTGAAGCCGCTGTTGGTCGTCTGCTCGTGTACCAGGGAGAACGCGTGACGTCTGTCGTTGTCGCGCAAGCGGTCTCCGGGCAGATATTCCACTTTCAGATCGCCGCGATAAATGCCGCCCAGCGCGGTGTTCAGATAACGGAAATCGCCGCCGAGCTGGACGCCGCGCCGGGCCATCGCGCGCGGCGAGAGCGTTGCGTCGATGTTGGGCGCGATGTTCCAGTAATACGCCTGTTCGTACTCGAAACCATTGTCGCTGTTGACCCCGAACGAGGGCGGCAGAAATCCCGACTTGCGCTCGTTGTTGAGCGAAAAGGACAACCACGGCGTATACAGGATCGGAACGTCCTTGAAATAAACTGTCGCGCTCTTGCCTTCGCCGACTTCGTGGTCGTAATCCAGTTTCAGTTCGTTGGTTCTGAGGTACCAGGCGTCGTTGTCTACCGGACAGGTGGTGAAGGTGTTGTTCCGCAAGCGGTACTGGTTTTCTCCCTCGAAATCTATACGCTCGGCCTCGCCTCGCGATTGCGTCGTCGTGGAGAGTTCGACTTTATCGTCGAATTGCGTCTGTCCGGGAACGAATTTCGTGGACTGCCGCGTCGCAAACCCGGAATTCCACGCCGCGCCGCCGCCCAGCAGACTTTCGACCCGCCGATCCGATTCTTTGCGCTCCGAAACCCGCTGGCCGCCCATCAGCGACTGGTGCTGGATCTGGTAGAACGGCTGATCAAAATAGCCGATCCGATCTTCCATCCGCAACCGCATTTTCGGCCCGGTCATGACATCTTCCCCTTGCTGCAGCCGCACGCGGCCTTCCGCTTCGATTTCGTCTTCCAATGGCCAGTAGGTCATCAGATCCGAATTGACGATGTAATCGGTCTTGCGCAATTCGGCTTCGCCTTCCGCGACAAATTCGCGGTCGATCTCGCCGACCATGCGCAAGGCGCTCAGGAACGCTGGACGCGGCGCGGCGGCGTCCCTGGGCAAAGGCGCCATTTTTGAAGCGGCGCGCAAGACCAGCGCCGGTCCGCGATCGGGGGCGTCCTCGTGTTCATCTTCATTTTTCTCATCCGTTTCACTGACGGACTGAGCGGATGCCGGGGGCAAGGGCGCGGATGGATTCGGCATGATTACGCTGCCCCGAACCGGCTCTTGAACGGCCAATGCTTCGGTCTCCCGACGGGGAGGAACGGCGGGCGGCAACGCGGGGTCGGACTGGATTCCCCTCGCGCCTGACGCCGCCGCCGCTTCTGGCCGCGCAGACGAAACCTTGGCCGCTTCCGGCGCCTCGCTCGCAACGCCGCCCGCAAGCTCCACGGGTGCGGATGGCTGAACTTTGGCGGAATCCTCTGCTTCCGGCGGAGTGACCACGGCGGGCGGCGATTTTGGTACGGCTGGCGGCGATCTTGGCGCGGCGGGCGGCAGACCGAGCAATGCCGGATCCACGCGCAGCGGAACCACCTGCGCCGCCGCCTCGCCGGGATATCCGCCAGCGAGTACGCCGGCCAGTCCGCCGCACAGGAGGAACGCAAGTTGTTGGCGTCGGTCGTTCCGATTCATTTGCGCGTTTCAGTGATATTTCAGGATCCTCGCGCAAGCCGCAGCCACGGTATGCCATGAGGTGGATGATAAAATCGCGGTATTTTAGCATCTAAGCCCAAGAGAAGGAGAAGCGCTATGTCGCGCACCGTTCTGTTGCGCGCGTGGCTGGACCGCCAGTTTCCGCGCCAGCGCAACGACACGGACATCCGGATCGAGCCGGCGTCGGCTGACGCCAGTTTCCGCCGCTACTTCCGCGTCACGCCGGCGAGCGGAGCCAGCCGTATCGTCATGGACGCGCCTCCCGATCTTGAAGACTGCCGTCCCTTCCTGCGCGTCGCCGCGCTGTTCCGCGACGCGGGGGTGCACGTTCCCGAAGTGTTGGCGCGGGATCTGGAGCAAGGTTTCCTGTTGCTGTCCGATTTGGGCAATACCACGTATCTGGACGCGCTGGACGCGGCGTCGGCCCCGGCGCTCTACCGCGACGCCAACGCCGCGCTGGTCGGCATCCAGTGCGCCAGCTATCCGGGCGTCCTGCCGGACTACGACCGCGCGCTCCTCGAACGCGAACTGCAGTTGTTTCCCGACTGGTACGTGACCCGGCATCTGGGCGCCGCGCTGGAACCAGGTCAGGAAACCGCGCTGCGCGGCGTGTTCGAGACGCTGCTCGCCAACAACCTCGCGCAAGCGCGAGTCTTCGTGCATCGTGACTACCATTCGCGCAATTTGATGGTCGTCGACGGCGCGTATCCGGCCAATCCCGGAATCCTCGATTTTCAGGACGCCGTTTACGGCCCGATCACTTACGATCCAGTCTCGCTCTACCGCGACGCCTACATCGCCTGGGAAGAGGAGATGGAACTCGATTGCGTGATTCGTTACTGGGAAATGGCGCGCCGCGCCGCCTTGCCGGTCAGCGACGATTTCGACGCTTTTTACCGCGATTACGAATGGATGGGCGCGCAGCGTCAGCTCAAGGTGCTCGGCATCTTCGCCCGCCTCTGCCACCGCGACGGCAAGGACGGTTACCTGAAGGACATGCCGCGTGTGATGGCGTATCTGCGCCGTACCTGCCAACGTTATCGCGCGTTGACGCCGCTGGCGCGGCTGCTCGACCAGTTGGAAAACCGCCCGGCGCAAAACGGACTGACTTTCTGATGAAAGCGATGATTCTGGCCGCCGGACGCGGCGAACGTATGCGGCCACTCACCGACGCCATTCCCAAACCCTTGCTGATGGCTGGCGGCAAGCCGCTGATCGTGTGGCACCTGGAACGTCTGGCGGCCTGTGGATTCCGTGAGGTGATCGTCAACCACGCCTATCTCGGCGAGCAAATCGAAGCGGCGCTGGGCGACGGCGGCGCTTTTGGCCTCGTCCTCCGCTACTCGCCGGAACCGCCAGGAGCGCTGGAAACCGCCGGCGGCATCGCCCACGCCCTGCCGCTTTTGGGCGACGCCCCTTTTCTGGTGGTCAACGGCGACGTGTGGTGTGATTGGGATTTTGGCCGTGTCCGCGTCCTGTCCGAGCGCCTTGCCCATCTGGTTTTGGTCGACAACCCGCCACAGCACGCCGACGGCGATTTCTGTCTGGATGGAGAAACGCTGCGTTACGCCGCCGAGCGTATCGGCACGGCTTACACCTACGCCGGCCTGGGCGTCTTTTCGCCCCGGTTTTTTTCCAGCGTGCCTGACGGAACGGTGATGAAACTGCGCCCGTTGCTCGACGCCGCCATCGCGCGAGGCTGGCTGACCGGGGAACATTACGCCGGCCGCTGGGCCGACGTGGGAACGCCTGAACGTCTGGCGGAACTGGATTATGAATTGAGACCAGGCGCAACAAAACTCAAACCGGAGTTGGTTTTACGATGAACCACGAACCTTATTCTTCGCGCCGCCAAACCCTGCTCGCAAGCATCGGCGACGGCGTTGTCCTCATCCCGACGGCGGCGGAATGTATCCGCAACCGCGATTCGCGCTACCCCTACCGTTTCGACAGCTACTTCTGGTATCTCACCGGCTTTGCTGAACCCGAAGCGGCGTTGGTACTGATCGGCGGCGACGCGCCGCGCTCGATCCTGTTTTGCCGCGAAAAGAACGCGGAGCGCGAAATCTGGGAAGGTTTCCGTCATGGCCCGGACGCCGCGCGCGAAGTTTTCGGTTTTGACGAAGCCTACGCTTTTGGCGAGTTGGAGCGGCGGCTTCCCGAGCTGATCGCCGGGCGTCCCGCGTTGTGGTACGCGCTCGGCCACGACGCCGCGTGGGATACCCGCGTCACCGCGGCGCTCAACGCCGTGCGCGCCCAAGCCAGCGCCAGCGCGCGCGCGCCGGAGCAACTCCGCGATCCGCGCGCGCCGCTCGACCGTATGCGGCGGGTCAAGGACGCGAGCGAACTGGCGCTCATGCGCCGTGCCGCGGACATCGCCTCGGCGGGACACCTGCGCGCCATGCGCGTCTGCAGCCCCGGCCTCGCCGAATACCAGCTTGAAGCCGAATTGACCCATGAATTTCGCGCGCGCGGCGCCGACGGTCACGCTTTCCTGCCCATCGTCGCGGGCGGCGGCAACGCTTGTGTACTGCATTACGTCGGAAACAATCAGCAGCTTGCCGATCACGCGCTGGTGCTCATCGACGCCGGTTGCGAACTCAACGGCTATGCGGCCGACATCAGCCGCACCTTTCCGGTCAACGGCAGATTCAGCGGCGCGCAGCGCGAGGTCTATGAGATCGTCCTCGCCGCGCATACCGCCGCCGTCGCCGCGATCCGCCCCGGCGCGCCGTTTGACGCCTACCACGCCGCTGCCGTGCGCGTACTCGCGCGCGGGATGATCGATCTCGGTCTGCTCTCTGGCGATCTCGACGGACTGATCGCAAGCGAAGCCTACAAGCCTTTCTATATGCACCGCACCGGTCACTGGCTGGGGCTTGATGTGCACGACGCCGGCGACTACAGGAGCGACGACGACTGGGTTGCCCTGGTGCCCGGAATGACGCTGACGGTTGAGCCTGGTCTCTATCTGCGCCCCGGCGCGGACGTTCCCGAACGTCTGCGCGGTATTGGCGTGCGCATCGAGGACGACGTGATCGTGACCGCCGACGGTGCCGAGGTCTATACCAGCGCGCCGAGGACGATTGCCGGAATCGAGGAGGTCATGCGCCGCGCTTGACGCTAATCCCGCAGAATATCGAAAGCCGATTCCACCGATTCCACCGATTCCACCGATCCAGCGTGGCCGTCCAGCGGCGGTTCGGGTTCCGGCGGGACGTTCTCGGTATAAAAATATTCCTTCGCCGGCCCTTGGTCGGGGCCGATGAGTTCCACGGCCACCAGCCCTTTGGGCAGCGGCATGAAGGATTGCGGCACATCCTTGAGCACCTTGTCCATATAGTCGATCCAGGCCGGCAGCGCGGCGGAACTGCCGGTTTCGCGGCTGCCCATGTTCTTCGGCTGATCGAAGCCGATCCACGAACATCCGACGACGGTGCGCTGATAACCGCAGAACCAGGCGTCGACCTGTTCGTTGGTGGTGCCCGTCTTGCCCGCGAGATCGCGGCGCTTGAGCATGGACGATGCCCGTGCCGCCGTGCCGTAGATGGTGACGTCGCGCAGCATGCTGTCCATCAGATAGGCGTTGCGCGGATCGATCGCCAGCAGCGACTCGTCGCCAGCGGCGACCGGCTTGGCCTCGGCGATGATCTGATTTTTCTCGTCGCGGATCTGGCTGACGACGAACGGTTGTATCTTGTAACCGCCGTTGGCGAAAACGGCGTAAGCGGTCACCATCTGCCACGGCGTGACCGATCCGGCGCCGAGCGCCATGGTCATGTAGGCCGGATGTTTGTCGGCGTCGAAACCGAAATGCGTGACGTAATCCTGGATGAAATGTACCCCGCTGGCCTCCAGCAAGCGAATCGAAACCATGTTCTTCGATTTGGCCAGCGCGGCGCGCAGACGCATCGGGCCTTCGTACTTGCCGTCATAGTTCTTGGGTTCCCACGTATGGCTGCCGGTTATCGAAGCCGGGATGCTGATGGGTTCGTCCTCGACGACGGAAGCGGTGGTAAACCCTTTTTCCAGCGCGCCGGAATAGATGAAGGGCTTGAAACTCGATCCCGGTTGCCGCCAGGCCTGGGTGGCGTGGTTGAACTTGTTGCGGTCGTAGTCGAATCCGCCCACCAGCGAACGGATGGCCCCATCCTGCGGGTTGACCGACAGGAATGCGGCTTCGATCTCGGGCATTTGCATGATTCGCCAATTGTTCTTGTCGTCCTGCTGGACGCGGATGATCGCTCCGCGGCGCAGCCGCTTGTTGGCCGGAGCTTTGTCGTCGATCATGCGCGCGGCGAATTTCAGACCGTCGCCGGCGATGGTGACGATCTCGCCGCCTCGCCGGTAGGCCTGGATCTGCTTGACGTCGGCCTGCAACACGATGGCCGGGTGAAGGTCTTCGCTGTCGTGATAGTCCTGTAGCAATACGTCGAGCGCTTCGTCCTGTTCCGATTTGATTTCGGACAAATCGACATAGGCTTCCGCGCCCCGGTAGCCGTGCCGCCGGTCGTAATCGAGGACGTTGCGGCGCAGACTGGCGTAAGCGGCCTCCTGGTCGGCGCGCGTGATCGTCGTATAGACATGCAGGCCCCGCGAATAGACCTCTTCCGGAAACAGCTCCGCCACCATCAGCCGCGCCATTTCCGCGACATATTCGGCATGGACCGCGTAGTCAGTGCTTTCCCGTTTGACGATCAGCGGCTGTTTGAGCGCTTCGTCATACTGTTGCGCGTCGATGAAACTGAGTTGCCGCATGCGGCGCAATACATATTGCTGGCGCTGGCTGGCGCGTTTGGGGTTGACCACCGGATTGAACTCGGACGGCGCTTTCAGCAGGCCCGCCAGCATGGCCACCTCGGCGAGATTGAGATCTTTCAGCGGCTTGCCAAAATAAGTCTGCGCGGCGACGGCAAAACCGTAGGCGCGCCGCCCAAGATAAACCTGGTTGATGTAAAGCTCTAAAATCTGATCCTTGCTCAGACTATGCTCGATCTTGAACGCCAGCAAGGCTTCGTAGAGTTTGCGCGTATAGGTCTGTTCGGAGGAGAGAAAAAAGTTCTTGGCGACCTGCTGGGTGATCGTCGAAGCGCCTTGCCTGCGGCCACCCAGGAAATTGTTGACCGCCGCGCGGACGATACCCAGCACATCGACGCCCCGGTGTTGGTAGAAGCGATCATCCTCCGCCGCTAGGATGGCCTGTTTCATTACCTCGGGGACTTCCCCGAAGCGCACCACCACGCGGCGTTCCTCGCCGAATTCTCCGATCAGATGCCCATCGGCGGTGTAAACCCGCAGTGGAATCTTCGGGCGATAGTCCGTGAGAATCTCCAGTGAGGGCAGATTCGGGTAGGTCAGAATCAGCACCACGGAAACCATGGCGACGGCCATGACCACGATTCCAAGCAAGACCAACAGGGGAGTGAGAACCCAGCGGGAGACCATATAGGAGAGTATCCTGGAAGCTAACGCTGCCGATTATAAACATCTCCGATGCTGCCACCGTTGCGGAAATCCCAAAAAAGTTAAAGTTATGTGAAAGAATGCCGTAAAAAAGGTTTACTTGTCGGATACTTACTGCTAGTATCTAAAGCAGATTATCAATATTTTCGCTAACTACTAATTGTTCAAAGCGTTCAAAGGATTTTTCTGAGGAGTAGCGGATTGCAATTCAATCTTTCGATTTTCGGTACCAAGGCGCCCCCCTTGATCGGCTTGGAT
>JAITNL010000120.1 GCA_031290495.1 Accumulibacter sp.
ACCGGCGCAACGCTCCTCGCTCATCCACGGGCTGGGTGTCCCAGAGGGGTATCGAACTATCACGCCGAAAGCAAAACCGTCTGTGGATTTGTGGACAATTCGCCTGCGGCGAACCGGGCGTCTTACCGTGGAAAACGCTTCGCGTTTCCCACCGCAAGCCCCTCTTTGCCCCAAGCTCCACAGACAATCCTTATTTATATACAAAAATCCAAAAACAGAACATACAAGGGGGTGACCGCGCAAAGGAGGCGGAGCATATGCTCCGCCTGTTGGTGTCCCGGCAGGGGCGGATGATGGGTGTGCCACGCAAGGGCGCTTATTTATTCCGTACTTCCAAAACCGTCAGATGAATGACATTCATCCCATCCTCACTTGCGGGAGAGCGCAGGATGGGTTTCGCAAATTCAACCGATTTTTTTGACTATCACCTCTCATTTTCCTTTCCATGCTCTACTGAAGCGGCAGACACCACGCGGCTTCGTCCGGCATCAGCGCCGCAACTTGCCGATCCACGGCGAGTTTCCGGATTCTTGGCGACAGGTCTTCAGGCTGGCCGCTGATTTTTGCTATACTAAAAAACAAGGTGCCTTGCTAATTTTGGTCAAGGCCGTTTTCCACGGAGTATTTCTCATGTTTTCCCAATTCTGGTCTCATTTCCGGCATCACCCGCACACGCACAAACGGACTGGCGGGCATCACGCTCACGCCGACGGGCATCACGCTCACGCCGACGGGCGTCACGCTCACTCTGGCGGGTGCGGCAAAGTTTCCACTCACGTCGCTGCTTCCCGGTCTGCCGACGAATTGTCCGGCCCGACCGCCGCCGCCCAGGCGAATATCCCCGCGCAATGCGTCTTGTGCGAGAAAAGCTGCTCGTTTGCCGCGCCACGTTGTAAACATGGTGAGGCTTTCAAGGCGTGGCTGTCGTCTACGGAAACTCCGTCGGGCGGGGCGCGTGATGTCTGAGCCGGTCAGCAGCGAGCAGTTGGCTGCACTTTTTCACCGCACCGCCAAGGGGATGTTTCGCGGCCATCGCCCGCATGACCGCCACGGTCGTCACGAAGTTCCGGAGGGGCAGACGCGCCACGCGCAAGACCGTATTCTTTCCATTCTGGCCGAACGTGAAAGCATGAGCCAACGGGAATTGCTGGAGATGCTGCACATCCGTTCCGCTTCGCTCAGTGAACTCGTGATCAAGCTGGAAAAACACGGGCACATCGCCCGCCAGCGCGACGCAAAGGACAAGCGCGGTTTTCTCCTTCGCCTCATCGATTCAGGCCGCGCCGCCCTGAGCGCGCATCAGCGGCGTCATACGGAAAGCGCCGCCAATTTTTTTTCCGTATTGACTGAAACCGAGCGTAACACCCTGTTCGCGCTCCTCAATCGCCTACTCGCCGCCTGGGAAGCTGACGAAGCCGCGCGGGAGGAAACGTCCGATTCGGCCAATGGCGGCAAGCAATGACGCTGACATCCGGCAAACGCCGCCGGATTGCGCTTTGGAAATTCGGCATACCGGCATTTATGAACCCTTGAAATCTGGATTTCCGCTTGCGCGGGAATGACGGTATTTCACTTGCGTCGGGTTTTATTTGCTGTCCGCAAAAAGTCTGTGCTGTGGAAAACCCCCCGAAACTTTGACAGATTGCAAACACGACTTTACAATCTGTCAGAAATTACCCGATGCCCACATGTTCCCACGTACCCTTCTCCCCGTTCTCAAGCGGCAGCTCGCGCGCTTTCCAATCGTCGCGCTGACCGGGCCGCGACAGGCGGGGAAGACCACGTTGGCCCGGCACGCGGCAGGAGATCGGCCCTACGTCTCGCTCGAAGACCCCGATAGCCGCGAATACGCACTCGAAGACGCGCGTGGGTTTCTCGCACAGTTTCCGGATGGCGCGGTGCTCGACGAGGCGCAGCGTTGCCCACCGCTGTTTTCCTACTTGCAAGGCATTGTGGATACGGATCGGCGTCCGGGGCGATTCATTCTCACCGGCTCGCAGCAATTTGGCATGATGGAAGCCATCACCCAATCGCTGGCCGGGCGGATTGCCCTGTTGCAGCTTTGGCCTTTTTCGCTGGCGGAATTGCAGGCGGTCGATGCCGCGCCGCCGGATGTCGATACCCTGCTGTTCAAAGGACTTTTCCCGCGTCTTTACGATCAGGATATTGCGCCCGCCGACTGGTTTTCCAGTTACGTCGCCACCTATCTGGAACGCGATGTGCGGCAATTGCTCAATGTTCAGAATCTTTCGCTGTTTCAGCGTTTCGTCGGTTTATGCGCCGGACGGGTCGGGCAATTGCTCAATATCGACACGCTGGCGGCGGATACCGGCATTTCGCGCCAGACTGCCAACGGTTGGCTTGCCGTGCTGGAAGCCAGTCATGTTATTTTTCTTGTGCGCCCGTGGTTTGCCAATATCGGCAAACGTCTGGTGAAAACGCCGAAACTCTATTTCTGCGATACCGGGCTGGCGGTCTGGCTGCTGGGCGCGAAAACCCTGGAATACGCCGCCAGTTTGCCGCAGCGCGGCGCGTTGTTTGAAAACTGGGTGATGACGGAATTGCGCAAGGCGCAAACCAACGTGGGTCTTCGTCCCGAACTCTTTTTCCTGCGCGACCAGTCCGGGCATGAAGTCGATGCTTTTATGCAAACCGCACCCAACACCTTTGCCGCCGTCGAGGTGAAAGCGGGCGAAACCGTGGCCTCGGACTTTTTCAAGGGATTGGATTATTGGCGCAAGCATCTCCCTGGGCAGACCATTCATTCATGGCTGGTGTATGGCGGCAACCAGCCGCAGTCGCGGGAACGCGGTACGGTGCTGCCGTGGAATGGTCTTTCGCCCTTGCTGAATGCGCTGTCCGCCGCCTGATGTTTTTGTCGGGTGAACGCCAGCGTTGCTGATGCGATGGGTGATAGGATAGGCGCTTCCCGTTTCTATCGACCGCAGCCATACCATGACCAGCGACGCCAAACAAACCATCCTCGTCGTAGACGACGAAAAGACCAATCTGGTGCTCCTCAACCGCATTCTGGCGCCGGATTACACCATCCTCACCGCCAAGTCCGGGCAGGAGGCGCTCGACCGGGCGATGACCGTTTCTCCCGATCTGATTCTGCTGGACATCATCATGCCGGACATGGACGGCTTCGAGATCATCAAGCGGCTCAAGGACAACGCCGATACCCAGAATATCCCCGTCATTTTCATCACCGGACTGCACAACGAGGCCGACGAGGAAAAAGGACTCAGTCTCGGCGCGCTCGATTACATCATCAAGCCTTTCCGCAACGCCATCGTCCGGGCGCGGGTCAGGAACCACATGCAGCTCGTGCGCCACCTGCATCTGATCGAACGGCTGGGCCTGGTCGACCCGCTCACCGACATCGCCAACCGTCGCAGTTTCGACGACCACATGTCGCGCGAATGGGGCGGCGCGATGCGCGAATGCGAACCGATTTCGCTGCTGATGATGGATATCGACAAATTCAAGGTTTATAACGACACCTACGGACATCCCCAGGGCGACGCCCTGCTCAAGGCCTTCGCCCGCCACGTCGAGGCGGGCGCCCGTCGTCCCAGGGATATTGCCGCCCGCATAGGCGGCGAGGAATTTGTCCTGCTCTGCCCTGAAACCGATCACGCGGGCGCGCTGGAGATTGCCGAACAACTCCGCGCCGCCGTCGCCGCCATGACCGTGCCGACCGTCGACAAAAAGCCCACCACGACCACGGTCAGCATCGGCGTCGCCACCTGCCGCCCCACCGAAAACGACACGCCGCAAGCCTTCATCGAACTCGCCGACAAACGGCTCTACGCGGCAAAAACCGGGGGGCGCAACCGGGTTGTGGGCGAAGGTTTGGGTTAAGTTCCTGCCTGATGTGAGGCTCGGGCGAAGCGCGGAGATTCAGGCGAAGAGATTGATCGTCTGCCCGGCGCGCGAAGGCGACAGGCTGCGCGCGATCATGCTGCCCAATGCCGTGGCGGCGTCGGCGATGGAGGACGATGACGATGACGATGACGATGGCGATGGCGAAGAAGCGTCCGCGTTCCTTTTCCCTGTTTCGACTTTCCCGCCGGTCTCATTTTTGACTGGCGCTGTCGCGGCGCTGTCGTCTTCGCCTTCGCCCTTGCTGGCCTCGGCCTGCTCACGCGCCAGTTCGACACGCGCCTCGGCAGCCATCTGCGTGGCGGCGGCGGCGACACTGATGTCTTGCGCCGAAGGATCGGCGGGAGCGAGCGCTGCCGCGCGGATCTGCTGGGCGCGCATCAGGGTTTCTTCCGGAGTTCGCCCCTTGGACATGGAAATTCCCACATCACCCGCGACCGCGTAACGTTGCCCGTCCGGTCCGGTGGTGTATTCAAAGCTCGCGCCCGAGGTCACTAGGCTGCCCCCGGCGGCGACATGGGCGGCTTCGTGGGCGCGCACCTTGCGATCGGTGACTTTGAGTTCTTCGACCCGGCGCTGATCGTCCTTGCTCAATTCACCGGCTTGCCCGGTTTTTTCGCCTCCCGCGCTGCTTGTGGATGACTCTTCTTCTTCCGTCTGCTCGGCCCCGGCGCGCGCGCGCCCAACGCTCGCGTAAGGCGACATGGCGTAGAAAGACGCGGCGGGAGAGATACCAGGAATCATGGTGGTTGGCGAAAAATTCACAAGCGAAAATTTATCTTTCTCAAGTTTAGCCCTTAATTTTGGACGAGAAAAGGGATAGTCCAAAATTTGTCACGAGTTTTCAATTTGTCCGGCAGTTATAGTCATGAGTGAAAACACCTCGGCCAAACGCAATGGTGATAGTCAAAATAATGGTAGAAAACCCGATGATAGATAGATAGGTCAATGGAATGGACGCCTCCTGTTCCCCCAACGGCATCGGTGTGCCAGACTGGAAGTGTTGTTAACCCAATCACGGAGAAGGAGGCGTCGAGATGAAGATTACACGCATTGGTT
>JAITNL010000156.1 GCA_031290495.1 Accumulibacter sp.
ACTGGTAACGGATTGGATGCTCATTGCACTTCCTTCCATCAAAACAAATGCTGGATGGTTATGCTCAGGCAAATTCAATGCCACGCGCGTCATTCCTGCCGTCAGGCGTGGCAATACGCTGGGAAGTTGATTTTGGCGGCAAGGACGGAGGCAAAGTCGGCAAGTTTTGCCGACCGGGAAGATAAAACCTGAGCCTTGCCGAGGAATCGCCACGGCGAAAGCCCGTTAAAAACTCACTCCGAACAATTGACGATAACCTTGGCGTTCCCGCCGTTGACAGCCGCAAAAGACGAGCTTCTGTCGACCCTGCATCAAAAAGGCGAGTTGGCGCCGGCGGCACAGCTCCGCGCGTTGGGGACATCAAGACAGCCGCGTCGTTTCGTTTATAGCAGTTTGACAAAAATTACATTATTTAATATAATACATACTCAATCAAGCATTGCGGATATGTTAGATAATTTTTCTCAAGCTGCTATACAAACGCGGTGACAGTGTTGAACGATTCAGCCGCCGACCGTCCCACGCCAGATATTCGCCACGGTCTTCGCGCCAGTCGGCCAGCACCCAGCGCTGCACGTCGCTGCCGTCGACGCGATGCCGGTGTTCGCCGGGACGGTGCGTGTGGCCGTGGATCATCGTGACGTAACCGTGTTGGCGCAGAAAATCATCCGTGGCCATGGTGTTGAGGTCCATCGTCCGCGCGGTTTTTTCGCGTCTGGCGGCTTCGCTTTGCCGGCGCATGGCTGCGACGATGGCCTTGCGCTCGCCGAGCGTCCGGCTGAGGAAAGCGTCGCGCCAGGCCGGCGCGCGTACTTGCGCGCGGAACGTTTGATAGCCGGCGTCGTCGGTGCACAGCGCGTCGCCGTGCGAGAGGACGAATCGTCCACCGGACAGGGACAGCAGGTACGGGTCGGGGAGCAGACGCGCGCCGGAGCGTTCGGCAAAACGCGCGCCGAGCAGAAAATCACGGTTGCCGTGCTGGACGGCGACTCCGGTTCCGCTATCGGCGAGTTGGCGCAGACGGTCGGCGATGTCGCGGCTGAAACCATCGTCCGGGTCGTCGATGGCGTCGTCGCCCGGCCAGGCTTCAAACAGATCGCCCAGGATGAAAATATGTTCGGCGGAACGCGCCTGATCCGCGAGGTAATCGACGAACAGGCGCGCACTGCCGGGAGTTTCCGGCGACAGGTGCAAGTCCGACAGAAAATGGAACACGATCCTCGCCGGGCAGGGCAGGTGACGGGTGAATCAGCAGACTTCGGCGCGTTCGATGATCACGTCGTCCGCCGGAACGTTCTGATGATGGCCCGAATCGCCGGTCTTGACGCCCTTGATTTTGTCGACCACGTCACTGCCCTCTACGACCTTGCCGAAAACGCAGTAGCCCCAATCGTTGCGGCTGGGCAGTTTGAAGTTGAGAAAATCGTTGTCGGCTACGTTGATGAAGAATTGCGCGGTGGCCGAATGCGGATCGGCGGTGCGCGCCATGGCGATGGTGTAGGCGTCGTTTTTCAGGCCGTTGTCGGCTTCGTTCCTGATCGGTTCTTGACACGGCTTTTGCTTCATCCCCGGCGCGAAGCCGCCGCCCTGGATCATGAAACCGTCGATGACGCGGTGGAAAAGGGTGTTGTCGTAATGTCCGGCTTCAACGTAGGCGATGAAGTTGTTCACTGTTTCCGGCGCTTTTTCAGCGTCGAGTTCGATGGCGATGACGCCGAAATTGGTATGCAGCTTGATCATGGGGATTCCCTGTTATTTGTCGGAGAGGATTTTGATGGACTGGATGATGACTGGTTCGACCGGCACGTCCCGATGCGCGCCGCGATTGCCGGTCGGCACCTTGGCGATCTTGTCGACGATTTCGATGCCCTGGGTGACTTTGCCGAATACGGCATAGCCCCAACCGTCGTGACCGGGATAGTCGAGGTTGGCGTTGTCCCTGTGGTTGATGAAGAATTGCGCGGTCGCCGAATGTGGGTCGCCGCGCCGCGCCATGGCGATCGTGCCGCGCCCGTTCTTCAGGCCGTTCTTCGCCTCGTTCTGGATCGGCTGGCCGGTCTTTTTCTCTTCCATCGACGGCGTGAACCCGCCGCCCTGGATCATGAAACCGTCGATCACGCGGTGAAAGATTATGCCGTCGTAATGACCTTCCTTTACGTATTTCAGGAAATTGTCGACGGTGACGGGCGCTTTTCTGGCGTCCAGTTCAATGACCATGCGACCGAGACTGGTCTGCATTTCGACGCTGGGCGTGGCTGCCGCCACGGTAACGATTGCCAACATGACTGCCGCAAATAATGATTTCATCATAAAAACAACTCCATTGAAAACTCCCGTGAGGGAGGTGATAAACAGGCGGCGGAGATAAATTTCCTGCCGCCGCCGCGCGGTGTATCTGGTATCAGGCGCTTCCTTCAAAAACGATCTTCCAGGTTCCGTCGTCGCGGATCCAGTATTGGCGCTTTTTCATCCGGTTGTTCAGGTTGTTGCTCTGGTAATCCTGCTCGAAGGTGACGACGACCAGTTCGTCCTTGCCGGGATCGCGGAACATCGAGACGTTCGACAGCTTGACCTGGATCCATTCTTTCCGCGAATTGACCTGGCGTTTTTGCGCCGCGAACTGTTCCAGGTTCTGCTCCCGGGTGGCGAACTTCCTTGCATAGTGCTTCAGGTAGCGGTTGACATCGCGGCTCTCCCAATCGCCGCGCCATTCCTCGATCTTCTTGTTGAGGACGGCGCGCTCGCTCCGCCAGTCGTCGAATGAAAGCCACTCGATTGAATTGCTGATGATCACCGGCGTCAGGCCGATTTGCAGGTTCTTGGCCAGGGCGTCGAGATCGGTGTTGGCTAGCACCATGCAGCCGTCGGACGCCTTGGGCGGCCGCGCGAAGGTGTCCGACGGGGTGCCGTGCAACCAGATGCCGTGACCGTTGCGCCCTTGACGTTTATCCCATTCGTTCGGGTAGTTGATCGGGAAAGCGCCGGTGCCGTAAAAGTCGCCGATTTTCTTCGGATCCAGGCTGGAGGTTACGTGATAGACCCCGATGGGCGTTTTTTTGTCGCCTTCGCGCGTTTTGTCCGCCCCCAGCTTGCCGTGCGAGAGGTAGTAGTCGGCCACGAAACGCGGCCTGCCGCCGGCGCTGGTGTCGTTCCGATACAGGTAGAGCCGCGCTTTCCGCATGTCGACCACGATCGCGTACTTCTGATCCGGCGGCATTTGCAGCAGATAACGGGGAACGTAATCGGCCATCGCCTGGCGGCTGCGGTAGGCATCGAGCCGCGCGACGATTTCGTCACGCAAGTCGCTGATCGACTCGCGCGGCGCGTTCTTGACATCGCCGAAGGTCGACAGCGGCGCGCCGCGGGCCAGCAGCAAGTCGCCCTTGATCAGATGCGCCAGACGGAAGTTCGGGTACTGGCGAAGCAGGGATTCGGTTTTTTCGAGCGCCTTGTCCAGCCGGTTATTCTCGATTTCCTTGAGAATCCCGAACAGTTGCGGTTCGGGTCCGGAATCGGAATCGGAGAAGGTCGCGGGAAGCGGGACGCGATTGCCGGAGGCCATCGGGACGGTCGGCCCGGCGACGCAGAAGGCAAGCAGTAGCAGGGGAATTGCGATGCGCGGCATCAGCCCACGCGCTCCTGCTGGATCCGCCATCGGTTCCCGGATTTCACGAAGACCAGGGTTTTGTTGGTCTGTGTCTTCAAGGTCGCCGAAGTGTATTGCTGGCGGAATCGCGCCGTCGCCGTGTCGCCGGAAGCCGAGAAGGAAACCTTGATGTTATTGGCGTTGACTTGCAGTTTCCCCGGCTTGTCGATCCGCTGCCGACGCTCCGCTTCCCACTTCGCCAGCTTCATTCCGTTCGGCGTCTGGAAATCGCTGGCGTAGAACGCCAGATAGGCGGTTACGTCCTTGCGCGACCACGCGCCGGCCCAGTCACGAACGATTCCGGCGATTTCGCTTTCCACCGCGCCGGCATCGGTCCTGGTTTGGCTTCCCTTGCCGCCGCCTTTGTCTTCGTCGGGTTTCACCGCTGTCTGCGTTGGCGTTTTTGGCGCGATAACGGCTGTCGCCGGTTCCGTCGGGATGGGCATCACTGGGGGCTTGAATGGTTCGGCTGACGCCATTTTCACCGGCGCGCCATTGGTTTTCGCCGCCGCCACCGTCGTCGCGGCGGATTTGACGCCGGGCCGTACCGAGACGCTGATCAGTTCCCCGATCATCGACAACTTGGTCTGCGTGGCCGTGTTCGATGAATCGAGCTGCAAGGCTTTGTCGTAAGCCTGGCTGGCCAGTTTGGCGTAAACGTCGCCGAGATTTTCGTGCGCTATGGCGTAACTCGGATGCGTCCGGATCGCCATTTCCAGCGCCGTCTGCGCCTTGTCGTATTGTTTTTGCTGGGCGTACAGCACGGCCAGGTTGTTGTACGGCTCCGGCAGTTCAGGGAAAGTCTCGGTGATGTGGATGAATACCTTGATCGCTTCCTGCGGGCGCCCCAGTTCGCTCAGGATCATCCCTTTGGTGAACGGCCCCTGGACATCCCGCGGCTGCGCGGCGATATAACGGTCGACTCTCTCCAGCGCCTGGGTCATTTTTCCTTCTTTCATCAGGCTTTGGATGTCGGCAAGTGTCTGGGCGTCCGCCAGCTGTGACAAAACAGCCAGGACGCACCCCGTGATCAGGCCCCGAAGGCGTACCCGCGAGGGCTTTGGAAAGATCGGAAACATCGCTATGTTATACTCTGCGCACTGGTTCAAAATCTGTGAATTTTAGCAAGAAGCCACCAGAAACCAAAATTATCTACGTCCACGGCCATTTTGCGGGACCGCCCACGCGAGTCGGAAAATGCTCAAAATCTACAATTCACTGACGCGGGAAAAACAGGACTTCATTCCCATCGAGTCAGGCAAGGCCGGTATGTACGTGTGCGGGATGACGGTTTACGACTATTGCCATCTGGGACACGCCCGCGTGCTGGTCATCTTCGACATGGTGCGGCGCTGGCTGCGCGCCAGCGGTTTTGCCGTGACTTACGCGCGCAATATTACCGACATCGACGACAAGATCATCAAGCGCGCCCAGGAAAACAACGAAACCATCGGTGAATTGACTAAGCGCTTCATCGCCTTCATGAACGATGACGCGGCGGCGCTGGGCGTCGAGAAACCCGATTTCGAGCCGCGCGCGACCGAGTACATCGCACCGATGCTGAACCTGATCGGCCAGCTTGAGAAAAACGGTCTGGCATACAAGGCCGGCAACGGGGACGTGAATTTTTCGGTACGCAAGTTTCCGGGTTACGGCAAGTTGTCCGGCAAATCACTCAACGATCTGCGCGCCGGCGAGCGCGTCGACGTCGACCAGGCCAAACAGGATCCGCTGGATTTCGTCCTGTGGAAGCGCGCCAAGGAGGGCGAACCGTCCTGGGAGTCGCCGTGGGGGCGCGGCCGGCCGGGCTGGCACATCGAATGTTCGGCGATGAGTTCGGACCTCCTCGGCAAGCAGTTCGACATTCACGGCGGCGGTCAGGATCTCCAGTTTCCGCATCACGAAAACGAGATCGCGCAATCCGAGGGCGCGCATCGCTGCCGCTTCGTCAACTACTGGATGCACAACGGCTTCGTGCGCGTCGACGACGAAAAGATGTCGAAGTCGCTCGGCAATTTTTTCACCGTCCGCGAAGTGCTCAAGAAATACGACGCGGAAGTCGTGCGCTTTTTCATCCTGCGCGCGCATTACCGCAGTCCGCTCAACTATTCGGACAAACATCTCGACGACGCGCGTCAGGCGCTTTCGCGGCTTTACACCGCGCTGAAAGCGGTGGAACCGGTGGATGATGTTCCGGTCGATTGGAGCGAAGCGCGCGCGCAACGTTTCCGCAACGCGATGGACGACGATTTCAATACGCCCGAGGCGTGCGCCGCGCTCTTCGATCTGGCGGCCGAGGTCAATCGCGCGAAATCGCGGGATATGGCCGGCCAACTGCGCGCGCTGGCCGGTTTGCTGGGGCTGCTTGGGCGCGATTCGCGGGAGTTTCTTCAGGCGATGCCCACGGGCGGCGAAGGGGATGGTGCCGGGTGTCAGGCAGAGCAAGTCGAAAGTCTGATCGCGGCGCGTCTGGCGGCAAAAAAAGCGAAAAACTTTGCCGAGGCCGACCGTATCCGCAGCGAACTGACAGCCGCCGGTATCGTGCTGGAAGACGGGCAGCAAGGAACAACCTGGCGGCGCGCGTGATGCTCGCGCGTTTCCGAAACGGCGCTTTTCAGTCGCGCTTGAACGGCAAAATATCTTTCTCTCTCATGGCCTGTCGCGATCTTTCAATTCCGTCCGGTTGCCGCAATGGATAACACCCGGCGCGAGAAACAGGCGTTCAGGTTGGCAAGCCGTTTCAGGGCAATCGCATGAATGTTATGTCATACCGAGGAATTGATTGCGATAGGTATCAGATGACGCGGCGATCAGTCATCGGGTTTTGATGCTGCCTTTGCAGTGTGGGATCGAGGCGGATGAGATTCGGGGTGATCTGTTTGAGGAGCGCGAGGTTGTGAGCGGCATGACCGGTACGCGCGCATCTGATCA
>JAITNL010000184.1 GCA_031290495.1 Accumulibacter sp.
AATTCTGCCGGCGAGTGGTACAGAACCCCGGCCAAAGCCGTGACCGGGTTTGTTGTTTCCTGCACATTTTTGCCCCCCCCCCCCCCCGCGTTTAGCGCTGTCCGGTCGAGACGGCGCGATTCCCGTCGTTGCTGAAACGGCCATGTCTTTCGTGAAGGCGGGGCCGTTTTGGTGTTGTGCGGGTCTTCGCTGAAAAACCCGAATGGCCCATCGTGAAACAAGGAGTTCGGAACATGAATAAATTCAAGCGGAAAATTGGCAGCCAAACTTCATGCCGTCGGCATGACGTGTGTTGAAGCGCGAAAAGAGTAAAAGCGGTCGCAAGAAATGGTTCAACCGCCATGAAGGGCGGGGTTTCAAACCAGAGTGGTTTTACGATCAAAACAAGCAAAAACAATTCAGAGGTAAATCACATGTTCTCAATCCGTCGTTTCCGCATGGCGCAGCAAATCCTGATCGGCATGTTTGTATGCAGCGCGCTGGTCGCGTTCCTGATTGCTTTCGTTCTTTCCGTCTACTCACACCGTCTCGCGATCAGCGAAAGCGAGGGTACACTGAAAAATGAAACCGCGATGATCGCCAATATCATCGACTTCGCGCAAACCAACATGCAACAGGACGCCCTGCTGGCGCTGGAATATTTTCGGGATGAACTGCCGCCGTTTCGTTTGACCGGCGACACCGTCTTCGTAAACGGTGTAACCCTGCCGGAAATCCTGTTAGGCGACATCCCCACCGTCGGCAGCCAGCCCTATTTTCTCGATTACCAGAGGAGAAACACGGACGCCAACATCGCCTTCATGATCGTCAGCGGCGGCAAACTCTACCGCAGCACCACGCTGCTGAAATATCCGGATGGCCGTTACCGCGACGGCGAGGAAATAAAGGATGCTTACGCCAGAACGGTACTGGCGGGCGATACCTACACCGGCACCATCGTTCGCGCCGGCAAACTGTATGCGCTCGCCGTCATGCCCGTCAAGGATAAAAAGGGTCATGCCCTCTTCGCCGTTTCGATGCGGATTCCGGTGGAGAATGCCATGCGGACGCTGAAGGAGCGGCTGAACGCCGTCGTCATCGGCAAGACCGGCTATCCTTTCATCCTGAGCCGCGCCGTGGGCGATATGAAAGACCCGTTCCTGGTGCTGCACAATTCCCTTGAAGGCAAGATTGTCAAGGATCTGGACGCGGAGCACAGTCAGGTGTTCAACGCCATTCTGGAAAAGGGAACCGGGTTTTTTACTTATGAATGGAAAACAGAAACCGGCGCGACAGAACACAAGATCGCGGCCTTCCAGGAATTTCCGGAATTGCGCTGGATCATCGCCACGACCGCGCCGAGGAACGAATTTACCGCCCCCTACGACACGATTCAGCGCTGGACATCGATCGGCGTCGCGGTGCTGGTTTTGGTGACGATGCTGTGCGTCTGGCTGGTCGTCCGCTGGCAGCTGCGGCCGCTGAACGAGACCACACGCGCCGTCACGAAAATGGCGGAAGACCTTGACCTGACACAGCGCGTCAACAGCGCCGACAACGACGAAATCGGCACGGTGTCGCGCTCATTCGACCGCATGGTCGACAGCGTCCAGAGCGCCGTGCAGGCCATCAAGGCGGAAGTCGTCAAGGTCTTTGCGACGGCGGAAGCGGTCCATGCCGCCGCCGGGCAGGTCGCACAAAATTCATCTTCACAAGCCGCCTCGACTTCGGCGATGGCCGCCGCCATCGAGGAAATGACGGTGTCCATCAACACCGTGGCCGCCAGCGCCGCCGACACGCAAACGATGGCGCGGCAGGCCAGGGAAAATTCCGAGGAGGGCAGCCGCATCATCGAAAACACGCAGAACGAAATAGGCACGATCGCGCAAATCGTTTCCAACGCGGCGAAGGTCATCACCACCTTGGGCGAAAACTCGTGCCAGATCACCAGCGTGGTAAAGGTTATCAAGGAAGTGGCCGACCAGACCAACCTGCTGGCTTTGAACGCCGCCATCGAGGCCGCGCGCGCCGGAGAACAGGGACGCGGTTTCGCGGTGGTGGCCGACGAAGTGCGTAAATTGGCCGAGCGCACCGCAAAATCCACGAACGAAATCAGCGGCATGATCGACAGGATTCAGGCTTCCGCCAACGAAGCCGTCGCGGAAATGGAAAAGGTGGTCGGTCAGGTAGCGTCCGGCCAGTCGCTCGCGCGGGAAGCCGATCAACGCATGAAGATGATTTACGAGGAAGTCAGCAAGGTATCCGACGCCGTGATGGGAATCTCCGCCGCGCTGAAAGAACAAAACCAGGCCAGCCAGGAAGTGTCGCGGCAGGTGGAATCCATCGCTCAGGTGACCGAGCAGAACAACAGCAACGTTTCCGTAGAAGCCGCCGCCAACGCCCAGCGTCTGAAAGACTTGGCGGTGACGGTGCGGGATACGCTCAGACGTTTCAAGATAGAGAACCAGTGAAAACCAGACACGCGCCAACTGATAAGCCAGATTGCACCGCCGAGCGGCTTGTCCAAACGCGCACACACCCTCAGTTTTCCATCTGCGTCAGCCTTCCCTTCTCCCCTTGCGGGAGAAGGTGCCCCGGCAGGGGCGGATGAGGGTTAGCCACCGCAAGGAGGCGGAGCATCCGCTCCGCCTGTTGGTGCCCCGGCAGATACTGTGATTGCTCGTCAACTCCCCTGATGCAATTCAGGTCTGAAAGGCACTCCCGACTTGAGGACGCCGAAGGCGGCATGGATGAGTTTTCGCATCATGGCACCGATGATGAGCATCGGGGGTTTGCCTGCTGCCGCCAGCCGTTGGTGGAACAACGCCCCCCACGGGATTCTGTACAGCGCGGTCATGGCCGGCATGCAGAGCGCCTTGCGCAGGAAGGCATGGCCGATCTTCGAGAGCCGTGGTTTGGCATGGACGCTGCCGCCGGATTCATGCTGTCGGGGGGCGAGTCCGGCGAAGGCGGCGGCCTGTCGGGCGTTGTCGAAGCGGGCGGGATGAATGCAAAAGGCCAGCAGCGATGCGATGGTATGTTCGCCGACGCCAGGGATGGAGTCGAGCAGGTCACGCTTGTCCTTCATCTCCGGGTCGTTGTCGATGTGCTGGCGAATGGTGTTGACCAAATCCTTGATCTGTTCATCAAGTCAATCGATGTGCTGGGCAATTCCGCCGCGAACCGCCTCGCGGGAGACATCGAGGCGATTGCCTTCCTGAACCCGCGTGGCGCGCAGGGCATCCAGGCGCGGCGCCAGCACCTTCAGCGTCTGCTCGCTGGCCGAAGGCGCTTGCCAGGGTTCAGGCTGGCGTTCGGCGCAGAAGCGGGCGATCAGCCGGGCATGGCTGACGCGCCGCTTCTTGCACACGTCTTTGGCCTGGCGCCGCAAGAGACTGTCGCGTTTCTTCAACAGAAAGGCTTTCGCGTCGGCTTCGATTACCGCGACGTATGGCAGGAAGAGCATCAGGCAGCATTCACCGTGGCCAAGGCAATGAGCGTCGATCTGCTGCGCGACCTCCGCAATGGCGTCGACGCCGCGCTGGTCAATGGCACGACGCTGGAAACGTTCCGCGAGAATCTGACGCCCTTGCTGGTCGAACGCGGCTGGTGGGGGAAGCGGATGATGACCGACCCGCTGACCGGCGAGGATAAAGAGGTGCAACTCGGCAGCCCGCGCCGCTTGAAAGTGATCTACGCACCAACCTGCGCACGGCGCACGCGGAAGGCTACTGGCACAACGCATCCAGGAAACAAAGGACGCCTTGCCGTACCTGATGTACAACCATATCCACAGTCCCCACGAGCGCCCCGAACACGCGGCCTGGGACGGCATGGTGCTGCACGCCGACGATCCGTGGTGGCAGGCGCACATGCCGGTCAAGGCATGGGGTTGCAAGTGCAGCGTGATCCAGATAGATGCGGACGATGCCCGGCGCCGTGGTTTGGATGTCGGTACCGCGCCGCCGGAACGGATGATGACATACACCAACGCGCGGACCGGGGAAACGCAGCAGGTTCCGGCAGGGGGCGATCCGGCGTTCAACTATCCGCTGGGGGGACGGATGGATAACCTCGGCTCCCTGTTGGCCGATAAAATCGAGCAAGCTCCCGCCACTCTCGGTTCCGCCGCATTCAAAACGGCGATGCCGAGCTTGATGCCGTTGCTCATGCAAGGCTATACCGCCTGGGTCAATGCGATCGAAGCCGGCGGCGTCAAAGGTCTCGGTGGTCGGCGTGTGATCGGCGCCGCCGCGCCGGAGGTCGTGGCCGGGCTGACGCGGCAGGGCGTGCTGTTGGCCAGCGCGGGGCTGTCAGTCGAACAACGCGAAATTACGCACCTGTTCGCCGAAGAACGAAAGTCTGGCAAAGCCGTCGACCGCAGTTGGGTCTATGCGTTGCCCGAGCGTTTGGCAAAACCCGACGCGGTAATCCACGACGCCACCCCCGGCAAGGAAGCGTTACTTTACGTCTGGAAAGAGGGAGACCGTTACGTGCGCGTGGTGGTGCGGCCGAATTACAACTTGAAAGGCAAAACATTCACAAACGCCGTGCGCAGCGGTCAGGTCGTTGAACGCGGGAATCTGCAGGGAAAATACATGACGCTACTGGACGGGAAGCTGTGACCGGCGGGCGGGACGCCCGTCTGCTCAAGACAGCACCCCCGCATGACCGTGGCGCTTTCGCGCAACAGTATCAGACGACGCTTTTCCTGATCCTCTCGCTGGTCACAGCGGAGCCAGTATAGAAACAAGCGGGGTAAAATTCAACACTTGATTATGCGGGTCGAAACAACAAAAAAGGTTTGGTTTTTTTATTTCACTGGTTGCAATTTAATTTCATATCTCATTTCGCCCCATCCCGTTTCATCCCGCCTCTTCCCGCATTTATCTCAAAATCCCCGTTCATTTATCTCACTCGTTCACATCATGAACACCGGCAGGCGGTGTTGGACGTAGGCGTTGCGCACCAGTGAGTAGATCAGGATGTCGTCGAGGCCGCGCGGGTATTTTTTGGGATTCTCGTAGTTGGCCAGGATGTTGAAATCTTTCCATAGCTCACCGATGGCGGTAGCGGCGCCTTGCGGCTCTTGCGGCGGAGTGTCGCCGGTCAGGAGTTGCGGGGTGGTTTCCGGCTTGGAGGCGGCGGCGAGTTGTTGCAGGTGGGCGGAGAGCGTGGGCGCGGCTTGGGCCAGGGCGATTTGTTGGGCGAAGCGGACGGGGTTTTTGAGGAAGCTTCCTTGCGGACCGGCGCGCAAGGCGTGTTCGTAGCGGGTGAAGGGGTTTTGCCGGGCATATTCCAGGGCGGCGTTCAGGGAGGATATAGCAGTTTGACAAAAATTACATTATTTAATATAATACATACTCAATCAAGCATTGCGGATATGTTAGATAATTTTTCTCAAGCTGCTATATCTCTGTCGCTTGCGCGGTGGCTAGTACCTAGTTGCAATAATACATAACTACTGTATTATTGTCGAATGGAAGCAACAACGATCACTCTGAGCGCGACAGAACGCGGTCAATTGAACACGTGGGTGCGCAATACGACG
>JAITNL010000224.1 GCA_031290495.1 Accumulibacter sp.
CTTCGCCTTCGATGTATTCGTCCTTGCCGTCGCGTTTTTGCCGGAAGCGTGCCAGCCCGTTCGCTCCGCCGGTCGCCACGCCTTTCTGGAAGCCATCGGTATCCTGAGTGACGACCAGCTTGGCGGTGCGCAGCAGGATCGTCCCCTGAATCATCACGACACTGCCCTCGAAGACCTGGACTTTGTTGATGTCGTCCATGCTGACCCGGTCGGCCTCGATATTGATCGGCTTTTCCCGATCGCCCTTTTCGGCGTGGGCTTGGAACGAGAGCAGAACGGCAACTCCGGCGACGGCAAAAAAACGTATCGGTCTCATGATTTTTTCTTCCCTGTGTGCTTGCTTTCCATGACCCCCACCGCGCGCGATTCAATGACGTAGGTTCGCGTGCGGTTATTGACCTGCATCCCGACGCCCTTGACCCAGGATTTGCCGCGCGTGATCAGCACCGGACTTTTGGTGAAAGCCGTTTCGCTATCGGGGAAAGCGGTCAGTTGGTTCATCGTGACGACGAGTTCTTCATTTTTACCAAAAGGCGGCTGGTAAATCCGCGCGTTATCGTAGAGATCGACACGTTCGTTGTCGTTGCTGAGACGCCCCCGGTCGGCACTGACCGTGACCGGGGGCTTGCCGTTTTCGCTCTTGTGGTGCATGAGGCGGGGACTCTCCAGATCGGTTGTGTCGTCGTCCGGGTAGTGGCGGACTTCGGCGGCGCGCAGCGTGTATTTGAGCTGACCGTCCTGATCGAGCTTGCGCAGGACGATATCGCCCAGAGTGTAGTCTGGATCGTGCCGATGTCTGCCATCGCGGTTCGGCTCGTCGAGTTCCGTGGCGTAACGCAGCCAGCAGGTCAGGAGCGTCAGCACCAGCAGAAGACTCAAGGGAAAAAGCGCGCCGCCCCAGTGTTTCATTTTCCGTCCATCGACAGGGAAGGCAGGTGGCGGGCCAGCGCGCCGTCGAGCTTGCCCTGCGCCGCCAGAATGAATTCGCAGACTTCGCGCGCCGCGCCGCGTCCGCCGGGACGGCTGGCGAGGTAATCGGCGCGCTGCCGGTTAAGCTCATGACAATCGACCGGGGCAGCCGAGAAACCACAGGCCGCCATGACCTGCAAGTCGATCACGTCATCCCCCATGAAACCCGCTTCGCCGGCATCCACGCCGAGTTTGGCGATCAACTCACGGAATGCCGTCAATTTGTTGTCGACGCCCTGGCAAACGTGTTCGATGCCGAGACTCTTCATGCGCCAAGTGACGCAGGCGGCGTTTCTCCCGGTAATGATCGCCGGCGTGACGCCTTCGGACAGCAACATGCGCAGACCGTGACCGTCGCGCGCGTTGAAAACCTTGATCTCGGCGCCCGCGTCGGTGAAATAGAGCGAACCGTCGGTGAGTACGCCGTCGACGTCGAAAATCATCAGTTTGAGGCGCTGAGCGCTGGCGCGGCATTCTTCGATCGGTTTCATTATCAGATGGCCTTGGCCTGAAACAGGTCGTGCATGTTGAGCGCGCCGATCAGGCGGCCTTCGCCGTCGACGACCGGAATCTGGTTGAGCTTGTATTTTTCCATCGTTTCGACGGCTTCGGCGGTCAGCCGCTCCGGCGTCATGACGCGCGGATTGCGGGTCATCACGTCGCCGACGGTGAGGTTCTGGAGGCTGTCATTCCCAAGCACGGCGCGGCGCAGGTCGCCGTCGGTGAAAATGCCCAGCACCTTGCGTTCCGGCGACACCACGACGGTCATGCCGATCGTGCCGCGGGTGATTTCCTGGATCGCGTCCGCGATGCTGGTTTCCGGCGCGACGACGGGAATCGCTTCGCCAGTGCGCATGACATCGCGCAAGCGCGTCAGCAGATGGCGTCCGAGCGCGCCGCCGGGGTGCGCGCGGGCAAAATCGTCGGCGCCGAAGCCGCGCGCGTCGAGCAGGGCGACGGCGAGCGCGTCGCCCAGCGCCAGCGCGGCGGTCGTGCTGGCCGTCGGCGCGAGGTTGAGCGGACAGGCTTCCTGGGCCACGCCAGCGTCGAGATGTACGTCGGAATCGCGGGACAAGGTCGATTTTTCGTTGCCGGTCATGGCGATCAACCGAGCGCCCTGACGCTTGATCGCCGGAACGATGTTCAAGAGTTCGGTGCTCTCGCCGGAATTGGAAATGCCGATCACCACATCCTCTGCGGTGATCATCCCCAAATCGCCGTGACTGGCCTCGGCGGGGTGCACGAAAAACGCCGGCGTTCCGGTGCTCGCCAGCGTCGCGGCGATCTTGCGCCCGATGTGCCCGGACTTGCCGATGCCGCTGACGATGACCCGTCCACGGCAATTGAGAATCAGTGCCATGGCGCGCAAAAAAGCGTCGTCGATGCGCGCGCGCAGCGCCAACACGGCTTCACCCTCGATGCGCAACACCTGACGCGCCAGATCGAGGGTCTGCGGGGACGGTTCGATGGCTTGCATTTTGCTCATGGAGGTATAACGGTTATGATGTCGCGATTATAGCAGAAGCCCCACGGGTACCGGTTTTGCGTCCCTTTTACGCCGCCAGAAATCATGTCTACTCTCCCGCTTGTCCTGATGCTGCTCGGCGCCTGTGTGGTGTCGGTGATTATTTTCCGGCGCATCGCCTTGCCGCCCATCCTCGGTTATCTCCTGGTGGGCGCGCTGGTCGGGCCGCACGCCTTCAATCTGGTGCCCGACGTGGCCGATGTCAGCCATCTGGCGGAATTTGGCATCGTGTTCATGATGTTTTCCATCGGACTCGAATTTTCGCTGCCCAAGCTGTTCGCCATGAAACGCATCGTTTTTGGCCTCGGCGCGGCGCAGGTGCTGGCGACCCTGCTGGCCGTGACCGGCATCGCCATGCTGGCCGGATTTTCCTGGCAGGCCGGCGTCTCCGTCGGCGGCGCCCTGGCCATGTCGTCGACCGCGCTGCTGGGCAAACTGCTCGGCGAGCGGCTTGAAATCGACTCGCCGCACGGACGCGAAGTAATTGGCGTGCTGCTGTTCCAGGATCTGGCGGTGGTGCCGTTGTTGATCCTGATCCCTTCGTTTTCGCAAGCGCCCAGGACGATGGCCTGGCTGATGGGCGTGGCCGTGGTCAAGGCGGCGATTGTGCTGATGGTGGTCACACACTTCGGCAAACAGGGCTTGAGCCGCTGGTTCACCGTCGTGGCGCGCGGCAAATCGCCCGAGCTCTTCATGCTCAACGTACTGCTGGTGACGCTCGGACTGGCGTATCTGACCGAGATGTCCGGACTGTCCATGGCGCTCGGCGCGTTCATCGCCGGGATGCTGATTTCGGAAACCGAATTTCGGCACGAGGTGGCCGAGGACATCAAACCGTTCCGCGACGTACTCATGGGGCTGTTTTTCGTCACCGTCGGCATGTTGCTCGATCTGCCGCTGGTGCTGGAACACCTGCCCGTGGTGCTGGCGATACTGGTCGGGCTGGTGGTGGTGAAATTCGCGGTCGTGTTCGGCGCTTCGCGGCTGTTCGGCGCCTTGCCGGGAGAAGCCATGCGCAGCGGACTCTGGCTGTGCGCCGGGGGCGAGTTCGGGCTGGTACTGCTATCGCTGATTCGCCAGACCGGCGTCGCGTCGCCGGAAGTGGTACAGGCGACGCTCGCCGCGCTGGTCATTTCACTGCTGTTCGCGCCGTTTATTGTGCATTACAGCGAACGCCTGGTGTTGCGCTTCGTACGCAGTGAATGGATGCTGCGCTCGATGCAGCTGACCAGCCTGGCGGTCAAGACGATGCGCACCGAAAAGCACGCGGTAATCTGCGGGTTTGGGCGCAACGGTCAGCAGCTGGCGCAAATCATGGGACACGAAGGCGTTTCTTTTCTGGCGCTGGACCTCGATCCGGACCGCGTCGCCAAAGCCGCCGCCGCCGGCGAGAACGTCGTGTATGGCGACGCGACGCGGCGCGAAACACTGATTGCGGCGGGGATCGGCCGCGCCAGCGTGCTGGTCGTTTCCTTTGCCGACACCCGCGCCGCCGAACTGGTCATGCACCACGCGCGCGAGATCGCGCCGGGACTGCCGATCGTGGTACGCACGGTCGACGAAAAGGATTTTGGCGTCCTGCAGCGCGCCGGCGCCGCCGAAATCGTGCAGGAAACGCAGGAACTGTCCCTGATGCTGGCGTCGCACGCGTTAATCCAGTCCGGCGTACCGATCAACCGGGTATTGAAACGCATCCGCCAGACGCGCGGCGCGCATTACCGCTCGCTGCACACCTTTTTCCACGGCGGCTACGATGAAGACGAAAACGAACGCGACGTCGAAGCCACACGCCTCAGTTCGTTCCCCCTCGACGCGGACGCTTTCGCCGTGGGCAAGTCCATTGGCGAACTGGCCATCGGCAGAAACGGCGCCGAAGTAATGGCCGTCCGCCGACGCGACCTCAAAACCCAGGACCCGTCACCTGAACTGCGCTTCGAAACCGGCGACATCGTCGTCCTGCTGGGCGAGCCGGAAGCGCTGGCGCTGGCCGAGGAACGCTTGCTGAAAGGCTGAACCTCTTCAGTACGTCGGGCACGCGATCGGAAGATGCCGAGATTTCCGTACCCAACGCGGTTTCGATCCTCAACCAGGTTCCGGAACGCAGGCGCAGAACAAATTGCGGTCACCGTAGACGTCGTCGATGCGGTTGACGCTGGGCCAGAATTTGTTGTCGCGCACCCAGGGCAACGGGAAGACGGCTTCTTCGCGGCTATACGGGCGATCCCATTCGGCGACGATGTCGGCCTGTGTGTGCGGCGCGCGTTTCAGCGGATTGTTGTCGGCCGACCAGACGCCCTGTTCGATCTTGCGTACCTCTTCGCGGATCGAGATCATCGCCGCGATGAAGCGATCGAGTTCGGCTTTCGACTCGGATTCGGTCGGTTCGACCATGATCGTCCCGGCGACCGGGAAGCTCACCGTCGGCGCGTGGAAGCCGTAATCCATCAGACGCTTGGCGATGTCGATCTCGGCGACGCCGGTTGCCGCCTTGATCGGGCGGATGTCGAGGATACATTCGTGCGCGACGCGGCCATTCTGGCCGGCATAGAGCACCGGATAGTGTTCGTTCAGCCGCGCGGCGATGTAGTTGGCGTTGAGAATCGCCGCTTCGCTGGCGCATTTGAGACCCTTGCCGCCAAGCATGGCGATATACATCCACGAAATGGGCAGGATCGACGCCGATCCCCAAGGCGCGGCCGAGACGGCGCCTTGACCGGGATTCAGGCGTTGCGCGCCGCCGGTTGGCTGCACCGCGTGGTCGGCCAGGAACGGCGCCAGATGCGCTTTCACGCCGATCGGCCCGACGCCCGGCCCGCCGCCGCCGTGTGGAATGGCGAAGGTCTTGTGCAGGTTCATGTGGCTGACATCGGCGCCGATCAGCGCGGGCGAGGTCAGGCCGACCTGTGCGTTGAGGTTGGCGCCGTCCATGTAAACCTGGCCGCCGTGGGCGTGGACGATGTCGCAGATTTCCTGGATCGCTTCTTCAAAGACGCCGTGCGTCGAAGGATAGGTGATCATCAGGCACGCCAGCCGGTCGGCGTGGCGCTCGGCCTTGGCTTTCAGATCGGCGAGATCGACGTTGCCGTTTTCGTCGCAATCGACAACGACGATGTCCAGTCCCGCCATCCGCGCGCTGGCGGGGTTGGTGCCGTGCGCCGATTGCGGGATCAGGCACACGTCGCGGTGTCCCTCGCCACGGCTTGCGTGGTAGCGGCGAATGGTGACGATGCCGGCGTATTCGCCCTGCGCGCCGGAATTGGGTTGCAGGCTGACGGCGTCGAAGCCGGTGATCGCTTTCAGCCAGTTCTCCAGTCCACCGATCATTTCCAGATATCCATGCGCCTGATCGAGCGGAGCGAACGGATGCAGAGCGGCAAATTCCGGCCAGGAAATCGGTGTCATCCCGCTGGCGGCGTTGAGCTTCATGGTGCAGGAACCGAGCGGAATCATCGCGTGATCAAGCGCCAAGTCCTTGTTTTGCAAGCGCTTCAGGTAACGCAGCATTTCATGTTCGCTGTGATGACGGTTGAATACCGGATGCGTCAGGATGACGTCGCCACGGCGTAGATTGTCAGGCAGCAACACGTCGTGTTGCAGCACCTGGGCGTCCAGCGCGTCAAGGTCGACGGTGATGCCGACGGCGAGCCGGATCAGCGCGCTGACATCGTCGCGCGTCGTCTTTTCATTGAACGCCACGGCGAGCACGCCGCCGCCGATTTGCCGCAGGTTGTATCCGGCGGTGAGCGCGGCTTGGTAAACGGAAGACGCCTTTGCGCCAAGGTCGAGTCGCAAGGTATCGAAAGCATACGTGTTGAGCACGACGACGCCGGCGCGTTTTATGGCTTCGGCGAATAGCGCGGTCAACCGGTGGATGCGTTCGGCGATGATGCGCAGCCCTTGCGGGCCATGATAAACGGCGTACATGCCGGCCAGGTTGGCGAGCAGCACCTGTGAGGTGCAGATGTTGGAGTTGGCCTTTTCGCGGCGGATGTGCTGTTCGCGCGTCTGCAGCGCCATGCGCAGCGCTTTTTTGCCGCGCGCGTCGACCGAAACGCCAATGATGCGACCGGGAACCGAGCGCTTGTACTCGTCGCGCGTGGCGAAGAAGGCGGCGTGCGGGCCGCCGAAACCCATCGGCAGGCCGAAACGCTGCATCGAACCGAACGCGATGTCGGCGCCCATCTCGCCGGGCGACTTCAACAACACCAGCGCCATCGGATCGGCGGCGACGGCGACGATGCCGCCACGCGACTTGACGGCGGCAATCGGAGCGGACAGATCGGCGACTTCGCCGGTGTCGTTGGGGTACTGCAACAACGCGCCGAAGATTTCCTGCCGCGCGGCCTCGTCGTGCGGTCCGAAAATCAGTTCAAAGCCGAAAAAGCCGGCGCGCGTTTTCAATACGTCGATGGTCTGCGGGAAGCAGTTTTCGTCGACGAAGAACAGGTTCGACGTTGACTTGCCGATGCGCCGCGCCATGCTCATCGCCTCGGCGGCGGCGGTGGCTTCGTCGAGCAGCGAGGCGTTGGCGAGCGCCAGGCCGGTGAGGTCGATGACCATCTGCTGATAGTTGAGCAGCGCCTCCAGACGGCCTTGGGCGACTTCGGCCTGATACGGCGTGTAAGCCGTATACCAGCCGGGATTTTCCAGCACGTTGCGCAGGATGACGGCCGGCATCAAGGTGTCCGCGTAGCCCATGCCGATCAGGGATTTATTGATTTTGTTTTTCGCCGCGAGGTCCTTCAGCGCGGCCAGCGCCTCGGCTTCCGGGCGCGGTTCCTCTAGCCTTAACGGAGTGGGCAGGCGAATGGTGGCGGGAATGGTCTGCGCGATCAGCGCCTCCAGACTCGGCGCGCCGATAGCCGCCAGCATGGCTGGAATGTCGTCGGACGAAGGGCCGATATGGCGGGCGATAAATTCCTCGCGGTTTTCGAGGATGTTTAACGGTAAATTCAAGGGCATGATTTATCCGGGAGATGAAAAAGTGACAATTTCGGGCCTGGCGGCGTGGCGTCGCTCCGGTCCGCGCATCGTGACGGCGTTGCTTCAGCCGACGCCGTTATTCCGCCGCGCAAGCCGCATAGGCGGCGGCGTCGAGCAGCGCGTCGAGGTCGGCGGCGTTGGCCGGTTTTACGCGGAACAGCCAAGCGGCGTAAGCGTCCTGGTTGACCGTTTCCGGCGCATCGGGAACCTGGGTATTGACGGCGACGACGGTGCCCGCGATTGGCGCATAAACATCCGAGGCTGACTTGACCGATTCGACGACCGCGGCTTCCTGTTCAGCCGCGAGTTCCTGGCCGATTTCCGGCAGTTCGACGAAGACCAGATCACCGAGCAATTCCTGTGCGTGATCGGTAATGCCGACCGTGACCGTGCCATCGGCTTCGACGCGTACCCATTCGTGGTTCTTGGTGTATTTGAGATTGGTGGGGATGTTCATGGAGTGCTCCTGAGAAAAAAAGGGGAAATTACAAGCGCTACTCAATCATCGCCTTGCCGTTGCGTACAAAGCAGGGTTTGACGACCTGGGCGGCCAGCCGTTTGCCACGGACTTCGACTTCCGCCGTATCGCCGACAACGCTGACCAGCGGCAGACGGGCGAGGGCGATGGATTGTTGCAGCGTCGGGGAAAACGTGCCGCTGGTGATCTCGCCTTCACCGCGCGCCGTGACGACCTTCTGATGCGCGCGCAGTACGCCTCCCTTGTCGAGCAGCAGCAGGCCGAGAAACTGTTTTTCTTGCGGATGCGCGAGCAGCGCGGCCTTGCCGACGAAATCGACACCGTCGCGCGGGCCGGAAAGATCGACCGTCCAGGCCAGACCGGCGTCGAGCGGCGAGACCGTTTCATCCATATCCTGACCGTACAGGTTCATGCCGGCCTCGAGACGCAAGGTATCGCGCGCGCCCAGCCCGGCGGGATGGACGCCAACATCCAGCAGCTTTTGCCAGAAATCTTCCGCCCGTCCGGCGGGCAAGGTGATCTCGAAACCGGCCTCGCCCGTGTAGCCGGTGGTAGCGATGAAACAGGCGTCGAAGTCGACCGCGTAAAAAGGTTTCAACGCCTCACTGACCGCCCGCGACCCCGGCAACGCTTGCCAGACGCGCGCCTTGGCGTTAGGCCCCTGCACGGCGACGATCGCCAGATCGCGGCGCGGAATGCACGCGACATCGAGCTTCCATTCGGCGATCCGGGCGGCCATCCAGGCCAGATCCTTTTCGGCGGTGCCGGCGTTGATCACCAGGCGATAGTGACCTTCGCCGACGAAATAGACGATCAAATCATCGACCACGCCGCCGGCGTCGTTGAGCATCGCGCTGTAAAGCGCCTTGCCCGGCGTTTTGAGCTTGTCGACGTTGTTGGCGACGAGGCGCAGCAGAAACGCCTTGGCGGGCGTACCGACGACATCGACGGCGCACATGTGCGAAACGTCGAACATGCCGCAATCGCGGCGCACGGCGTGGTGTTCCTCGATCTGCGATCCATAATGCAGCGGCATGTCCCAGCCGCCGAAATCGACCATCTTGGCGCCCAGCCGGCGATGCGTTTCATTGAGAACCGTTTTCTGAGTCATGTGAATCCTTGAAAAAGAAGGTGCGACGTTGCAGAAACAAAAAAAGGGTGAACCCGCGCCGGGTTCACCCCTCTGTCCTTGATACCTGAGAGATTATCGCGTTGGCGCACCCAAACACATCGGGTAAGCATCGCGTTGCCCCATCGGTGGACGCCGAAAAATCCGGCGCCGCTCTCCAGAGTTCATTGCGCGAACGGTCCTTTTGCCTGAGCGTTTCCGGGTGGATTGCGCCTTCGGCGGCGGGGGCGCTGTCAATTTTGCGCGCCTCCGCTCTCTCCCGTTCGTCGGTGAACTATAGCGCGAGGCGAGGAGACGCCGCAAGTTTTTGCTTCGATGCCGTTGCGAGCTTTCAATCTGTCCGGTTTTGCGGCGCGTAATCTGTCCACTATTCACAGTCGTCCAAAGGAGGCGGTCGATGAGGCAGACAGGACAGGCGGGACGGGTAAAAACATGGCCGACGGAAAAATGATGGCGGGGGCGATGGAGGGCGACGGGTTGCACAGG
>JAITNL010000075.1 GCA_031290495.1 Accumulibacter sp.
TATCTGAAAAACAATCTCTACTTCGACACGACCCATCCGGCATCTTGGGGCAAGGAACAGGTTGAATGCGCGATCAAAGTTTGCGGCGCGGATCACATTCTGTTCAGCTCGTCGTTCCCCGTCTTCTACAACTGGATGTCGGACGGTGTCACGTTCATGAAATCGCTTGATATTTCAGACCAAGACCGCGAGCTTGTCATGAGTGGCAACGCCATCCGTCTCTTCAACCTCAAGGTCTGAGGCGGAACGTCCACGGCGCGGCACCTCATATTTGGGCGTCGGGGGTAATAAAACAAGGTCGGGAGTGTTGATTCGCGTTAAGGGAGGCAAAGTGTTAAAACTGGTAAATATAAACACCTACTACAATTCCAGGCATGTACTGTGGGATCTTTCTTTGCGTATCCCCCAAGGCAGTATTGTGTCGATGTTAGGGCGCAACGGCATGGGCAAGACCACGATCATGCGCTCCGTGATGGGCATGACACCGCCGCGCGGCGGAGAAGTTTTCTTCAATGGGGAAAAAATCAACGGATTGGAACCTTACCAGATCGCGCGCAGAAAGATTGCCTTGGTGCCACAGGGACGTGGCGTTTTCCCATCGCTCAGCGTCAAGGAGAACCTTCTTGTGGCGGCGCGTGGGCAAGGCGGCAAGGATGCGTGGGATCTTGACCGGGTCTATGAATTTTTCCCAAGACTGAAAGAGCGGGAGAAGTTTTTCGCCAACCTGCTCAGCGGCGGCGAACAGCAGATGTTGGCCGTGGGCCGTGCCTTGATGACCAACCCAGATTTGTTGATTATGGATGAGCCTTCAGAGGGGTTGGCGCCTCTGGTCATCAAACAGATTGGCGAGGTGATTTGCGCGCTGAAAGGCAAGCTCACGGTGTTTCTGGCGGAGCAGAACTTCAACATGGCCTTGTCGGTAGCGGATCATGTCTATGTGGTCAGCAAGGGGATGATCGTCCATGAATGTTCGCCTGACGCTTTGCGCAACGATGAGGAAGCGAAGCAAAAATGGCTGGGCGTATGAGACGGCGTCCGTCCTGAAGCAGGGGGCGACCGCAGCAACTTGGAAGGGAGGCAAATCTCCCTTCCGGGTTCGTTCACAGCGACAGGCATGAATGCCTGTCGCTGGTTTTTGTTCAGCGTGAAAATTACACTGGCAGTCTGTCGGACTGAGCAGTCAAGGTGTGCCACAGGCACAGGGCGATAAAACGGCTTCTGGAAGCCAAAAGTAGATGTTCTGTCGGTTGTAGGGTGCCGAATTTGCCTGGATTTTCAGCAAAACGTCGCTCGGATCGGAAAGTCCGACAGACTGCCAGCGCAACGACCGATCGGCCCTGATTGTGTCGTCTTACAGCGCGTCCAACAGGACGTTGGTGTCCAACAGCATGTCAATCCGTGCCGCGCAACAGGCCCATCAGGTCGTCGGTGCGCCATGGCGTCTGCGCCTTGCCACGCGCGGACTCGATGCGGTCGCGTTGGCTTGGCCTCAACCCGGTTGCCAGCCTTGCGCACGATCTGGCCTTGTGGGCTGACATCAAATCCACGCCAGCGCCGGGCGACAGACGCAGTCCTTGCGTACCTTCTTCGGGAGAGTGACCTGATCCTTGATTGCCATCGTGGTTGCCATGAGCGGCTTCTTTGCCAATACCGATGTCTATATTCAAGCGCAAGTCATTGATTTCAATGGAGGCGCGAGCCGGAGTCGAACCGACCTACACGGATTTGCAATCCGGTGCATAACCGCTTTGCTATCGCGCCGCGTTTGTCTTTTGAAGGCATCCACAAGCACATGACGCCCACAAAAAAGCCTCAATGCTTTTCTGGAAACCGGAGTGGAAAACAAGACCGGAATTTCCACTCCAACTTCTTGAAAAGGGAAAAGACTTTTAAGGGTTCCTCTTTTCCGAGCGACCGGATTATGTGCCAATTACCGAATTTTGGCAAATTCAACTGTCACGAGTTTTTGGACTTGTCCGCTTTTGCGTATCCTCTGCCAATGGTTTGCGGTGCCATAATCGCTGGATGATCGGGACACGGGAGACACGTTGCGCAAGGCGAAGACGGCAATCGTTAAAATCATCCTGGAAACAGCGGTTGAACGTGCGCGGGCGGGCTGCCCAAGCGCGACCCAGCGGCAACGCACGCAGACGCGTAACGAACTTACTCCGTGGGTGAGCGGAAGAAAATGAAGAAGACACTGCCATCGGAGAAGCTCACTTCAAGGACATGAGCGGTCAATCGCGGTTTCCAGGCCGAACCATCCCATGCTCATCACTTTGGAATCAGCGCATGGCATCGTGATGCGCAATGGTTTTCAGTTGAACGTCAAATTCCTGAGACTTTTGCTTCAGCCTCACGAGCGGCATCTTTCAGCATGGTAGTGACCCACTTGCGATAGCTCGGATGAATGCTCTCGCGGCCTTCATCGTCTTTGCTGTAGTTCAGATTGGTGCTGTTGATGTAATTGACCGATGCGTTGCCGCCGTCAATCTTCACTTCTATGGCCACTTGATGTTTTCCACGGACATCGAGACTCAGGCGCAATACGTTCGGCGTATCCTGGACGACGCGCCATCCGCGCCTGATCGCCGCTTTGACGATGGCGTCATGAACAGTTTTTTCAGCGTTTCCAGCCGACGTGAGAAGGATGGGATAGTCTTTGAATTGCGGCATGTTTTCAGATCTTCCGTGTGCCAATGGCATACACAGGAAAACGGCAAGAATAAACGCGCAGGATAAAAATTTTTTCATTGAAATTCCTTTCGTAAAAGTGTGTAAGTAAAATAAAAGAAATCAGATGCCGCGAAGCCGCATTATTCCACTTGCCGCGTATCCACACTCCTTTTCCGCATTACGGCAGGCGACGAAAAATCAGCGATGTGTTGATTCCACCAAAGGCAAAATTATTGCTCATGATGTATTCGCATTCAAGATCGAGACCGTCGCCCGTAATATAGCCGAGTTCCGCGCAGCGTGGGTCGACGTATTCCAGGTTGATGGTGGGCGCGAACCAGTTCATGCGCATCATGGCGATGGAAAACCAGGCTTCCAGCGCGCCGGAAGCGCCCAGCGTGTGCCCCATGTAGCTTTTCAATGAACTGAGCGGGATTTCCGGGCCGAAAACTTTGTGCGTCGCCTGGCTTTCGGCGATGTCGCCGATTTCGGTGGCCGTGCCGTGACCGTTGACGTAAGCGATGGCCACGGGCGCGAGTTTCGCCGACGCCAGCGCCAGGCGCATGGCGGTGGCCATGGTGTCCGCACAGGGCTGGGTCACGTGCGTACCGTCGCAGTTGGTGCCGTAGCCGACCACTTCCGCGTACATTCGCGCCCCGCGCGCCTGGGCGTGCGCGTACTCTTCCAGGATCAGCGTGCCCGCGCCTTCGCCGATCACCAGGCCGTCGCGGTCGCGGTCGTAGGGACGCGGCGTCAGGTGGGGTTCGCTGTTGCGGGTGCTGGTGGCGAAGAGGGTGTCGAAGACCGCCGAGCTGCTCGCGTTGAGTTCTTCCGCGCCGCCGGCGATCATGATGTCGGCGTGATCGTGCACAATGGTTTCGTAGGCATAGCCAATCCCCTGGCTGCCGGAAGTGCAGGCGCTGGACGTGGTGTGCACGCGCCCGCGCAGGCCGAAAAAGACGGCGATATTGACCGGCGCGGTATGCCCCATCATGCGGATGTAGCTGTTGGCGTTGAGGCCATTGACCGCGCGCGAGTCGATCATGCGGCCAAAATCGGCGATGGCTTCCATCGAACCCACCGATGAGCCATAGGAAACACCTGCCCGTCCCGAACTCAAAAGCGCCGCTTGATCCAGCAATCCGGCGTCGGCGAGCGCAAATTCGCTGGCGCGGCAGGCCATCAGCGCCACGCGCCCCATGCTGCGCATGGTTTTTCGGGAATAGCGTTCAGGCGGCAGGGAGAACTCCACGGCGGGAACGGCCAGGCGCGTATTCAAGCCCTGGATGTCCCGCCATTCTTCCATCACGCGCACCGCGTTTTGCCGGGCGCGCAGGCGCGGCTCAATTTCGTCCCAGCGGCAGCCCAGCGGACTGATGCCGCCCATGCCGGTGACGACGATTCTGCGTTTGGCGGCATCTCCGCTCACAACATGCCTCCATTCACCGCGATGACCTGGCGCGTGATATAGGCGGCTTCGTCGCCGAGCAGAAAACTCACGGCGGCGGCGACTTCTTCAGGTTTTCCGGCGCGCCGGGCAGGAATCGCGGGCAGTATCCGGGCAATGATTTCAGGTTCGAGCATGGCGGTTTCAATCAGGCCGGGCGCGACGCAATTGACGGTGATATGGCGCTTGGCGAGTTCCACCGCCAGCGCCTTGGTGGCGCCGATGATGCCCGCTTTGGCGGCGCTGTAATTGACCTGACCGCGATTGCCGGTCTGCCCCGAAAGCGAGGACAGGGTGACGATGCGCCCCGGACGCCGCGCCTGCACCATCGGCATGACCAGTGGCCGCAAGACATTGTAGAAACCATCCAGATTGACGCTCAGGACACTGTCCCACTCTTCATCCGTCATGGCCGGAAAAGCATTGTCGGCGGCCATGCCGGCGTTGCACACCACGCCGTAATAGACGCCATGCGCCTCGATGTCGGCCAATAGCGCCGCACCCGTGGCGGCGCGGTCGGCCACGTCGAATTGCAGTATGCGCGGACGGCCGCCCGCGCCGCTCAGTGCGTCGGCCAGCGCCTCCGCGCGCTGACGCTGGCGGCGGCAGTGCAGCACCGGGAAAAAACCATCCGCCGCGACGCGCCGGGCGATGGCTTCGCCGATGCCTTGCGACGCGCCGGTAATCAGTACGCTGCGTGGCGCTGAATTTTCCATCATCATGTCGTGGTCAAATAAGTAGGCAAATCTTTGGGTTGAAAGACCATCAGCGTCGCTTGCGCGGCAATCTCGTCCTGGGGATGATAAATGGTGCAGTCCATGACGTACAGGCCCTCGTCGTCGCGCCAGTTTTCCCGCGCCTCGACAGCAAGAGTTGCTCCGAGAGGAAAGTCGTCCACCCGGCTCACGTATTTTCGCGTTGAAACCAGAAAGCCGGTTTTGACCGCCTGGCCTTCATTGCGGGATCGCCAACCGGCCAGCGCGCCGATGGTTTGCGCCATGTACTCGATGCCGACGTAGGCGGCGACGCGCCCCGCGCGGCAAAAAGGACTTTCCGGACCAATCGTGACGGCGCAGACGATGCGCCCCGCCTCGGCTTCCAGTACGCGATCGAGCAACACCATGCGGCCACGATGCGGGAGGTATTCCTCAATGGGGAGATAGCCGGATGGGCCGATCCGCGCCGTATTCATGCTTTCCGCTCCAGAATCAGCGCCGTGTTGCTGCCGCCAAAGGCAAAGGAAGTCGACAGCGCATGGGAAATCGGCGCGGCGGCGCGGCTTCCCGGTGCGACCAGCGGCAGGGGCGGATCGAGCGGATCGGGCGCGTCGTCCCACAGATGCGGCGGCAGCCGCCGCGTTTCATCGCTCAAGGTCAGCCAGCAGAACGCCGCTTCCAGCGCGCCCGCCGCGCCCAGGGTGTGTCCGGTCAGCGGCTTGGTCGAACTCATGGGAACGCCGGGGAAAATTTCCGCCATGCCCCGGCTTTCCATCGCGTCGTTCGGTCGCGTGGCGGTGCCGTGCAGATTGACGTAGCCAATGGCGCTGGCGGGAATTTTCGCGCGCGCCAGCGCCGCTTCGATCGCCTGTTTCGCGCCCGCGCCGGTCGGATCGGGCGCGGAAATGTGATGCCCGTCGGAACTTTCTCCCCAGCCGGACAACACGATGAACGGCCCTTCTTCCGGCGCTTCGCGGCTCAACACGAACAGCGCGGCGGCTTCACCGATATTGATGCCAGCGCGGTTTTTGGAAAAAGGCAGGCAGGGTTCGGCGGCAACGGCTTCCAGCGCGGAAAACCCCGCGATGGTAAAGCGCGTCAAGGTATCCACGCCGCCCGCCAGCACCCAGTCCGCCAGCCCCGCGCGCAAGAGGCGCGCGCCGCTGATCAGCGCCTTGGCGCCGGAGGTGCAAGCCGTCGAAACGGTGTAGGCGGGGCCTTCGATGTTCAATACGTGCGCCAGCATCCGCGCCGGAGATCCATATTCCTGTTGCGAATAGTGAAAATCCTCTGGCCAGACGCCGTTGTCCCGCAAGGCGCGCACCGCGTTTTCGCTTTCAGCCATGCCGGAGGCGCTGGTGCCGATAACCACCGCGGTGCGGCAGGACGGTACATCGGCGACCGCTTGGCGCCAGGCTTCTTCAACGCGGGCAAAAGCGACCAGCAACAGGGCGTTGCCGCGCGAACGCTGTTCCTTGGGCAGAAAGCCGACATCGGGCAGCGCGGCGTCCACCTGACCCAGATGCAGGGCGCGTCCCGGACTCCAGCTTTCACTGCTGCGCATTCCGGGACTGACACCGGAAAAAAGCGCCTCGCGCAGCGTCGGCAAGTCGTCGCCCAGCGCGCATAAAACGCCCGGCGGATACAGATAGATCGGAGCTGTGTCAAAGTTCATGCGAATCCAGAATCAATTGATACCCCAAGGCGCGATGCGAAAACTCGACCCGGCCCCGCCAGGGAGAATCCGTGGCATTGGCGGGATAGTCGATGACCACCCGCGTTGCGCCATCCCGCGCCACCTCGCGCCGCCGGAAGGCGTTATCGCGGTTTTCCGTAACGCTCCAGTTGGCGGGCAAAGCCTGACGCAAGGCTTCCAGCGGCGCGGCGATCATCAGCAGGTCGTTGATCATGCGTTCGCCGGGCGGCGCCGAAGGCACATGGCGCGTTGCGCTGACCGTTTCACCGTCGTATTCCACGCTCATCAGACGCATCCCGAAGCTCATCATGACCAGTTGGAGTTTGCCGCCGGCAATTTCCAGCACGGCGTCCATGCTCCTCTCGCCGCCCGGCCAGCGGATGACCAGCCGCTGCTCGACCGTGCGTTCGCCCAGCGCGCCGGGCGCGATGGCGAGGAGTTGGGGCGCGAGTTCCGGCTCGAACGGAGACGATGAGGTGACGCAGGCGCAGAGGCACAAAATCACCAGCGGAAAACATGAAATCGGACGAAGACGCATGGGCATTCGGGCGCTTAGAAAATTCCGGAGGATTCTGCCCCGGAACGGGATGAAATGGAAGGTTGAACGAAAACCGGCGTCAATAACCAGGAGAAAGCGACGCCCAGCGCGGCGGTCAATCCCAGGGCGCGCAAGGCCGGGGTGCTCGAAAGTGCCAGCAGGCCGAAAGACAGCAGCGTCAGCGCGGCGGCCAGGGTGGTAGCCAAAAGCGTATGCGCGTGAGCTTGCCGCGCTTGCAGGAAAATGGCGTAATCGACGCCCATGCCGAGCGTCAGCAACAGCGCCAGAATGCTCAAAAGCTGCACCGGCAGGTGCAGATAGCCCATCACCGCAAGCGTCGCCAGTCCCGCGAGCAAAACCGGTGTAACGATGCGCCAGACCGCGCGGCGGAAAAAGAGGGACAGCAGCAACGGCGCGATCAGGCAGGCGGCCAGCAGGGTCTCGGTCAGTAAATGCCGATAGCGCTGCATCAGGCTGGAAATTTCGCGGGTCTGGTCGACCCACTGGACGCCGGATAAAGGCGCTTCCCCTTGCGCCAGCCGCGCCAGCGTGTCGGCGGTTTCCGCGTCGGCCAGCCCCTTCAGGAGCACCAGGCTGGAATAGCGTTCAGCCACGCCGCCGGTCGCGTTGGCCCCGAGCCAGAGCGCGCGAAAAGGCTGGCTGATGGCGCTGTCGAGCCAGATTTCGGGGGTGAGTTGCTGCGCCGGCGCGGCTTCGCGCGCCCATCCGGCGGGCAGCTCCAATTCTTTTTCGAGCGCTTCCCGGCTGGTCAGCAGGGTTTTTTGTAATTCACGCGCTTCCGTTTGCCGCGCCTGCGAAGGCAACCAGCGGGTGAGCGCTTCGAAGCCGCTGATTTTCCCCGCTGCCACCAATGGACGCAGCCGGTCTATGAGCCTTTCTTCCCGCTGCAGTAATGTTTCGGGGCTGTCGGAGCCGATCAGAAAAATCTGCGCTGGACTCGGCAATCGCAGGATTTCGGAGACTTCGCGTTGTTCCGCCATCAGCGCCGCGTCGCCGCTGAAAAGACCGCGAATATCGTCATTGGCGCGTAGCTGGACGAGACCGCCGCCCATAATCAGCAGAATGAGCAGGGCATATCCCCACTGTTTTCCGCCGCGCCAGCGCGGCCAGCGTTGCAGTAAACGTCTCATGAAATCGGCATTTTTTGGCAGCGGCAGGGTTTCCGGCAACAGATGGGGGTAGAACAGCAGCACGCTCATCCACGCGCCGAAAATTCCGGAGGCGGCGAAAATCGCCATCTGTTGCAGCCCCGGGAAAGGGGTGAGCGCCAATCCGAGATAGGCCAGTACGGGCGTCAGCAGCACCATCACCAGCGTGGGTAACAACCGCCGATGATGTGGCCAGACGGGTTGGTCATTGCCGAGGCGTTGGGCGAAGACCAGAATGGCGTAATCGACGGCGACGCCGATCAGGCTGACGCTGAAGACCAGCGTCGTCAGATGCAAATGCTCGAAAATCAGCAGGGTCGCGCCAAGCGCCACCAGGGCGCCGGAAAGCAGCGAGACCACGATCAGGCGCAGCGCGCGCGCGCTTTGAAAAACGAAACCGATCAGAAAGAGCGCGCCCACCAACGACCCCAGGCCAATCAGGCTCATTTCGCTTTGCGCCTGCCGCGCCGCCGCCGCCGCGTGCAACACCACGCCCGCGCGCAGCAGTTTCGCTTGCGGATAGGCACGGCGCAGTTTTTCTTGCGCGTCGTCGAGTCCCGCCATCAGCCTTTGCTGAAAAGCGGAGTCAAAGGCGCTTTTCGGCAGCGCATAGGTCAGCGCGGCGTAGTGACGCCCGGCGTGTTCAACCATCAATTCGCCGCCGGAAGGCCGTAACGGACTGGCTTCACCCAGGCTTTGCAGCCAGTGGCCGAACAGCCCGAAAGGGTCGGCTGTCCAGGGCGCGACGCTCGCGGCAAAGGGCGCGTAAAGCAGACCGTGCGCCAGATTCAGGGCGCGGCTTTGCGCCGCCGCCGGCGCGTCCGAGCGCAGCCAGGCGCGATCGGCGTCGGTGAGCAAGCCCTGCCGATAGGGTAAGTAAAAATCGCCGGGGAATTGCGCGAAATCACCCTGCGCCTGGAGATCGAGTTCACGCAGGGCCTCGCGCAACAGCGCCGCCGCCTGCCGCGTGCTGCTTAGGTCCTGCGCGGAGACCAGCAAGGCCAGTTGCCGTTCGCCCTGTTCGGCCAGCGACTTCCTCGCCGCCTCGAGCGCCGGGCGGCGTTCGTCGCGCGGCAGCAAGGTCAGCAGGTCGGTGTCGATACGCGCTTGCCAGGTCTCCCACGTCAGCCACAGACACCCGGCCGCGCCCACGAGGAGCAGCAGCCAGAACGCGGCCAGCAGGCGATGGCGACGCGCATAAGGCGCGCTATTCAAAGCGTTTTTTCTCCTCACCGGAAAGAGTCTGGTCATGCGTCAGCGCGCTGAATTCGATGCGCGTCAAATCGCCCGCAGCGCTTTCCATCTCGATGCTGGAAATATCGCGCCCGCCGGTCAGCCGCAGTTCGCCAATCAGCCTGGCCAGATTGGCGTCCCTGGGCGTAAAGCGGATACGCCAGCCATTATTCTCGACGTTGCCGCTGTAATCGAAATGCTGGGCCAGCGCCGCCAGGTCGCCGGAGAAAACCGCAAAGAGCACGCCATTGACGATTTTAAGCACGGGTTCCTGGTCGGCGCTGACTTTCATCAGCGTCACCTGGCCGTCCGTTTGTACGATTTCATCGCCGGTCAGGCGCGTCGTTTGTGTCATCGGGCTGACTTGCTTCCATATGACGCCGTAATTTTGTGCGACGAGAAAGCGCCCGCGCGAAACCAACGTTTTTTTGATTTGCGCCAGCTTGCGCGTCTGCGTGAACTCGCCGCGAATGACCGGTTCCAGCACCAGTTGACTCTGGATGTTCCGCAACACGTCTTCGGCATGAACGGCGGCGCAGACCAGAAAAAAACAAAGCGCGGCAAGGGCGCGCCGGGCGATGGCGGTATTCATTTCATCCCCAGTTTTTCAGTCAGAATGGCCGGGCTTTGCAGACACATTTCCCGCTGGCGCATATCGACCGCCACCTGCACGGTGTGCCCGCGGGTCAAGCGTCGACCGCTTTCGACATCGCGGATGAGGTACTCGATTTTGAGCCGGTTTTCCCATTCCACCAGAAACGCCTCGATTTCGATGCGTTGTTGATAGCGGAGCGGCTGCGCGTAACGAATGAACAATTCAATCACCGGCCAGGCATAACCGGATTCCCGCATTTGCGGGTGATCGTAGCCGATGGACTGCATCAGCGCGGTTCGCGCCAATTCAAAATAACGCGCGTAATGACCGTGCCAGCAGACTTCCATCGGATCGAGGTCGTGAAATGGCACCTGCCATTGCACGCTTTTGCGCCATTGACTTTTAGAGTTTCTCATCGTTGGTTTCCATCGCGGTTTGGACAGCGGACGCTTGTTGCCAGAAAGGAAAGAAGTTGAACCATTGCAAGGGATTCTTTTGGCATTCTTCGGTCAGCGCGGCGACGTATTCGCGCAGATAAGGAAGAATGGCCTGCTGACGTTCCCGGCGCGGCAGAACGATGCGTTCGGCCAGAAGACGCGCGGTGACGGAAAATCCATCCGCGCGCCGCGCGCTGAACAGCGTCAGCACCGGACATGCCAGCGCGGCGGCGAGGATGTAGGGGCCGAGCGGAAAACAGGCGTCTTCGCCCAGAAAGGGGTACGTCAGCGTGGCGCTGCCCGGCGTGACCGGAACCCGGTCGCCGGCGATGACCACGAAGCCGCCCGCCGCGACGCGTTCCGAGAGCCGCATGGCCGCCGTTATGTCGATGGTATCGACGACTTCCTGTTCCAGGTCGAGCGCATTCAGCATCCGGTTGAATTTTTGGGCATGGCGTGTATGCGCCAGCACGGTGAGTTTTATACGCACCTGGTCTTTTGCCATCCGGCGACAGAGTTCAAGGTTGCCCAGATGCGCGGTAATAATCAAGGCGCCGCGTTTTTCGTCGATGAGGCGGGTGAAATGCTCGATGCCTTCGGTATGACCGGGTAAGGTTTCCAGACGGACATCGCAGGCCAGCATTTTGTCGAGCAGCGTCTCGGCGAAATTCATGAAGTGGCGAAAACTGTTGCGGAGTTTGGGCGTCGGTGTCGTTCCACCGCTGGCGCGATGAAGATGCCGCAGGTAGTCGAGCGAAGCGCGGCGGGCCAGACCGTGAGTGACGAAAAACCAGGCAATGACGAAAAAGAGCAAGGCGCGGAAAGGCCGTCGCCCGCAATGCCGATAGACCCGGAACAGTAGGCGCGTTCCGCCGGTGAAACCGACTTCGCCGATTTCAGCCCAATGCACGATTACACCCTGTTCCCACGCACATGCCAGGCGAGCAGCCGGGGGCAGCGCCGCAACATGCCGAAAAAAAGCCGCGCGTGCATCGCGGAAATGCGCAGATTGTCGCGCCAGGGCTGAAAGTGCGACAAACCATCGGCGGGATAACGCACCCTGACCGGCAGATTGACGATGGGAACCGCCGCCCAATCCAGACGCACCAGGATTTCCGGATCGAAATCCATGCGTTTGGCATGGCGCAGCGCGGGCAGCAGCGGCATCACGGCGGCCAGCGGATAGACGCGAAAACCGCACATCGAATCGGCAATGCGCAACGACAGGGTATTGATCCAGACCCAGAGATGGGTGAGATAACGCCCGTACAATCGGCCCCTGGAAACGCTATCGTCATAGCGCGGACAGCCGTTGATGACCGCGCGCGGATTAGCGGCGGAAGCCTCCAGAAAAGCGGGCAAAGCCTCAAGATCATGTTGTCCGTCGGCGTCGACCTGCACGGCGTGGGTTGCGCCCAGCGTTTGCGCGTGAACCAAACCGGTCAGCACGGCGGCGCCCTTGCCGCGATTTTCAGTGTGGCGCAGGAGGACGAGAGGCGGCCAATCGCGCGCGGCCCCGGCGGCAAGCAGCGCGTCCAGCGTTTGGGCGCAGGGCGCGTGACTGCCGTCATCGACCAGGATGACCGGCAAGCCGTGCGCGCGCAGCGTGGCGGCCACCGCGCCCACGGTCGCGCCGTGGTCAAAAACAGGAACGATGGCGACGGTTTTCATGCTGTTTTCAAAAGTAAGTGCTGCCCACGATCCGGGTTTGTCGGTATTGCGAGGGGCTTATTGTGCCCGATTCAGTTATGGTTCGCTAAGCGCCTCCCCACCAACAAAACTTGCGCAGGAATGACGGTTATTTGTAGGGGCGGTTATTTATGGAACCGCTGCGGCAGACGCGGGCAGGGTTTTGCGAACACAGCGGCGCCGATTGTTTTGCCGCCTTCAAAATCAGCGTCGCCGATATAAACGTATGTCCGCTGAATCAACCATGCTTTGCGTCACATACGCCATCGTCAACCCAACCCTGATCAGTGGGAATCGCGCGCGGTGCATACCGGCCAAATTGAGGAAAGACGCAATACGATCAACTTCGACGTCAAGCGCGCAACAGTGCTGCAAAACCCAAATTGCAATCACGGCGTCGGCGCGGCCCCCATTTTTTAGCCCAATGATCGGCAAATTCCAAGGGAACGGCGGCAAAAGCGTGGGAGCTTGCGAACCCCGACAAAAGCGAACGGCTGCCGCGCCGGAAGAAGAAACGGGGAAACGGGTATTGCGAAGGATTGACGCGAGACCCGCACGGACGCTTTATTTGCCTTCCCCAAGAAGGATGGCAATATCGCGCTCGGCATCGATCCAATCCCGCACCGGGTCGCTTTTGAATTGGCAGCTCTCGGCGCGAAAATACGCCGCTTCGGCAATCATCAGATAACGTTGTTCGTCGCTGAGAACCTTCTTTTTGACCGTCGTTTTGCTCTGGGTGACTGGTGTTTTTTGGGTGCCGGCGGCAGAGGCGAGCCTGCTGGTTTCGACCGCCGGAGCGGCTTTTTTCGCTGCTTCCGGCTTGGTTTGGGCTTTGGCGTCAATGCCGGCCTTGGTGGCTGTTGTTTTTTTCGGCGCAGAGGATTTGTGAGTTGTTTCCGCCATGATCTTTCCTTTCGAGAAGTGGATAAGTCATCCAGAGTTACGATTTACAGGCGAATGCTACTACAAATCGCGGCTTTCGTTGTCGTTCATGCCGGATCGTCGTGTCGATTGTTCAAGACGCCGACCTGTTTTTGTCCGTTTTGCGCTGCGCTGTCCTGCCGTGCAGACGGGTCAGTTCGGCGAGTTGTATGGCGTGCCAAGTGGCGACCTGTTTCCAAGTGAAACGCCATTCCCAGTAGCCGCCGGCGACGCCGGGGTGGTTCATGCGCGCCGTGGTATCCAGCCCCAGGACGTCCTGCATCGGAATGATCGATACCGCCGCCACCGAGGCGGACGCGGCATGAATCATGTCCCATTGAATCGCGGTGGTACCGTCGACGCGCAGGTAACGCCGGACATAATCGCGCTGCTGATCCGATAGCGATTGCCACCAGCCGCGCGTCGTGTCGTTGTCGTGCGTTCCCGTATAGACGACGGTTTGCGGCTCGAAATTGTGCGGCAGGTAGAGATTGTCGCTCTGGCCGTCGAAAGCGAATTGCAAGATGCGCATACCGGGAAAATCGACCGCTTTGCGCAGCGCCGTGACTTCGGGGGTGATGATGCCGAGATCCTCGGCAATGATCTGGAAGGTATCCGATTCCTGACCGTGTTCCAGGCCAAGGGCTTTGTATATTTCGGTAAACAGCGCCTGTCCAGGCCCTTTTCGCCACTGACCGTCGATGGCGGTCGGCGAACTGGCCGGAATTTCCCAATAGGACTCGAAACCACGGAAATGGTCGATGCGCACGATGTCGCAAAGTTTCAACATGCGGCGCATTCTTCGCGTCCACCAGAGATAGGCGTCTTTTTCGTGCGCTTCCCATTTGTAAAGAGGATTCCCCCAACGTTGGCCGGTCGCGCTGAAATAATCTGGCGGAACGCCGGCCACGACGCGCGGATAGCCGTGCGCGTCGAGGTCGAACAGCCGCTGGTGCGCCCACACGTCGGCGCTGTGCGCCGAGACGAAGATGGGGATGTCGCCGATGACGCGCACGCCGCGTTCGTTGGCGTATTTCTTGACGGCGGTCCACTGTCTGTCGAAACACCACTGACAGAATTTCCAGAAGCCGCACTCATCGGCCAAGACGCGAGCGGCCTCGTGGAGCGCGACCGCCTTGCGCTGCGCGAGTTCGGCGGGCTGATCTTGCCAGACTTTCCCTGGCCCCAGTCTGCTTTCGAGCGCCATGAACAGCGCGTAATCTTCGAGCCAGTCGCTTTCTTCCGCGCAGAAGGCCAGAAAGTCGTGTTGAGCGTCCGCGTGGGGTTTCGCGAAAAAGCGTTCGGCGGCCAGACGCAGACGTGTCATGCGGAAGGGTCTGACCGTGCCGTAATCCACCCGTTCGCTGCGCCAGGACAGGTCGGGACGGATATCCGCCTCGGTCAGCCAGCCGGCTTCACGCAGGCGCGTCAGTTCGATCAGCAGTTCGTTTCCGGCGAAAGCCGACGGACTCATGTAGGGCGAATTTCCCGGCCCGATCCCGCCGAGCGGCAGAATTTGCCAGAGTGTTTGTCCGCCAGCCGCCAGCCAGTCGACGAAATGGAGGGCGGCGGGGCCGAGGTCGCCCGAACCGTGCGGGCCGGGAAGCGACGTTGGGTGCAGCAGAATGCCGCTTTGACGGAGAGGGGGCATGGGTTTTGGGCAGGCAGGCAGGGTCAATGCAGCAACGCCTGAATTTCTTCACGGGTCAGGCCGGTAAGCGCCGCGATGTTTTCGACGGACAGGTCGTTTTGCAGCGCGTTTCGGGCAACCGCGAGCAGCGCTTTCTTCTCGCCTTCGCTCCGAGCCTCATTGCGCACGAACTCCTCCCGCGCGTATTGATCTCGCACCGCTTTTTTTACATCCTGGTTTGTTTTCGCCAACATTTCGAGTTTCTCCTTGTTTTGCGTTTTCAGAAATTCCAGCCAGCTCCAGAGTTTGGTTCCGTCGGCCTTTTTCGGTAACTTGGGAAGCTCCAGTGTGTGGAAGTGCAGTAAGTCGGCGAAGTCCGCTCCGGTTTCGGGATCGTGCAGACGGAAGCGGTTGTGATAATGCCCATTGTCGGGAATCATCGCGAAATCGGTGATCAGGATGCGGATGGACGGTTTGATATTGCCGTAGTGTTCGCCCACGCCGATCTGTTCGGTCAACATTTTCGCCAGGTAGTAGACGATGTGTTCGTGCAGCGCGGCACGGTTGGCGATCTGGATTTCGATGTCGATCATTTTTCCGAACGCGGTTTTGACCTTGATGTCCAGAATGCCGATCTTGTCGCCAATACGCTCGTTCGGCAAAAAAGGATTGAGCAGGGTGATTTCCTGGTAGTCGTCATCCGGCAACGGTAGTGTCGCTTCGAGAAACGCTCTCAGAATCTCGCCGTTGTGCGGATCGCCAAACAATATCTTGAAAACGTCGTCGAAACACGGGGAGAGGATGTCATTGCTCATGGCTGTGTATTATAGAGACGTTGGGCGCGCGGGGGGCGTTTGGGTTGGATAAGCCGCACCAGCGGGCTTATCCGCCCAACCTTGCCGTGTTTCAGGTGTCCTATTCACGCGATTACCTGGACAAGCAAGACGACGGAATAAGCCGCCAGGGAACAGACGGACTCGTGGGTTAGCGCCATGAAAGGCTTGTCGCTGCCGCTGTCGCAGAGTTGCCGCCACGCGCCTGGGGGAAGACGAAAACCGACCGCTGCGGCATTCCGGTTGAAGAGTGCCAGCAACGGCGCTTCGCTTGGCTGGTCGAACGGTGCGTCCGGCGTCACCGGCGACAGGAGCATGCCCAGCGTTCCTCCCGGCGAGGCGTTCCAATCCGCGCCTTCCATCTCGTGTCCGTCCGGGTGCTGCCAGACGACATCGCGCCGGCCATCCGCGTCTTCGGCGCCGGATAACCACCCGGTACGGCAAAGTTGCGCGAATTGCTGCCGCAGAGCGATCAGCCCGGCGGTAAATTCGATCAGTTGCCGATCGGCCCTGGGCCAGTCCAGCCAGGTCAAGGCATTGTCCTGGCAATAAGCGTTGTTGTTACCCGCCTGCGTGCGTCCCAATTCGTCGCCGCCTTGCAGCATCGGCACGCCCTGCGCGGTGAACAGCGTGGTCAGCAAGGCGCGTTGCAGCCGACGCCGATGCTCCAGGATGCGCGGATCGTCCGTGCCGCCTTCCACGCCGCAATTGCAGGACAGGTTGCGTCCGTGGCCGTCGCGGTTTTGTTCGCCGTTCGCCGCGTTGTGCTTGTCCCGGTAGCTGGTGAGGTCGCGCAGGGTAAAACCATCGTGCGAGGTGATGAAATTGACGCCGGCTGAAGGCGCGCGTCCGTCGTGGCGGAATATTTCACTCGAACCGGCGAGGCGCTGCGCCAGCGCGCCGGTGCCGCTCTCGCCGGTCAGCCAGAAGGCGCGGACATCGTCCCGGAAACGATCGTTCCATTCGCTCCATCCGGGCGGGAAACCGCCGAGACGATAACCGTCGGGGCCAAGATCCCAGGGTTCGGCGATCAGTTTTTTGCGCGACAACAGCGGGTCTTGCGCGACCGCCGCCAGGAAGGCGCTGTCGCGGGTCAGCGCGGCGGCGAGATCGAAGCGGAAACCGTCGACACGCATCTCGCCGGCCCAGTAGCGCAGGGAATCCATGACCAGTTGCAAGACGCGCGGATGCGCCAGGTTGAAGGTGTTGCCGCAGCCGCTGTAGTTTGCGTAACGATCCGGCTGCTCCGGGTCGTGCCGGTAGTAGCTCGCGTTGTCGATGCCACGGAAGGAAATCGTCGGACCGAAGGCGTCTGTTTCAGCCGTGTGGTTGTACACCACGTCGAGGATGACTTCGATTCCCGCGCCATGCAGTGAGCGAACCATCGAACGAAATTCGTTCATCGTCGTCTGTCCGCCCGTTCGCGCGGCATAACGCGGCTCAGGGGCGAAAAACGCTAACGTGTTATAGCCCCAATAGTTGTTCAGTCCGAACGACAAAAGACGTTCTTCGTCCAGGAAACCGTGAATCGGCAAGAGCTTGACGGCGGTGACGCCAAGACGCTGAAAATGATCGAGCATGGCCGGCGAAGCCAGACCGGCATAGCTGCCGCGCAAGGCTTTTGGCACTTCGGGATGCGTTTGCGTCGCGCCCTTCACGTGGACTTCGTAAAAGACCGAATCGCGCAAGGGAATGTCGGGAGCGCAGTCATCCCCCCAGTCGAAAGCCGGATCGACGACGCGGGCGCGCAAACCCGGTCCGGACGGCGGCGTCCGGTCGTAGGAAAAATCGCCGATCAGCTCCCTGGCATACGGATCGACGAGCAGCCGTTGCGGGTCGAAACGATGCCCCGGACCGGCCGGGCCATGAACCCGATAGGCGTAGCACAGACCGGGCGCCGCGCCGGGCAGATAGCCGTGCCAGATTTGATCGGTGCGTTTCGGCAGCGAAAGGACGCGCATGGCCTTGCCTTCCCAGAGGCAGAGTTCGACGCGCTCGGCGTGCGCCGAAAACAGCGCGAAGTTCACGCCCGTGCCGTCCCAGTGTGATCCAGGCGGCCACGGTTTTCCGGGTTGTAAAGACGATATTTTCATCACAGAAACCTCGATTCAAACCAAAATTTCATCCAGTTCATGCCCCGCTTGATTCGCCCAATCTTCCAAGAAAATTCACGTCAATCTTCCATGAAATAAGATTCAGTGTCATTTCAATTTTCCTTGCCATGCTTCATTTGTGAAAACATAAATGACACTGATTTCTTTAGTGGTTTGCGGAACGCGGAACGGGTTTCATGGAGCTTTATTCAATTTCCACAACACCTGCATCTGTCGTGGTTAACATTTTGCGAATCGCATCCGCATGGTCCACCAGTTTTTTCTGGATGACGATGTTCGATACGTTACCGCAATTCATCCACACAAGTTTGGGATGGAAGCCAAAAATCTGTTGCATTTCAAGGAAATCGACATCCTTGGTCACAATCGCAAACCCGTGTCCCCGCGCGAATTGCCATACGCTCTTGCCGCTCGTTGATTCCAACCCATCCACTTGTACATGGGAGGAGCCGGGAAAGATCGAAGCGAGTTCAGGCAGCAAACGCCGCGACAGATTCTGGTCAAGAAGGAGCTTCACGCCGCCAGTCTCGTCACGCTGGCGTCACGATTGGCGGCAAAGCCGAGGCTGGCGCGGATGTCTTCGCGTTCGAGTTCCGGGTAGTCAGCAAGGATTTCGTCTTCGCTCATGCCTGCCGCCAGCCACGACAACACGTCATACACGGCGATTCGCATTCCGCGAATGCAGGGACGGCCACCGCGTTTGCCGGGTTCCAGGGTGATGCGTTGCTGCGGAGTTTTGTCCATGATTGTCTCCCGCGTTTTGCGATCAGTGTTGAAAGAGGGCGGTGTCATTTTACTTTTTTCTGCCATGCTTTCATGTAATTCTTTCCTCAGTTCAAAACATAAATGTCTCCGCCCAAATGCCAATATAAACGACACGACACCTTGGTTTGTTATTTTTCAGGAAAGGAAACAGGCATGTCCTTGACCATATCACATGTTGCACAATAAGGATGGTTGTAACGCTGGATAAATATATCCTGTAAAGAGTCATCCAGAAAGTTACCTAATCTATAATTTGGCAAATTGGGACGGTAGCAGCAAAGATATACGTCTGCGTTGTAATTTAGATCCAGTTGGTTGGATAATAAACAATATAAATCAGGGAGTCTGTTCTTGTGCGGGGGGGGGGGGGATAAGTTCGCGTTCGCCTGGTTTTTCCGTATAACCTTCAGGACAGGATTTTGGATTTCCGCCTGCCGGGAAATGAACAAAATCAAATCCAGATTCATTCGCAAAATTGCGCATTTGCCCCACTTCCGGATAATTGTAGCCGAAATCAAGATATTTAATACAAATAACCGATGGGTCGGAAAGGTTCATTTTTGAGATGTCCGACAAATGTGATTTTACCACATCGATATCAGAGCCTCTATGATAAGTCGCATGAGTGTCCGCGTTAAAACCACTGACGCTGACAGATACTTTATGCAAATTTGGCCGCGATAAAACAGTACGCAGATGATTAATTTTTTTTATGGATAGATTGGTGGAAATGGTAACATTTATTCCAAATTGCGCGCACTGGTCAATATACTCATGCAGATTTGAAACCAGAAAAGGCTCGGTCCAATTAAACAGGGAAATATGTTTGACCCCTGAAAATTCCAGTTTCTCAATTACCCGGTGAAATTTATCCAGCGGCATTTTTCTTTTGCTGTTCACCATTTTACGGGTGCCGCGCGGACAGCACGGGCATCTTAAATTGCACGCGTCACCTATATCTATCGTTACCCCGCCAATTTTGGCGCTTTTTATATATGCGCCAACAAAGTCACCCGTTGTTTCAATGACTGGAATAATCCGGTATTTTGTTTCCGCGCCATGCCCTCTGATTACCGATGTAAATTTTTTGTTCATCATGTCACGGCATGGTGTATTTCTTATGTCGCCACCTTGTTTATTATGGAAATTCAACTCTTTTCTTGCGATGATCCCGGAGAGCCTGTTGTTTGAATCTACCACAAAAACAGTACCAGAATATGAATTATGCATACCATGCCAATACAACCCGAATTTGTCATTTTCATTGGCGATCATCAGAATATCTTTGCGTACAAAACAGTATTGCTCCATGACTTCCATAATAAACTCTCGTCCGATGGTTGAAAAGGTCAGGCTAAAGGGGGTATTTCAATTTTCCTTGCCATGCTTCGTTGGTGACATTGTGGTCAGACTCGTGAAAAATAAATGACACCACCCCTTATTCTGTGCTTTATTTCATTTGTTTCGTGTTTTGTTTCGGGTGATTCAATGAATGTGAGCTTGGGAAATGAATTATCTACAGGGGTATTAAAAATCATAAAGACAAGGATGAATAATGCGCTTACCATAAATGCCGATGATGAATTGATCAGATTTCTCCTGTAAAATTTTTCAACAAATAAAAAAATCAGCAGAGACCCGATTGAGAAAAAAAGAATCATCCATTCAACTCTTTGATCTGCCGGAATGAACTTGTCGCCACAGCCAAAAAGGACTGTTACTGGAAAGCTGTTGAACCATGCGTAAAAAAATACAACAGAAAAAAAACCAACTTCCAGTGCATACAAAAGACAAGAGATTGCTTTTTTCATGCCGTGGTTCCTTCGCAATCCTTGGCGTAAATTCTCTTTATTTCAGCAAGAACACGCTCATTCCGTGCTTTTTCTGCTCTAAGTATTCCACGCATTAACCTTTCCGTTAAATTGCCGCTTTCGAGAAATATACCAACCGCATCATTCTTTGCGTGTTCTTGTTTCGAACTTTTATTTCCTTTTTCATCTCCCTCCAGAATATCTACAGCTTTTTTGTAGCCCTGCGAGGAAGTTTCGTATTGCTTCCCTCTATATCCTTGTGGGGTTGCATCAACTTCAAGTCCATAAACATCTTTTAGACTTTGGCCAGATTTATATTCCTTGATAGCCCTGCCAATCTTTTTAATGGTTTCCTCCTCACGCTGGATATCCCTCAAAAGATGGGCGCATTCCTCCGATTGTTGCGCCGTTGTCTCTTCTGAAACGAACGACGCTGGTATAAATATTTCCACATTCTCACTGGAGAAATTTTGCGCGACAAATGAATTACCCTCCGCCTGCAATGCAGACAACGCAACCAACGCCGTCATATCCACAATCTTTACCCCAGACAGGTTCAGCGTGCCTGCCGCAGAAGCAACTAACCGGGCACCGCAACTCGTCAAATGACCTTCCGCCGCCACCGGAAGGCCATGATCCAGGCAGTTCTCGAACCCTTCAGTAATCACAAACACGTGAGGTTTGCACAGAGGGCAAATGACCTTGTCAGTTTTGCGCGCAACAGGAATTCCATCTTCTCTGACAGTGGTGCTTCCTGTGATGACGACTCCGCTATGCGTAGTTGTATCTCCCACCACAATTCTGGCTTTGCCGAACAATTTGATACGGGGCATATATTTTTCCATAACGTACATGCATAGATATCATAACAGCCTGCGTAGGCTAATGGAATGGACTCCTCCTGTCCCGAACGGCATCGTGATGTGCCAGACTGGAGGTTTTGATAAACCAGACAAAGGAAGGAGAAGTCCGAGATGAAGATTACACGAATTGG
>JAITNL010000158.1 GCA_031290495.1 Accumulibacter sp.
CCAGCCCGATTACGTCTCTCAAGGTGATTTCCATACGCCGCGCTCTCCCGCATTTTTCTGCTGCTTCTATTCTATCTCAAAATGCAACTTGTGTCAATGATATTTGCTACTATCACCAATGCAATCGCCCTGCCACATCCCACGCGCCAGAGCGGTTGGAAGCGGATGCTATAATCGCCTCCCTCGCGCGGACATTCGCGACCGCGAAACTCCCCTTACCTTATCCGACGGCATGGTGCTTTTCACTTTCGGGATCAATCACCGCACAGCGCCGCTCACGGTGCGCGAACAGCTGGCTTTCCACGCCGGGGAACTGCGGCAGGCGCTCCGGGACCTGACCGGCGGCGGAAACGTCCAGGAAGCGGCCATTCTGTCGACCTGCAACCGTATCGAGCTGTATTGTCAGGCCGGGGAACCGCGGGCCGTCGTGGGCTGGCTTGCGCAGAACCGGCGCGTACCGCTGCGCGAACTCGAACCTTACCTGTACACCCATCCAGAGCGTGAAGCCGTGCGTCACGCTTTTCGGGTCGCTAGCGGACTCGATTCGATGGTGCTTGGCGAACCGCAAATTCTGGGTCAGATGAAAGAAGCGGCGCGCGCCGCGCGCGAGGCGGGGGCGCTCGGCACGATGCTGGAACAGCTGTTCCAGCAATCGTTCTCGGTCGCCAAGGACGTGCGTTCCGGCACGGCGATCGGCGCCAGCGTCGTCTCGATGGCCGCGGCGTCGGTGCGTCTGGCCGAGCGCGTTTTCGGAAGCGTCGCCGAGCAGAACGTGCTGTTCATCGGCGCGGGCGAGATGATCGGGCTGTGCGTCACGCATTTCGCGGCGCGGCACCCCAAGCGGATCGTCATCGCCAACCGCAGCGTCGACCGTGGCCGGAAAATGGCCGAAAAATACGGCGGCACGGCCATTCGCCTGGACGACGCAGCCAGGCGTTTCGCCGAATTTGACATCGTCGTTTCGTGCACCGCCAGCCAGCTGCCGATCATCGGGCTGGGGCTGGTCGAGCGGGCCATTCGCGCGCGCCGCCACCGACCGATCTTCATGGTTGACCTGGCGGTGCCGCGCGATGTCGAAAGAGAAGTCGCCAGGCTCGACGACGTTTTTCTCTACACGGTTGACGATCTTGGCGAGATCGTTCAGTCCGGGCAGACGTCGCGGCAATCGGCGGTGAGCGAGGCCGAGGCGATCGTCGACCGGCGCGTCGATGATTTCCTGCAATGGCTGCGGACGCGCGCGAGCGTTCCGCTCATCCGGGTATTGCGCGACAACGCCGAGCGCGTGCGGCAGGGCGAAATGGAACACGCCTTGAAGCTGCTTTCCAGGGGCGAGCCGCCGGAGGCCGTGCTGGAGCAGCTTTCGCACCGTCTGACCAACAAATACCTGCACGGCCCGACGCAAGCCCTGAGTCAGTCCGAGGGCGAGCGCGGCGAGGCGCGGGCCTTGTTGACCAAGCTGTTCAACCTGCACCACAACCCGGACTGACCCAGGCAAAAATCATGAAACAGAGTATCCGCGACACGCTGGAAAGTCTCGTTGGCCGGCGCGACGAGCTTGACCGCATCCTGTCCAGCGCCGAGGCGACGCGCGACCTGGAGCAGTTCCGCCGGATGACGCGCGAACACGCCGAAATCGGCCAGGTCGTCGCGCTGTACCAGGAATGGCAGCGGACGGAAGGCGATCTGGCGTCGGCGCGGGAGATGCTGGCCGACCCCGAAATGAAAGCGCTGGCCGAAGAGGAAGTGCGGGCGGCCAGGGAACGGCTGCCCGCGCTCGAACTCGAACTGCAAGGATTGCTGCTGCCGAAGGACGCCGACGACGAGCGCAACGTTTTCCTCGAAATCCGCGCCGGTACGGGCGGCGACGAATCGGCGCTGTTCGCCGGGGCGCTGTTCCGCATGTATACGCGCTATGCCGAGCGCCGGCGCTGGCAGGTCGAGGTGGTGTCGGCGAGCGAAGCCGAACTCGGCGGTTACAAGGAAGTGATCGCGCGCATCGCCGGGTCGGGCGTGTATTCGCGGCTCAAGTTCGAGTCCGGCGGCCATCGCGTGCAGCGCGTGCCGGAGACCGAAGCGCAGGGGCGCATCCACACCTCGGCCTGCACCGTCGCGGTGATGCCCGAGGCCGACGCGCTGGAAGAGGTGAATATCAATCCGGTCGACGTGCGCATCGACACTTTTCGCGCGTCAGGCGCTGGCGGTCAGCACATCAACAAGACTGATTCGGCGGTGCGCATCACCCATCTGCCAACCGGCATCGTCGTCGAATGTCAGGATGGCCGCTCGCAGCACCAGAACAAGGCGCGGGCGATGGCGGTGCTGGTGGCGCGCATCCGCGACGCGCGGGAACGCGAACAGCACGCCAAAATCGCGTCGACGCGCAAGAACCTGATCGGCAGCGGCGACCGTTCCGAACGCATCCGCACCTACAATTTTCCGCAGGGCAGGGTCACCGACCATCGCATCAACCTGACGCTGTACCGCATCGACGCGATCATGGACGGCGATCTCGA
>JAITNL010000159.1 GCA_031290495.1 Accumulibacter sp.
GTGGCCCGGCGCGCAGCAATGAACGCCATAACGAGGTCGGATATATGGGCGCAGTCGCACCTTCCCTTCGTGTTTCAATTTCCTGTATTTCCCTTGCAAAACAGGAGGAGTCCATATATGGGTTTCCACTTCGTTTCAACCCAGCCTGCCGCACTAAAAATAAATATCCATGACCTTTTCAGCCCCTCTTTCGTGTCCTCTGTGCGCTCCTCGTGGGGACGCCGCTCATTCCGCGTTCACACCAGCCTTTCCCATTCCAGAATAAGCGTGGCGAGCGGCGGCAGGGTCATCGAGATCGACCATTCCCGGTCGTGCGACGGTTGCGCTTCCGCTTTGATGCCGTCAAATCCGTTGCCCACGTTGCCGCCGCCGTAGTAGTGCGAATCGGTGTTCAGCCGTTCGCGGTACGCGCCGGGACCGGGGACGCCGATGCGGTAATCCTGGCGCACGAGGGGGGTGAAATTGCACACGCAAAGCATGACGCGCGAGGCGTCACGGCCGCGGCGCAGGAAGGCGATGACCGAGTTGTCCGAATCGTTGGCCGAAAGCCACTCAAAACCGCGCGCGTCAAAATCGACCTCGTAAAGCGCCGGCGTGGCGCGGTAAAGCCGGTTCAGATCGCGGATCAGCGCTTGCGTACCGGCGTGCGGCGGGAAATCGAGCAGGCTCCAGTCGAGCGAACCGGCGTCGTTCCACTCGTTCCACTGGGCAAATTCGCTGCCCATGAACAACAGTTTCTTGCCCGGATGCGCCCACATGAAACCGTACAGCGCGCGCAGATTGGCGAATTTTTGCCCGTAATCGCCGGGCATTTTGTCGATCAGCGAACCTTTGCCGTGCACGACTTCGTCGTGCGACAAGGGCAGCACGAAGTTTTCGCTGAAGGCGTAGAGCAGGCCAAAGGTCAATTGGTTGTGGTGATAGCGGCGGTGAATCGGGTCGTGCCGCATGTAGTCAAGCACGTCGTGCATCCAGCCCATGTTCCACTTGAAATGGAAGCCCAGACCGCCGATCGACGGCGGACGGGTGACCGCCTGCCAGGACGTGGATTCCTCGGCATACGTCGCCGCGCCGGGACATTCCTGTCCGAGAATTTCGTTGACCCGACGCAGGAAATGCACCGCTTCGAGGTTCTCGCGGCCACCGTGAATGTTGGGGATCCATTCCCCCTGTTTGCGGCTGTAATCGCGGTACAGCATCGAGGCCACGGCGTCGACGCGTAGGCCGTCGACGCCGTAGCGTTCGATCCAGAACAGGGCGTTGCCGACGAGATAGTTGAACACCTCGCGGCGGCCAAAGTTGTAGATCAGCGTACCCCAGTCCTGGTGTTTTCCCTCGCGCGGGTCGGCGTGTTCGTACAGACAGTCGCCGTCGAAACGGGCCAAACCGTGTTCGTCTGTCGGAAAATGCGCGGGAACCCAGTCGACGATGACTTCGAGCCCGGCGCGGTGACACGCCGCGACGAAGTCACGAAAATCGTCCGGCGAGCCAAAGCGCGCGGTCGGCGCGTACAGGCCCAGCGGCTGGTAGCCCCAGGAGGCGTCGAAAGGGTGTTCCGATACCGGCAGCAATTCCAGATGCGTGAAGCCCAAGTCTACGGCATAGGGAATCAGCGTTTCGGCAAGACGTCGATAGTCGATAAAACCGCCGTCACCGTCGCGCCGCCAGGAACCGAGATGGACTTCGTAGATGGAAATCGGCGCGTCCAGCCGGCTGCCGGCGCCAACGTTTTGACGCTTTTCCGCCATCGGCAAGTCGTACACCCGCGAAGCGGTCGACGGGCGCAATTCGGCGGCGAAACCGTAAGGGTCGGCCTTGAGCGGCTGGATCTGCCCATTTCCGGCGCGAATCTCGTATTTGTAGCAAGCGCCGCTGCCGACGCCAGGAATGAACAATTCCCAGACGCCGCACTCACGGCGCAAGCGCATCGGATGACGGCGATTGTCCCAGGTGTTGAAATCGCCGACCACGCTGACCCGTTGCGCGTCCGGCGCCCAGACAGCGAAGGTCGTGCCCTGGACGCCGTCGATCTCGCCGGGATGCGCGCCCAGGCGCTCGAATGGTCGCAGATGCGATCCTTCCGCCAGCAGCCAGGCGTCGAGATCGCCGAGAATCGCCGGGAAACTGTAGGGGTCGGCGATCTCCTGCACGCCGCCGGTCCAGACGATTCTCAAGCGGTATTTGAACGGCTGGCTGCCTTCGGGCAAGGCCGCCTCGAAAAATCCTGACGCCCCGCCAAGAACGTCGAGTTTGCGCTGGGTCAGGTCCAAAACCTTGACGCCGCTTTCGGCGTCGATCACCGATACCGCGCTGGCCCCAGGCTGCAACGCGCGCAGCCATAAGCGTCCCTTGCTGTCGCCGCGCATTCCAAGCACCGCGAACGGATCGCCGTGCTCGGCCCGGCACAGGGCCAGGACTTCCGTTTTTTTCAGCACTTCAAACCTTCTTCAACGACGCGCCAAGGTGCCAGGTGTCGATGGCGTATTCCCGGATCGTGCGGTCGGACGAGAACGGCCCCATCTCGGCCACGTTGAGGATGGTTTTGCGCTGCCATTCGACCGGCGTCCTGTATAGGGCGTCGACCCGGTTCTGCGTCTCCACGTAATCGCCGTAATCGGCCAGCAGCAGATAATGGTCGCCGTAGTTGACCAGGCTGTTGAACAGGTCGTGGTAGCGCCGACGTTCCTGCGGGGAGAAGAATCCGCCGTCGATCTTGTTCAGCGCTTCGTTGAGCTGCGGATTGTTCTGGTAGATGGAGCGCGGATCGTATCCGGAACGGCGCAGGATTTCCACCTGCTGGGCGTTGTTGCCAAAAATGAAGATGTTGTCGGTGCCGACGTTGTCGCGGATTTCTATATTGGCGCCATCCTCGGTGCCGATGGTCAGCGCGCCGTTCAACGCGAACTTCATGTTGCCGGTGCCAGAGGCTTCCGTGCCGGCGGTGGAAATCTGTTCGGACAGGTCAGCCGCGGGCATGATCAGTTCGGCGATCGACACGTTGTAGTTGGGAACGAACACGACTTTCAAACGATCCTGTACGCGCGGATCGTTGTTGATGACGCTGGCGATGTCGTTGATCAGACGGATGATCTGCTTGGCCATGTGGTACGACGAAGCCGCCTTGCCGGCGAAAATCACGCAGCGCGGCGCGGCATCGTCGGCCTGCCCGTGGAGGATGGCGTCGTAACGGGTGATGACGTGCAGGACGTTGAGCAATTGCCGTTTGTATTCGTGGATGCGCTTGACCTGCACATCGAACAGACTGTCCGGATTGAGCGCCACGCCGGTTTCCCGGCGGACGTAATCGGCCAGCCGGATCTTGTTCTTGCGCTTGGCCGCGGCGAAGTCCACGCGAAAGCGCGCGTCGCTGGCCAGGGGACGCAGTTCCCGCAGACGATTGAGATTGAGACGCCAGTCCTTGCCGATGCTCCTGTCGAGCAGCGCCGACAGCGACGGGTTGGCTTGCGCCAGCCAGCGGCGCTGCGTGACGCCGTTGGTCTTGTTGTGAAAGCGCTCAGGGTAGAGTCTGGCGAAGCCGGCGAAGATCGTCCTGACCATCAGATCGGAGTGCAATTGCGAGACGCCATTGATACGGTGGCTGCCGACGATGCACAGATGCGCCATGCGCACGCGCTTGCTGCCTTCGCTGCCGTCGCCCTCGTCGATCAGCGAAACACTGCGCATCAGATCGAAATCCCCTGGGAAGAGACGGTCGACTTCGGCCAGAAATTCCTGATTGATGCGGTAGATGATCAGCATGTGGCGTGGCAACAGATACTGGATCAGACTGACCGGCCAGGTTTCCAGCGCTTCCGGCATCAGCGTGTGGTTGGTATACGAGAAAATGCGCTGGCACTGGCTCCACGCCGTCGTCCATAACATTCCGTATTCGTCGCAGAACAGACGCATCAGCTCGGCCACGGCGATGGCCGGGTGCGTGTCGTTGAGGTGAATGGCGATCTGGTCGGCCAGGTTGTTGATGTGCTTGTGCTCCTCCAGGTGATGAAGGATGATGTCCTGCATCGAGGCGGAAACGAAAAAGTATTCCTGCCGCAGGCGAAGTTCCCGGCCGGCCGGCGTACTGTCGTTCGGATACAGCACCCACGAGATGTTCTCGAAGCGGTTCTTGAATTCCGCCGCCCGCGCGTAGTCGCCGGAGTTGAAGGCGTTGAGGTCGATCTGGGCCGGCGCGCCCGCTCTCCACAGACGCAGGGTACTGACCCGATCGGTGCCGTGGCCGGGAATGACGTAATCGAAGGCGCGCGCCTCGACGGCTTCGGTGGCGCTCCATTCGGCCCATTCGCCGTGATGTTCGGCGGTGCCGCCAAAGCGCACCGGGAAAGCCGTGCCCGGACGCGGAAATTCCCACGCCGTGCCGTCGATCAGCCACGAATCCGGGTGCTCGACCTGCCCGCCGTTGATGATCGACTGCGCGAACATGCCGTACTCGTAGCGCATCCCGTAACCCCAGGACGGCAGTTCCAGCGTCGCCATCGAATCCAGGAAACACGCCGCCAGACGCCCCAGGCCGCCGTTGCCCAAACCGGCGTCCGGCTCGCATTCGATGATCTCGGTCAGGCTTGGCCCGCCCGCGCCGTCGAAAGCCGCCGCCGCGTCATCGCGCAGTCCAAGCGCGGACAGCGCGTTATCCAGCGTGCGTCCGATCAGGAACTCCATCGACATGTAGTAGATCCGGCGCGCTCTTTTTTTGCGGTCCTCGATCTGTGTATTGACCCAGCGGATCGCCAACTGCTTGCGCGCGACATAAGCCAGTGCCTTGTAGATTTCCTTGGTATTCGCGGTGGACGGCTCGGCGGCGACGCTGTGAAGCAGCGTCTCGTCGACCTCGGCGCGGAACGCCGCGGCGGCAATTTCGTTTTTCCTTGATTCGGCCATGAGTCGATTTCTCCTGTGGAATGGCAAACTGGATTGATTATAAGCGGCTTTGCGTGGAAAGCCCATGTTGGCAGGGCAATCGCATGAATGTTCATGTCATACCGAGGAATTGATTGCGATAGGTATCCGATGACGCAGCGAGGAGTCATCGGGTTTTGATGCTGCCTTTGCAGTGTGGGATCGAGGCGGATGAGATTCGGGGTGATCTGTTTGAGGAGCGCGAGGTTGTGAGCGGCATGACCGGTACGCGCGCATCTGATCA
>JAITNL010000205.1 GCA_031290495.1 Accumulibacter sp.
CGCGTCAAGCGGACCGATGCGCGACGCCGGCGGCAGGATGAAGGCGCGCTCGACGACGGTCGGACGGCCTTTCTCGTCGAGAAAGGACACCAGCGCCTCGCCGACGCCCAGTTCGGTAATCGCCGCCGCCGCGCTGAACGCCGGATTCGGACGCAGCGTCGCGGCCGCCGTCGCCACGGCTTTCTGGTCGCGCGGGGTAAACGCGCGCAAGGCGTGCTGTACGCGGTTGCCGAGCTGGCCGAGCACTTTGTCCGGGATGTCGAGCGGATTCTGCGTGACGAAATAAACGCCGACGCCTTTGGAACGGATCAGTCGCACCACCTGCTCGATCTTCTCCAGCAAGGCGGGCGACGCTTCGTTGAACAGGATGTGCGCCTCGTCGAAGAAAAATACCAGCTTCGGCTTGTCCGGATCGCCAACTTCGGGCAACTGCTCGAACAGTTCGGCCAGCAGCCAGAGCAGGAAAGTGGAATACAGGCGCGGCGCGGCCATCAGCTTGTCGGCGGCGAGGATGTTGACCACGCCCTTGCCGTCATCGGTCTGCATCAGGTCATTGATATCGAGCATCGGTTCGCCGAAAAAACGCTCGCCGCCTTGCTGCTCCAGCACCAGCAAACCCCGCTGGATAGCTCCGATGGACGCGGCGGAAACGTTGCCATACGCGGTAGTGAACGACTTCGCGTGCTCGCCGACGTACTGCACCATCGCGCGCAAATCCTTGAGGTCGAGCAACAGCAAGCCGTCGTCGTCGGCAATCCTGAACACCAGTTGCAGCACGCCGGCCTGGGTGTCGTTGAGGTTGAGCAGACGGGAAAGCAACAGCGGCCCCATGTCGGAGATCGTCGCGCGTACCGGGTGGCCCTGCTCGCCGTTGACGTCCCAGAGCGTCGCCGGGAATTTCGCCGGCGTCCAATCGGTAATACCCAGTTGGCCGAGCCGCTGACGAAACTTCGGATTTTCTACTCCCGGCACGGCGAGACCCGACAGGTCGCCCTTCACGTCGGCCAGGAAAACCGGCACGCCGATACTGGAAAAGCGCTCGGCCATTACCTGCAAGGTGACTGTCTTGCCGGTGCCGGTAGCGCCGGCGATCAAGCCGTGGCGGTTTGCCAGCGCGGGCAATAAACAGGACTCGGTTGTCTGGTTTTTGGCGATGGCGAGCGGGTTTGACATCGAAATCTCCACAGGAAGAATAATCGGAAAGTGATAAAATACAACACGTTATTATCAACCGTTTGCGCTGTGTTTTGCTGTTTCCAGGCAAAAATCGCAACAGCGCATACCCCGCATTCAGACGAGGCAAAAACATGGCCGGACACTCCAAATGGGCCAACATCCAGCACCGCAAGGGTCATCAGGACGAAAAGCGCGGCGCGGCATTTTCCAAGGTCGCCAAGGAAATCACCGTGGCCGCCAGGATGGGCGGCGGCGCACAGGACGGCATGGAGCGCATCGCCCTGGGCTCCCTTTAGCCAACACCGTTCCATCCGGTGATCCGACTTCAGATGCCCAATCGCGGGTTCGACGGCGGAGCGGCGTTTGAGCCAGCGGCGTCGCGGGTTCGTGAGTGACTTGTACTTGCCGCGATGGAGCATCTGGACGTGGGGATTGTCGTCGTCCACACCCATGAATCAATGATTCGCTCGAACTTGCCCGGATGCACGGCTTGGGTCTGTACCGCGGTGTCGATCGTGGCTTTCAGGAGTGTTATAAATGTTAAATTAAAGCGCTATATATGTCCCAATCAGCGTGAAACACTACTCTGAATAATTCGCGCCAGCACGCGCAGATCGTCACCGATCCGGCGCAGTTCGCGGATTTTCAGTCGCCGCTGGTCGTCGAGCGAGGTCAGTTCCGGCAGATCGAACATGCCGCGCGCCGCGTCGCCGAGCAGGCAGGGCGCGAGATAGAGCAACAGTTCGTCGACCAGACCGGCGCGCAGCAGGGCACCGCTCAACCGGTAGCCGCTTTCGACGTGAAGCTCGTTGACACCGCGCCGTCCGAGTTCGGTCAGCAGCGCCGCGAGGTTTACCCGTCCATCGCCGTCCGGCAGATACACGAGTTCAGCGCCGCGTCGCCGCAAGGCGTCGGCGTTGGCGCCGTCAGCGACGGCGCACGCCACCAGGACTGTCCCTTCAGCCAGCACGCGCGCGTGAGTTGGCAGTTCGAGACGGGCGTCGACCACGACTTTCAGCGGCTGTCGTTCGGTCGCCACGTCACGCACGGAAAGCCGCGGATCGTCCGCGCGCACCGTGCCGATTCCGCTCAGGATGGCGCACGCGCGCGCGCGCCAGCGATGCCCGTCGCGGCGCGCCGCCGGCCCGGTGATCCATTGACTGACGCCGTTGTTCAGCGCGGTTTTGCCGTCCAGACTCGCCGCCAGTTTCAGGCGTACCCACGGTCGTCCGCGCGTCACGCGGGAAACGAATCCGATGTTGAGTTCTCCCGCTTCGGTCTCCATCAGCCCGCATTGCGTGACGATTCCGGTGGCGGTCAGAGCGCTCAACCCGCGTCCGCAAACCTGCGGATTGGGGTCGCGCATGGCGGCCACGACGCGCGTCACGCCGGCGTCGATCAAGGCGTTGGCGCACGGTGGCGTGCGTCCGTGGTGGCTGCACGGTTCGAGCGTGACGTACACGGTCGCGCCGCGCGCCGACGCGCCGGCGGCTTGCAACGCGTAAACCTCGGCGTGAGGCTCGCCCGCGCGCCGGTGCCAACCTTCGCCGACGACCGTTCCGTCCATGACGATCACACAACCGACGCGAGGATTGGGCGTCGTGCTGGTCAGTCCACGCCGCGCCAGGCGCAGGGCGCGCGCCATGAAATCGTGATCGGCGGCGCTGAACATGGCGGACAAAAATTACTGGAATTTTCGCGGCGCGGGACGCGAAACTTCCTTGACCAGATCGGAGAACTTGTCGACATCCTCGAAGTTGCGGTAAACCGAGGCGAAGCGGACGTAGGCCACCTTGTCGATCTTTTTCAGTTCGCGCATGACCATCTCGCCGATTTTTTCCGATTGAATTTCGCGTTCGCCCTGGGTGAGCAACGTTTCCTCGATGCGCAGAATCGCCGCGTCGACCACTTCGATCGTCACCTGCCTTTTGCGCAGCGCCAGCCACAGACTCGCCGAAAGTTTTTCGCGATCGAAATCGACGCGTGATCCGTTCTTCTTGACTACCCGCGGCAAACGGATTTCCGCGCGCTCATGCGTGGAAAACCGCCGCTCGCAGGACAGACAGCGGCGGCGGCGGCGCACGATGTCGCCGTCCTCGCTGAGGCGCGTATCCGCGACCGTCGTATCGGACGCTCCGCAGAACGGGCATTTCATTCTCGATCAGGCGCCGTAAACCGGGAACTTCCGGCACAGCGCCGAGACGGCGTCACGCGTTCGCGTTAGCACCGCTTCGTCGTTCGGCGCGTCAAGTACGTCGGCGATCAGATGCGCCACTTGTGCGGCCTCGGTCTCGGTGAAACCGCGCGTGGTGATCGCCGGTGAACCGACGCGGATGCCGGAAGTGACCATCGGCTTTTGCGGATCGCGCGGGATCGCGTTCTTGTTGACCGTGATGCGCGCTTTGCCCAACGCCGCTTCGGCTTCCTTGCCGGTGATGTTCTTGGCGCGCAGATCGACCAGAAAAACGTGCGACTCGGTGCGTCCGGAAACGATGCGCAAGCCGCGTTCGGAGAGTGTCCGCGACAGAGCGCGGGCATTGAGCATCACCTGCTCCTGACAGGCGCGGAACGCTGGCGTGGCCGCTTCCTTGAAACACACCGCCTTGGCGGCGATCGCGTGCATCAGCGGACCGCCCTGCAGACCAGGGAAAATCGCCGAGTTGAGCGCCTTTTCGTGCGTGGCCTGCATCAGGATGAAGCCGCCGCGCGGACCGCGCAATGTCTTGTGCGTCGTCGACGTCACCACGTCGGCGAACGGTACGGGATTCGGATAACAACCGGCGGCGATCAACCCGGCGTAGTGTGCCATGTCGACCCAGAAAATCGCGCCGACTTCCTTCGCTACCTGAGCGAAGCGCGCGAAGTCGATGCGCAGCGAATAAGCCGAAGCGCCGGCAATGATGATTTTTGGCCGGTGCTCGCGGGCCGCCGCCGCCATCGCCGCGTAATCGATTTCTTCCTTGTCGTCGAGGCCGTAGGCGACGACGTTGAACCATTTGCCCGACATGTTCAGCGCCATCCCGTGCGTCAGGTGTCCGCCTTCGGCCAGGCTCATGCCCATGATCGTGTCGCCCGGCTTGGCGAAAGCCATCAGCACTGCCTGATTGGCTTGCGAGCCGGAATTTGCCTGCACGTTGGCGGCTTCCGCGCCGAACAGCGCCTTGACGCGGTCGATGGCCAGTTGTTCGGCGATATCGACGTATTCGCAGCCGCCGTAATAACGCTTGCCAGGATAACCCTCGGCATACTTGTTGGTCAGTTGCGAGCCTTGCGCCTCCAGCACCGCGCGGCTGACATAATTTTCTGAAGCAATCAGTTCGATATGCTCTTCCTGGCGGCGATTTTCGCTCTCGATCGCTTTCCACAGATCGGGATCGACTTTTGCCAAGGTATCTTGCGCTGGAAACATCGCTCACCTCACAAGTCATTGAAAAGGCGCGGATTGTACCATGCCGGACAGTGTCAGGCGCTGACGTCGGCGTTGGGATGGCCGTGAAAATACGCGCTGCCGAAAAACCCGACCGCCACCGAAGCGTTTATGTCCCGGCTTTGCTCTCAAAATCCCGATAGCTGTTCGCCCAATCAAAACGGACGTTATTACTCGAATTTGTGGCTGCCGCCTTGAAGTGCAACTTTCCGCATTTGATTTTCGTCTGTTCAACCTCGGTCAGGTCTTGCCATTCTTTTGCGAACCTGGTTTCGATTATGAAGTAAAGCCGCACTTCGCCATCGCCTTGCCTGTAGACTATCGCCCAGTCGGGAGAGTAGTTGCCGTAGGGTGTGTCGATGATGAACCCGCCCTTTTTGATTTTCGTGAACAGCAAAACGTTCGGGGCGTCATCAAGCCTTTCGGCAAAATCGTACTCGCCACCGGAATCCACGCGGTAGAACTTATTGCTCGCCCAGCGCCCGGATTCTTTTGTCGGGTAAACTTTTTTCGCGGCTTCAAGCTATCTTCGCCGATGTTGTCGGCTTCAAATCAACGGCATTTTTGCTCTTGGCAACGGCGAAATACCCTTCGCGGACTTTCACTATATCTTCAGGCGCCGAAACCAGGACCGCAAGGAATCCCCCGCCCGAAAGGGCGGGGGTGAAACGGAGTTGGTTTTACGATGAATTATTCCTCGACCGCCCCCGCAACGCGCGCGAAAGTCTCGCGCATCTTCGCCGAGGGCGACGCGCCGATTTTGCTGCACACGAGGACAGCGCAACTGGCGAGAATGAAACCGGGAACGATCTCGTACAGGCCGAAATAATGGCCCTGTTTCCAGACAATGACCGTGATCGCGCCGACGATCATGCCCGCCAGCGCGCCGTTTCGCGTCATGTCTTTCCAGAACAGCGAGATCAGTATCACCGGCCCGAAGGACGCGCCGAACCCCGCCCAGGCGTAACTCACCATTTTCAGCACGCGGCTGTCGGGATCGCCGGCGATGAAGATGGCGACCAGGGCCACGAAGAGCACCATCGCGCGTCCCACCCAGACCAGTTCGCGGTTCGAGGCCGCACGGCGGAAAAAGACATGGTAGATGTCGCCGGTGAGCGCGCTCGAACAGACCAGCAACTGGCACGACAGCGTGCTCATCACCGCCGCCAGGATCGCCGCCAGCAACATGCCGGCAAGCCACGGCGTAAACAGCAGGCGCGACAGTTCGATGAACACCGTTTCGGGATTGGCGCTGACAGCGGCGTTGGGATGGCTGTGAAAATACGCGATGCCGAAAAACCCGACCGCGACCGCCCCAGCCAGGCACAGGATCATCCAGGTCAGGCCGATGCGCCGCGCGGGCTTGATCTCGGCCAGCGACTTCGCCGCCATGAAGCGCACCAGAATGTGCGGCTGGCCGAAATAACCCAGCCCCCACGCCAGCAAGGAGACGACCGCGATGAAATCGAGCTTGTGCAGCAGGTCGGTATAGGAGACGCTGCCCGGTTCAAGATTGGCGGCCGCTTCGTGGATGACGGCGAGACTCGCCGCCGGGCCGCCGTCGGCGTAAATCACCATCAGCGGCACCATGATCAGCGCGGTAATCATCAGCGATGCCTGGATGGTGTCGGTCCAGCTCACCGCCAGGAAGCCGCCGATGAACACGTAGGAAATCGTCGCCACCGCCGCAATCCACAGCGCCGTCGGGTACGCTACGTCGAACAGAGCGCTAAATAGCCGCGCCCCGGCAACCACGCCCGAAGCGCAATAGATGGTGAAGAAAACGAGAATGACCAGCGCCGAAAACAGGCGCAGCCAGTGCGTGCGATCCTCGAAGCGGTTGGCGAGGTAATCGGGCAGCGTCAGCGCGTTGCCCGAATATTCCGTGTAGACGCGCAGCCGGCCCGCCACCCAGCGCCAGTTGCACCAGGCGCCGATGGTGAGTCCGATGGCGATCCACGCTTCCGAGATGCCCGAAAGGAACACCGCGCCTGGCAGCCCCATCAATAGCCAGCCGCTCATGTCCGAGGCGCCGGCGGAGAGCGCGGTGACGAACGCGCCGAGTCTGCGCCCACCGAGGATGTAATCCGATAGATCGCTGGTCTGCCGCCAGCCCAGGTAGCCCACGAACAGCATCAGGAAAATGTAAATCAGGAAGGTAGTGGTCAGGGTGATGTGGTTCATGGCGTGAGCGGTCGGTAATGAAAATAACGGGGCGGCGGAACGCGTGAAACGGGACTTTACGCGGAAACGCCGCAGGCGGATTTGAAAACTTGCGAAGGATAACAACTTTGGAGGCGGGCAAGGAAGTCACGGGCGATTTCCGTGGTGAAAATTTATTGTTTTTGCCACCTAACTCTTGAGCGGTTCGGCAATTCGCCTTTCAATTCTCGTGAGATTTTCAAAAGACAGATCGTGTCACCGCTGGCGGGTGGTAGGTGTTGACGCGGGGCAATTTCCATTACGCGCCTCCCACCGCATACAAGGGGCGGAGTGGCAACGGTGCTAAGGGTGCCTCAAAAAGCCGGGATTCCGGCGGTCATTCCTTTACTTTGAGAAAAAAGCGTTCATACGATGGACCGGGTGACAATTCAGTTTCGCAGGTGGATAAGCCGCGCCAGCGGCGTAATCCGACACCGTTCCCCCGCCGCGCCAGCGGCGCTCATTTGCAAGCGGCGAAATAATCGGCGGCGCTTCGCGTCGGAACAGGGGATGTCGGATTACGCCGCTTCGCGGCTTATCCACCTACGAAACTGCTTTCGCGGGAATGACGGGGCGGGAAAGAATGACGACGCGGGGGCGCGATTCATCGCGCCAGAACCCTGTGCGGTACTAAATTGGACGCGCCGGATTGTGCGTCGGCGGTATCGGCGCGATGAATCGTGCCTACGCCCCGTCGCCTCCGTCGCCCCGCGCAGAATCGACCGCTAAATCGAAAAATCCTGACTGGCGACCGAATCGCTGCGCAGGGATTCGCTGATTTTGCGCTCGGTCAATCCGGGGATGAGCTTCTCGATCAGCGCGTAGGCGTAACTGCGCAGATAAACGCCGCGACGGATCGCCACGCGCGTCGTGTTCGGAATAAACAGCCGGGCAACGTCAAAGCGTACCAAGTTGCCGTCGCGTTCCGGAAGATAGGCCATCGAGGCAACGATGCCGATGCCCAGACCGACATCGACATAGGTCTTGATCACGTCGGCGTCGATGGCCGAAAGCACGACATCGGGAACGAGCCCGGCTTCGGCGAAACAGTGGTCGATATTTGAGCGTCCGGTAAATCCCTCGTGGTAGGTGATGATCGGATACTCGGCGATGTCCGCCAGGGTAATGGTTTCGAGCTGGGTAAGCGGATGGCCGCGCGGCGCGATGACCGCGTGATGCCAGGTGTAGTAAGGAAAAGCGGCGATCTCCGGGAGGCTGGTCAGCCATTCGGTGGCGATGGCGATGTCCGCGTCGCCGGTCATCAGCAATTCGGCAATCTCCTTGGGGCTGCCTTGTTGCAACACCAGATGCACCTTGGGATACTCGGACTTGAACTGCTTGATTACCTCCGGCAGCGCGTAGCGCGCTTGGGTATGCGTCGTGGCGATGACCAGATTGCCGCTCTCCCGGCTGGCAAAATGTTCGGCGATATTGCGTACGTTCTGGGTATCGCGCAGGATGCGCTCGACGACCGGCAGCACTTCCCTGCCGGGTTCCGTCAGACCCAGCAGACGTTTGCCGCGGCGCACGAAAATTTCCACGCCCAGCTCGTCCTCGATGTCCTTGATGTGTTTGGAAACGCCGGGCTGTGAGGTGAACAGCGCGTTGGCCACGGTCGTCAGATTGAAATCCTGGCGAACAGTCTCGCGCAGGATGCGCAATTGTTGGAGATTCATGGCAACCAGTTTAGGAACTCCAGCCCCCCCCTCCAAGGAATCAATTTTTATTTGCTTATACAGACCTCGTGAATAACATCAGAACTGAAAGTTATAGCGGTTTCCACAAATAATCGCCCCCAATGCTGGAATAACGGTTGTTTAGAGAGAGCAGCCATTTATGGGGACCGCTATATTGACAAAATTTTGACATTGTAATGAGGTGTGAAATGGCGAATCTTCAAGTCAAGCTCGACGCCCATCTCCGTAGTGACGCGTAGGCCGTTGCCGCCAGCATGGGGCTGGATCTCGCTTCCGCCGTGCGGCTTTTTCTCACGCAAATGATTCGGAAAAACGGTTTGCCTTTTCGCCCGATGGCCGCTCCCTTTTATAGCGCTCGCAATCAGGCGCATCTGGCGCGGGTTGCCGCGGATTTGGACAGCGGTAAAAATTGCGCAGCCCATGATCTCATCGTGGACGACGATGCTGATCTGGCATGACGCGGCCTGGGCCGATTACCTGTGCTGGCATCTTGACCACCGATGCCGGAAAGCGAAGATCGATGGCGCGCTGGCCGCCACCGACCGGCAAGGTTTATTGCGCGGTGTTTCGGAAACGCTGACCAAGGAAAAGAGCAACGCGATTGCCGCCAGCAGTCTATCCAAACAAGGAGAAGCGCAGATGCGCTTTAACGGCGAGGCGGGCCATCTCGCCCAGCTCAAACACGCGCTGACGTGTTGCGCGACATAAAAGGCGTGAGCGGCGCTCGCCGCGCCTGAGACCGATTCACCCTACATTGGATTGCCGCCGCTTGCCCGTACTTTTGCCGATCCGATCACGCGCTCACGTCAATCGTTTCCGCGTCCACACCGGCGTCGGCCCAATCGCCGCCGGCGGTATAAAACTCATCGCCCTGAAGCGCGGCGTCGATGTCATGGAGACTTTTCTCGGCTTCCTTGAGTTCTTTGCGGGCTTCCTTATTCAGAGCCGCCGCCTTGAGCATGGCAATGTTTTCCTTGAGCAGCTTGCGCGCCTCTTTCAACAGCGCGCGCAGATTTTTATCCTCATTGCCGCTATCGCCTTTTGACTGAATGCTTGCGCCATTGTCACGGTCGTCCGCTTTTTCGTCCCCGGCTTCCCGCGCGGCGGTCTGTGCCGCCGCCGCTGCCGCTTCGGCATCCTGGGCCTGCCCCGCCCCTTCGTCGGCCTGTTGAGCTTCATCCACCCGTTCCGCCGCTTCCGCTGCTTCCGTCACCGCCGTTTCATTGACAGCGCTTGCCGCGCCATCGGTTTCAGCCGCTGCGCCGTCCACCGTCACCGCCACATCGGGCATATTCACGACCACCGCGCCACTGCCTGAGCCACCCAATTCCTTGGCCGCGCTCGCCAGTTCCTTGGCGATGTTTTTCAATTCCCGCGCCATTGCCTTGACCTGTTCCGGCGTTCCGCAAAGCGCCATCACCTTGACTCGTTCCTTGAGCTGCCGAAGACGCGTTGTCAGCACGTTGACTTTCCCGGCCGCCGCCTGTTTCCTGCTGGCGTTCAAATCGGACACCTTGGGCATCTGCTTCAATGCCTGCATCATGTCATCGAAGTTTTTCTGCAGTTTGTCCCGCAGCGTATTCTGCTCACGCGATTTGAGCTGCAAATTTATGGAAACGCGCCAGTTTGATAAAGCGGTATCGTTAATTTGCATTGTCCCCTCCCTTCAAGCGGATCAAAACGACTCACGATGTTTTTGCCTAACGGCAATTCCGCTGAAAACTTGAATCGCGGCCGGCACCCCCGGCTGTGACCAGGGCGGCGCTCTTCAATCATTCATGAATCGTCGATGAATCGGTTTGAAACCGCCTTCTTCGGAGAGATAATCGCGTTTTGTTTTTTCTGGATCGAACGCCATGTCCGAACATTCCCACAAAGTCATGCCGGATCACCGCTTGACCGTCAAGGAGGTGCTCGGCATGTTGTTGAGCGACGGTCTGGTCGACAAGCCGGAGGCCGAGGCTTTGGTCGCCGAAAGCCGCCTCAAGCGCCTGGCGGCGCATCCGCTGGCGATTGTTGCAGACAAAAAATGGAAATCGCTGAAGGAACCGTCGCGCACCTTGACGCTGGATCATCTGAGCGAGTGGTTCGCCAACAAAGTCGGGCTGGAGTATTTCAATATCGATCCGCTAAAGGTCGATTTCACCTCGGTGACCAACGTCGTTTCCAGCGCCTACGCCACCCGCTTCAGCATCCTGGCCGTACAGGTCAACGCCGACGAAGTCGTTTTCGCCACCGCCGAGCCGTTTCTGCGCGAATGGGAAAAGGAAATCGGCGCCATCGTCAAAAAACGCATCCGGCGCGTGATCGCCAACCCGCTCGACATCGCGCGTTACCAGATCGAGTTTTACAACTTGGCGCGCTCGGTCAAAAAAGCGGCGCAGCTGGGCAATCAGAGTTCCGGGCTGTCGTCGTTCGAGCAGCTCGTCGAACTTGGGCGTACCAACCGCCAGTTCGACGCCAACGACCAGCACATCGTCAACATCGTCGATTGGCTGTGGCAGTACGCCTTCGAGCAGCGCGCCAGCGACATCCACATCGAGCCGCGCCGCGAACTGGGCGTCGTGCGTTTCCGCATCGACGGGATACTGCATCAGGTGTACCAGATTCCGATGAGCGTGATGGCCGCGATGGTCAGCCGCGTCAAGATTCTCGGACGCATGGATCTGGTCGAGAAACGGCGTCCGCAGGACGGGCGCGTCAAGACGCGCACCGCCGACGGTCAGGAAGCCGAATTGCGCCTGTCGACGCTGCCGACGGCGTTTGGCGAAAAGCTGGTGATGCGCATCTTCGATCCCGAAGTGTTGATGCGCAATTTTTCCGAACTCGGTTTTACGGAGGACGATCACAAGCGCTGGCAAATGATGTCGTCCCGACCGAACGGGATCATCCTGGTCACCGGCCCGACCGGTTCAGGCAAGACGACGACGCTCTATTCGACCCTGAAACAACTGGCGACGCCGGAAGTCAACGTGTGCACCATCGAGGACCCGATCGAAATGGTCGAGTCGGCCTTCAACCAGATGCAGGTGCAACCGGTCATCGACCTGACTTTCGCCGAAGGCGTGCGCGCGCTGATGCGGCAGGATCCAGACATCATCATGGTCGGTGAAATCCGCGATCTGGAGACCGCCGAAGTCGGGATTCAGGCGGCGCTGACCGGGCACCTCGTGCTGTCGACGCTGCATACCAACGACGCGCCGTCGGCGGTAACACGTCTGCTCGACCTGGGGCTGCCGCCGTACCTGATCGGCGCGACGCTGCTGGGGGTGATGGCGCAGCGTCTGGTGCGCGTGCTGTGTCCGGCGTGCAAGGAAGCGCGGCCAGCGACCACCGATGACAACGCCATGTGGGACCGCCTGGTGGCGCCGTGGAAAGCCAATCGCCCCGCCCAGCACTACCATCCGGTCGGCTGTCTGGACTGCCGCATGACCGGCTATCGGGGGCGCGTCGGCCTGTACGAAATCCTCTTGCTGTCGCCGGACATGAAAGAGTTGATCGGCGACAGCGCGGACATCGCCAAAATCCGCGAACTCGCTTACCGCGAAGGCATGAAACCGCTGCGCATTTCCGGCGCGATGAAAGTCGCCGCCGGGCTGACCACGCTCGCCGAAGTATTCAAGGTCGCGCCGCCGTCCGAGCGCTCGTGAATGGGCAAGCTCAGGCAGCCCGCTTCGGGGCGGCATTCGGCGCCGCGGGTTTGACGACGATTCCCCGAAATACCCGCTTGTCGTCAGTGACGCGAAAAAATCCGGTTTCGCCCCTGTTCCTTGGCGACGTATAGATTCGCGTCCGCTTGCGCGTAGAAATCGCTGAAGGAATCGCCGGGACGGGGAATGCCGGAGGCCACGCCGATACTGACCGTTACGCTGGCCAAGGCTCCGCCATAAACGCCGGGGGCCCACGCCGCGCTTACGTCGGCGCGGATTTTTTCCGCGACGAGTAAGGCACCCTCCAGATGAGTGTCCAGCAAAAGAACGCCAAATTCTTCTCCGCCGATGCGCGCGGCCAGATCGGAGGGGCGCTGAACGGCTGACGTGAATATTTGGGCCACGGTTTTCAGCAGGGCGTCGCCCTGCGCATGGCCGTAGGTGTCGTTGTAAATATTGAAGCGGTCTATATCAATCATCAAAAACGAAATTTGCAGCTGGTCGCGGATACATCGCTTCCATTCTCTGTCGGCGTGTTCGTCGAACGCCCTTCTGTTGGGCATCCCGGTCAGCGTGTCGGTCCGTCCAAGGGCTTCGTTCAGGCGCATCTTGCGCGCCAGCTGCATGTGTTTATCGACGCGCGCCTTGACGATGGTCCCCGAAAACGGTTTTATGATGTAATCGACCGCGCCTGAGGCAAACCCGTGTTTTTCGCTGGCTTCGTCGTTCATGCCGGTAATGAAAACAACTGGAATATCAGCGGTATCCAGATTGTGTTTCAACTTGACCAACATGTCGAAGCCGTTCATGTTCGGCATGACCACGTCCAGAAGGATCAGGTCCGGCGGGTTGTCGGCCACCATGGACAGGGCTTCTTCACCGGATTTGGCAAAGAATACGGCGTAATCCGACGACAATATTTTGTTGAGCGCCAACAAATTCGAGACTTCGTCATCGACTATCAATACCGTTTGTTTTGGATCGTTCTCCATTATTTGTTTCTCTTGACTGATGATTAAGACGTTTTTTTGCGTGTTCAACTCCAAGTCGATAGATTGCCTGAGCGTGGGCAGCAAAGCAAGCGTCCCTGGAAAATCCAGATCGTCAATGCGCGCTTTTTCCGGGCCGAAAATTCAGTCCGGCTGAAATTCCGGGAACAATTGGTGAAATATCCGGATAAATTCGCTTTTTCTTCCAACGCCGAATACCCGTAAAGCAGCGTTATTGCAATCAATAATATGATTGTCTTCATCGTAAAACCAACTCCGGTTTGAAACCCCGTCCGCAAGAAAGGCTGGAACCGAATCCCGGTCTGAAGACCGTGGTTTCGGCGGTTGTTTGCGTATGGGTTATTGAAGGTTTGCGACAACGCCAGACAAGTTCCCGACCACGGAAGGGGAGGGAACGACCGAAAAAACCAGGGAAAACCAGGGAAAATCGGGATCGGGGGAACCCTGATCAAATTTGAATGACTATGGTGATAGTTGAAAATTGGTTGATAAGCGGGCAGTGGGAGTCGATGGTGTAATTTCACCTGCTTGACCGAGTAAAAGCTGTTCGTCTTGTTGGAGCAGAGCACGGTAGGCTGGGATGGAGCGCAGCGTAATTCCGGCATTGCCTGTCTGCCGACAGGCAGGGAACGCTGGGTTTCCGCTAACGCTGCAACCCATATATGGACTCCTCCTGTTTTGCAAGGGAAATACAGGAAATTGAAACACGAAGGGAAGGTGCGACTGCGCCCATATATCCGACCTCGTTATGGCGTTCATTGCTGCGCGCC
>JAITNL010000219.1 GCA_031290495.1 Accumulibacter sp.
GGGCTGCCTGCGCAATATCCTGCCGTTCCTGGTATGCAGCCTCGCGCTGATCGTGCGGGTCTTACTTGTAGCCGTGCTGGTCGTGATCTTGCTTACAGTTGTGCTTATATTGCTCAAGCCGGGGCCGTTGCTGAGCGGGCTGATCGGGAATGTGCTGATCGGGCAGGTGATGGTGCCGCTGATGTTTTGCGGCACCTACGCCTGCTATCGCGACATTTTCACCCGCGCACGTTAATTTTCCGCAAGCGATTAAAGGGGTCAGTGTCATTTATGTTTTGAAGGAAAGAATTACATGAAAGCATGGCAAGGAAAAGTGAAATGCAGGCGACTCGCGGAATCTCTGCGATAGTGCCGGAAAAGTGAAATGACACGGAACCCTTTAATCCCAGACCACTTTAATCTGATGTTTGGAAAGTGTCATACCCATTCGCAAACAAAATTTGACTTGATCGCGCCTGAATGATGTCTATTGAATCACATCTATATTTGTTAAATAAGCGTGCCAGCAGCATCCTGGTTCGTTATGTATTACCTATGGGCTGGTTGCTTCTCCTTACCGGCATGTTCTGGCTGTGGAAACGTAGCCTGTATTCTCAAACTTTCTACCTGTTGCTGGCTTTGCCCTGTTTGCTTGTGCTGGTGTCACGCTCCAGATTTTTCTCTCTTCTGATACGACAACCATTATTCATTGCTATTGCCCTCTTTTCCGGCTACATGCTGATTACTCTGATCTGGTCGGAGACTTCAGCGGGAATCGGTTCGCTGATTAAGCGACCTTTTTACATTGCATTGCTGTTGTTCAGTGCGGGGCTTATCGTCTTGCAGGACGAACGAAAACTGGAACAGATTCTGTCCGTTGCAGGACTCATCGCTGTATTGAGCGCTGCGTGTTCTCTTGCATATTTTCTATTTGAATTCTGGTTTGGCAGTAGACAACAGCGCCTCCCTGGCTATGGCGTGTTGTTAAATCCGCTGTTGACTTCCCATATCTATGGCGCATTCGCCAGTTACTGGCTGGCCCGCTGGTTTCTGACGGAGCGCAATCAAAATTCCATCGCTATTGTTTGTTTGGTAATTCTGGGCGTGCTGCTGGTCGCAACGGGGTCACGAACTCCCTTTCTGGGTTTGGGCATGGCGCTGACTTGGCTTGCGATCACTAATAATTTCCGGCGTGCCCTGCTTGGATCATCCGCTGCCATCCTGTTGGTTCTGACGCAATACTGGATGTCTTCCATGATGCAGACTTGGGCGGGCGTTTCCTATCGTCCCGCCATCTGGATGGAAGCTATTCGGCAAATTGGCAACCATCCTTGGATCGGGAATGGCTATGGCGCACCGATGACGATAACGGTTCACGGACTTGGCTTTTCCCTGGCCGACCCACATAACATCGAACTGGGCGTAGCTTACGCTGGAGGAATGATCGGGCTTGCCTTGTGGGCTGGTATTTACGCCTGTGCATTAGGTTTTGCTTGGCGATACCGCCGGGAAAAAAATGTACTGATTGCATCGACTTGGCTGGTTTTCGGCCTCGGCGCGGGACTGACTGAAGGTTCTGCTTTTATGCCACGGCTCAAGGAACACTGGTTCTTAATCTGGATTCCCATGGCTTTGCTCTACGCTCAATGGTTGCTCAAAGATAAAGCAGTTATCAACATGAGAAGCCCGGCATCTTTTTAAACATCTGAACGTTGCGCGGCATAGCGCAAAAAATCGTCAATGCGATCACTGCACAACAATCCGCTAATCCGCCGCATTTCTTCTTCTGGCCAATCCCACCAGCGGATAGCCAACAATGAGCGGCGTATTTCTTCAGGGAACCGCCAACGGACATGGCGAGCCGGATTGCCTGCCACGACAGAATAAGGCGCCACATCCCGGCTCACTACCGATCCGGCAGCGACGACCGCACCGTCTCCAATCGTCACGCCAGACAGTATCAAAGCGCCAGTACACAACCAGACATCATTACCAACGACCACATCGCCCCGGCTGACCACGTATCCGGTAATCTCTTCCGCTTCCGGAATCATGGCCGGGAAAGGATAAGTGCTGATCCAATCAGTACGATGGTGGCCACCCAGAAAAATTTCTACCTGTCCGGCAATTGAAACATAGGCGCCAATCTTCAGAGTCGCCCCACCACAGTCCCAATAATCGTGCACAATTGGCAGACCGTAACTGCCAATACCTATCGAATAACGCGGGTAATGATGCAAAAAACTGGCCTGCCCGCGATATGGTTTGGGCAATTTCCGGATTGCGCGCTTGGCGCGTTTTTCAAGAAACCTTTTCCAAAATTTCATGCCGTTATCTTTTTTCCAGCGGTAAGAAATATAAACGCCCCAACCCCCTCCAGACTTTTTTGTTCCAATATCGGATGGGAATTTGGGCGAGAAGCTCCCGTGCCAATTTTCGATCCCGATTGGCGCATTTGAGAAACATCGAACTCAAAAAACGCAAGCGCACGAATTCGTACTGCGGATGATCCGAGAACAGAGCGTAAGTACGCATGATGCTGTCGATCATGAAGCGGTGATCTTTATAAGAATTGTGCGCATGTTTTCGATAACGCGCCAGCACTTCGCCCAAGCAGTCGATGTAATAACCTGCCCGGGTAATCTTCAGTTCGATCAGCAAATCTTCCAAGCGTATCTGCGGATCGAAACCTCCTGCTTTTTCCAACGCGTCCCGGCGAAACAACAGCGTCGGCGCAGGTGGATAGGGCTTGCGCTCCAGAAAAACATCGTCGAAATCCAGACGGCGGAATGGAGTGTCTCCTTGCGGGCGTTTTTCCGCCAGAGGCTTGCCCTCCGCATCCATCAGTTCGATATTGCCCGCGCAAATACCGACTTCCGGCTTGCCGTCCATGTAGGCAACCTGCCGCGCCAGACGTTCCGGTAACATGATGTCATCGGAACCGAATGGCGCGATGAGGCTGCCTTTAGCGCGTTCAATCGCCGTATTGAGTGTGCGCGTCAAGCCCTGGTTTTGTTGCACCTGAAAATCAAAACCATGTTCGCGCTGCAAACACTGGATGCGCTCCGCGCTGTCGTCGGTCGAACCATCGTCGATGACCAGCAACTCGATATGCGGGTAAGTTTGTCCCAATACACTGAGAATACAGTCCTCGATATAAGGGCCGTGATTGTAGGAAGCGATGATCACTGTCACCAGAGGCTGATGTTTACTCATAAGGCCGGTCTTGTTTCGCCCTGCTTCTTGGCTTTTTGCTTTCCGGCTTTTTATTTCCGTACACCTTTTGCCAGAGAGACAGGAATATTGGGTGCGGAGGGATTGACGCTGACGCGCATTCTGGCGGGTTCAATGATGAGATCCATATCTTCCATCGGAATAGCGCCCAGAATGACCTGATCGCCGAGCACCAAAGCGCCGGTGACGCATTTTCGGCCCCGTAATTCGATGCGAACTGGAGAAACATAGCGGACTTGATGCCGTTTCCCATCAGCAAGGATGACTTCCCGCGTTTCGCAATCTTCCAATTGCAATTGGAGCGCGACATGTTCCGGGATGCAAAGATGCAGCGCGCCCGTATCCACCAGAGCACGGGTATCCATTTCTTCCAGATCCTTGCGCGCGGCGTTGGCCAATCGTAAATCAGCGTAGGTGATGCCCATAGTGAATCCTCCTTGGATATTTGAGTATTGTATCGCCACAGCCTGTTGTCTCGTCCGAGGCGATGACAATTTCCAATTCAGCCACAAAAAAGTTACTCATAAGACCGTTCTTGTTTCGTGCAGCGATTCATCTATAAAACGCAGGTAGCGTTGGCGGAAACCCTCGATATTGTGATGACCGAGCAGGTAGGCGTAAGCCTGTTCGCCCTTGACCCGTAGATGTTCATCGTTCAGCATCAGATACTCATCCAGCGCGGTGCTCAAGGCCCCAACATCGGCAGGGGCTGGCGCCAGCCCGCCGGCACCCTGAATCAATGGCAGCATGGCGGGTACATTGGACGCGATCACCGGCAAATGCCCGCTCATGCCCTCCAGCAGCGCCAGCCCAAGTCCTTCGGCCAGAGAAGGCATGACCCACAGATCGAATGCCCGCACATATTGCAACGCCTCTTCCCGAAAACCCAGCAATTTTACCCGCCCCTCCAGGCCCAGACAGATAATCTCCTCGCGCAGACGAGCTTCCTCACGCCCCTGACCGATAAGCGCCAGCTGCGCTTGCGGATATTTGTCCTTGAGCAGCCCGAACGCCCGAATCAGATAAAGATGTCCCTTGACCGGAACCAGACGGCCCAGTGCGCCAATCAGGCGCGCCTGCGGGTCGAGCCCCAATTGGCGACGAGCTTCCTCGCGGGGATATTGCAAGGCTTCGGCCTGTACGATATCAATGGCATTGGTGATGGAGACCGTATTTTTTTCGCTAAAGCCGCAACGGCAATCCAGCAAATACTGCTTTACCGCAGGCGAAACGCCAACAAAACGCCAGGCGCGATTGACCAGGCAACGTGTTTCCAGCCGTCGGGCAAAGCGGTCATATTCTCCAAAACCATGAGCAATGCCAATACATAAAGGTGTTTTCAGCCAACGATTGAGTCGCAGCAACATATTTACGGGCTTAAAGCGGTTACAGATGATGACATCAAATTTTTCTGCCTGACAATACCGATAAAGATGCCGCATGGCGGATAAGCGCCCCCCCTTCAACTGCCGTTCGGAAAATTCAAAATAGATTGAACGATCGGCGCGGCTTTCCGGCTCGCCGGCCAGAGGCCGTCCATGCAGAAAGCCAGTCACGGTCTCAAAGCGCTCACTTGGCAATGCCCTGAGGATTTGTTCGCCGAGATCGGCAAAATCGTGGCGCTTGATGTTGTAGTCAGGATGTAATTGCAGTACCTTGACGCGCTGTTTCATGATATTGCCTCGAAACCCATGGCGCTGATTTGCCAGCGAGTCTGTCCAGCCAGCGTAATCATACTTTCTTCGCATGGCTGTGCAGATAGCGCAGGCCAATCCTGTTTTTTCCAGACAATGAAATGCAGGTAGGGGAATTCACGCTCCTCATCCTTGTCGTTGGTCAGCCGTCCTTCCCGCCAGAACCAGCGGCGCGGGAAATTTTTGCTGCCGTCCGTCCAGACAATACGGGCATTGGGGGTGCTGTAGGCTTCGCAAAACTCGCTGCGGCGACGCCAGGGATTGAACAGCCCCACAAACTTGAACAACGGTTCCGGGAAATTTTTGCGCCAGAGAAAAAGGCGGCTGAATGCGCCTTCGTCCAGAGCTTGATGTTGCGGGTCGCTAAACCGCGCCTGCCAGTTGGGGATGCGCATAAATGCCTCTCTCATGCGCGGTGTATTGCGAATCAGGCACAAATGCCCGGAAACCCGTCGGGCGTGTGTGGAGAGGAGGTCATAGCGATTCAAACGCGCATCGGTGAAATAGTTGCGCAATTGCCCGTAAATCAAGTCGATGTCGCCAAAGGCCCAGAAATCGTAGCCTGTCAGGTCGTTTTCATGGAGATGGCCGAACGCGGGTCTGATATCACAAAGTTTATAAGGGTTTCCCGGATGGAAGTCGATGGCAAGCCGATGTGCGACAAAAGCGCAGTAATCTTCGTAGCGAATGTTCTGAACCCGCACATTTTTCGGCAGGTCGGCGGGAACGCCGCAATCGCTGAAGAACAGCCAGTCAATATCGGGATTCATCCGACAGCTTTCCAGAAATAGAGGCATCCAGAATGGCCAGCGGCCAAAATAAGGCATCAGAAAGCAAATGCGCGGACGTTGAGAAGCTTGCGGCACGGTCAAATTTACCCTTCAACAAAAATGACATCTATTCCAGCGGCGAGATTTAATGCTCGTCGCGCAGGTCGGAATTTTACCCAAAAAACTCATGGCGATGCGGGGAAAAACTTCGTATCGGTAGAAAGTATATATGTTTGAACATATATTTTTGATCTTGGAACGCCACGATGACCGAGACACCGATTGCCAGGCTGCTCATGAATGATTACCAAAATTCATGCGACGCCCTGTTTTGATAGCCTTGTTGTTTGTGTATGGCTTTGCGCAAAAAGACCGGGCAGTTACCGAAAAAGCAGCGTCTTATGGATATTTTCAAACACGGAAACATATTGTTTTCTTGTATTTCTGGCATAGCTGCTGAGTTTTTGTTTTTGCTCTTGTAAATATGGTGAGTCGACCATTTTGTTGATTTTGTCGCGAAACCCCTGAAGATCACTGTCAAATTTATCATTCTGAAAACCGATCATCGGAAAAACGCAGTATCCTTTGAAGCGCTTTGAGAAAATGCTATCGATTCCTTTCCCAACATACTCCCCAAATTCGATTATTTTCTGACAGCCTTGTTCAGAAATAATGTAGGCATGCGCCCCTTGTGCGCGGCATCTGGCGATATTCCATCTCCATGTCAACCATATTTTTCCGAGCAGAACACCTAAATAAAATATTTCAGGATTCTTATCGTTCAGAAAGCAATTGACACGCTGTATTGTTTTCGGGGCAAAGGGTTCAATGATGCAATCATCTTCCAGGATCAACGCTCTTTTATAATGCCGTTCCAGAATAAGCCTGGCGCACGCCCGATGGGAGTTGTAACACCCGCGCTGCGGATCGTCTTTGTCCTTGTCAACAATAAAGAATTCAATATTTATCCCGGAATCCCTGAACGTTTCAAGCATAGCCATACGCCGGTCTTCGCGTGACCGCAGATTGATGCACAATACGGCGTCGACATTCAGATTACTTAAATCTTTCGTCATGTTTTTATCCTCTGAACAGTACAGTATCGTTTCCATAGTCTTGGAAATCCACTGCCTTTATATCCTGACAGACTTGGATTCCTGCTTGCGCAGCAAAGTGACATTTGTTCCAGGCAGCGGGATTTGATGTCCCGCCGCAAGTCGTAATTTTATCAAAAGGCGTGTGGCGATGCGTGGTCCTGCGGGAAACGCATAGCGGTTCTTCCTTGATGAACAGGCCGCGCGCACGATTCACAGCCGCTGGCGATGCGGGGAAATACGCTTTCATTCCAGCAATAAGTATATACTTGCGCATATATAGCGGCCCCCATAAATAACCACTCCCTCTAAAAAAAACCGTCATTCCTGCGAAAGCGGGAATCCAGGTTTTCAGGCATCCATTGGGGACGATTATTTGTGGTAACCGTCATACTTTCAAGATTGACCAAGAGCGCCATTGATGCTGGAAAATTGGGTTTGGCGGATGCGCGGCAATCTCGCGCAGGTTCGGTATACGCTCACTGTTGCGGTACAGGTAGAAGAGCGTCCGCAATCATGACAACGCGCCGCGCAATTCAACTTTTTCAAAAACAGGCACAATAGCGCGTCTGGCAAGCGAAACCGTGAATCTGATACCCTAGCCACTCAGGAGCCTTTACCTATGTACACCATCGTTACCGGCGCGGCCGGATTTATCGGATCGAATCTCGTCAAGGCGCTCAACGCGCGCGGTACGACGCGAATCATCGCTGTCGACAACCTGAAACGCGCGGAAAAGTTCAGGAATCTGGTCGATTGCGAGATCGCCGATTATCTCGACAAGGACGATTTTCTCGCGCGCCTGCACGCCGGGCGCTTCGACGGCGCGATCGACGCCGTGCTGCACCAGGGCGCTTGTTCCGACACCATGGAAATGGACGGCCATTACATGATGCAGAACAACTACCGTTATTCGCTGGCCATGCTCGACTGGTGTCAGGCGCGGAAAATCCAGTTCCTGTACGCGTCCAGCGCGTCGATCTACGGCGGCAGCCGCCGTTTTTGCGAGGAGCGCGCCTTTGAAGCGCCGCTCAACGTGTATGGCTACTCCAAGTTTCTGTTCGACCGGATCGTGCGCGAGCGTCTGCGGGAAGCGTCAGCGCAGATCGCGGGTTTTCGCTATTTCAACGTCTATGGCCCGCGCGAATCGCATAAAGGGCGCATGGCGTCGGTGGCCTTCCATCACTTCAATCAATTTCGCGGCGAGGGTCAGGTCAAGCTGTTCGAGGGTTGCGACGGCTACGGCAACGGCGAGCAGAAACGCGATTTCGTTTATGTCGGCGACGTTGCCAAAGTGAATCTGTTTTTCCTCGATCACCCGGAAAAATCCGGCATTTTCAATGTCGGCACCGGGCGAGCGCAGAGTTTCAACGAACTCGCCGTGGCCAATGTGAACAGTTGCCGCGCCTTGCAGGGCAAACCGGTCGAAGCGCTTGGTGCGTTGCTCAAACAGGGCTTCATCGAGTACATTCCGTTCCCCGAAGCGTTGAAGGGGAAGTATCAGAGTTTCACCCAGGCCGACCTCTCAAAGTTGCGCGAGGCCGGTTACGACGCGCCGTTCGCCAGCGTCGAAGAGGGAGTGGCGCACTATGTCAGTTGGCTCATCGATCATGTATAAAACACTTGAAGACTGTGTGGGCGAAACGCCGCTGGTGCGTCTGGTACGCCTCCCAGATACGCTAGTCGCAGCGCGGGGGAATATCGTGCTGGCCAAGCTGGAGGGTAACAATCCGGCGGGATCGGTCAAGGACAGGCCGGCGCTGTCGATGATCCGGCGGGCGGCGCAGCGCGGCGACATCAAGCCCGGCGACACGTTGATCGAGGCGACTTCCGGCAATACCGGCATCGCGCTGGCGATGGCCGCGGCGATGAGCGGCTACCGCATGATCCTGGTGATGCCGGAAAACCAGAGCGTCGAACGCCGCCAGACGATGCGCGCGTTCGGCGCCGAACTGGTGCTGACGCCTCGCGACGGCGGCATGGAACTGGCGCGCGACGTGGCCGATAAAATGCGCGACGAAGGCCAGGGCGTGATCCTCGACCAGTTCGCCAATCCCGACAATCCGCTGGCGCATTACGAAGGAACGGGGCCGGAAATCTGGCGCGACACGCAGGGGCGCGTGACACATTTCGTCAGCAGCATGGGAACGACCGGTACGATCATGGGCGTCGCGCGTTACCTGAAAGAACAGAATCCCGGCGTGTGCATCGTCGGCTGCCAGCCCGATGAAGGCTCACAGATTCCGGGAATCCGCAAATGGCCGGAAGCCTATATGCCAAAAATTTTCGACCGGACATGGGTTGATCGTACCGAATCCGTCTCGCAGGGCGACGCCGAACGAATGACGCGCCGTCTGGCGTGCGAAGAAGGCATTTTTGCGGGCATCTCGTCGGGCGGCGCGATGGCCGTGGCCTTGCGCCTCGCGGCTGAAGTCAGCGACGCGACAATCGTCACGGTGATCTGCGACCGTGGCGACCGCTATCTTTCGACGGGCGTGTTTCCGGCTTGAGATGAACCCTGTCCTCGTATTCGACATCGAGACCATCCCCGACGTACCGGGATTACGCCGCCTGCACGACCTCGACCCGGCGCTGTCCGACGCCGAGGTGGCGGAAATGGCCTTTCAACAGCGGCGGGCGCAAAGCGGCAACGATTTTCTGCCGCATTATCTGCAACGCATCGCCGTCATTTCCTGCGCCTTGCGCGCCGGCAAGGACTTGCGCGTGTGGTCGCTGGCCGAGCCTGAACAGAACGAGGGCGAGATCATCCAGCGCTTTTTCGACGGCGTCGAGAAATTCACCCCGCAGATCGTCTCGTGGAACGGCGGCGGCTTCGATTTGCCGGTGCTGCATTACCGTGGCCTGATCCACGGCGTCGCCGCGCCGCGCTACTGGGATCTGGGCGACGGCGACTATGGCAACAGCCGCGACTTCAAGTGGAATAACTACATCAACCGCTACCACACGCGCCACCTTGACCTGATGGACCTGCTGGCGCTGTATCAGCCGCGCGCCAACGCACCGCTCGACGCGCTGGCCAAGCTGATCGGCTTCCCCGGCAAACTCGGCATGGACGGCGGCCAGGTCTGGGACGCCTGGCAGGCCGGCGAGATGGCCGGCATCCGCGATTACTGTGAAACCGACGTGATGAACACCTACCTCGTCCATCTACGCTTTCGCCTGATGCGCGGCGAAGTGTCGCGCGAGGAATACGCCGCTGAAATCGCCTTCGTGCGCGACGCGCTGGAGAAACTCGACAAGCCGCATTGGCGGGAGTTCCTGGCGGCCTGGGCGGGTTGATCGTCGTTCGCCGCCAAAATCATGGGATCGCACCGCGTGGTCGGGAATCGCCGCGAAGGATAACAAAATTCACGCGCCAGTTTTGCCGAATGGTATTTGATGGAGGTTAATATAGCGCCTCCCATGACTTCCGTTCCTGTCGAAGTTACCGAGCCGCCGTTGTCGCCATTCCCGCCAGAATGAAAACGCGCGGGAATTTGTCATGTTCAATTTCTGTAAGGAGAGAAAAAATGAAACACGCCTTGTTTACCGTTTTGTTCGTGTCGGTCTTCACCGTAACTTCGGTGTCGGCGGCTGAATCCTCGGTCGCCTTGCCCGCGCCGCAGAAAACCGGCGGCAAACCGATGCTCGAAGCCGTCGCGTCGCGCGCTTCGGCGTCGGGCCTGGATTTTCCCTCGGGAACCATTTCACAGCAGGATATTGCCACGCTGCTCTGGTCGGCCACGGGTAAAAACCGCGCGAGTAAATGGACCATCCCATTCGGCCTGAGCGTCGAACCGTATGTCGATATTTACGTGGCCGCGAAAGAAGGTGTCTATCGCTATGCCTGGCAGGATCATTCCCTGAAATTGGTGGCCGATGGCGATTTGAGGAAGAACTTCAGCTCGCAGGGTTTTGTCGCCACGGCGTCGCATATCTTCATTTTCGTGACCAACAAGACGCCGCTGAGGAACAAGGGCGGTTCGCCGCAGCATTGGGTCAAGTGGACGTATGTCGCCACCGGCGCGATGACCGAACAGCTTTATCTGGTCGCGGATTCGCTGAGGATCGGCGCGCGCTATGCCGAGACGATGGAGACAAACTATGTCCGGCAAACCTTGAACATTGCAACCGACGAGGAACCGGTCTGCATTTTCGCGCTGGGGAAACGTTGATCTGACCCGCGTCGATTTGAGCGGCAAGACGGGCGGCGTCATTCTGTGCGCTGCCCGTGGTGTCTGGCGGCGGCAGATATGGAACAGGGGAACATTATGCGTGTGGGTGTGGGATACAGCGATATTCCCGATAGCGCGTCCGCCGGGACGCAGGCGGTGCGCGCCGCCGTCGAAATGGCTGGCAGACTGGAACCTTGCGATATGGTGCTGCTGTTCAGCACGGCCCGGCACAATCTGGAAATCCTGCGCGCCGCCGCCGCGTCCGAGGCCGGCGCCGAGGCGCTGATTTATGGCGGCGGCGCGGTGGGGATCATTACCAACGACACGTTTGGCTATGCCGGCGATCAGGTTGGCGCGGCGTGCTTCTGGTTCGACGGCGCGGATTGTCAGGTGCTGCTCGACGACGGTCTGCTCAAAAGCGAGGAGGAATCCGGTATCCGCCTGGGGCAGCGGCTGGCGGCGCTGGGGACAAAACCCGATTCGCCGGTGATGCTGTTTTACGACGCCGTCGACCGTAACGGGGACGGTATGCGTCTGCTGATGGCGACCTGGCTGCTGGCGGGAATCGAAAAGGGACTCGGGTTTCTGCCCGACATCACCGGCGCGGGAATCCAGGGCGACCATGTGTGTACGCCCACCAGACAGTTCATCGGCGACTCGCTCGGCGAGCATTGCGCGATGGTACTGGCGTTTTCCGACGACATCCGCATCGACAGCGTGATCATGCACGGCTGCCGCCCGGCTTCGCCGTATTACACCGTGACCAAGGCCGATGGTCCGGTGATCCTGGAAATCAACGGCAAGCCGGCGATTGGGTTCGTGGATGGCATCGTCGGCCCGGCAATCGCGCCGGAGCAGTATCCTTTTTTTTCTGATATTCGGCATCAACCACGGCGAACGCTGGGGTGAGTTTGACGAAGAAAACTATGCCAGCCGCCTGTGTCTCGGACTCGACGTTGCGCGTGGCGGGATCGTGATGTTCGAGCCGGATATGGATGAGGGAACCGAGTTCCAGATCATGTTCCGCTCGCTCGACCCGCACTACATGAAACCCAAGATCGAAGCGCTGTTCGACCGGCTGGACGGACGCGAGCCGGTGTTCGCGATGTACATCGATTGCGCCGGGCGCTGCGCCGGTTACGGTGGTATAGACATCGAGGACGCCAACGTATTACAAAAAACGGTTGGTACGCGCGTGCCGTTGCTGGGGATCTACTCCGGCGTGGAGATCGCCTCCATCGGCGGCAGACCCAGAGGTCTGGACTGGACCGGCGTGCTGTGCCTTTTTTCGCTGGAGAGGAAAGGCGAGCGTCAGGCCGCAAAGCGCGTCGGCGCGAAAGTCTGGAATCGGAAAAAAGCAGGTGACGGGCAGACCAGCGCGTCCGTCGAAGCCGCGCTGAAGCTCTGCGAGCAGAATGCGGCAAAGGTGCTGGCGCTTGACGCGCAGGCCATTTCGGTACGTCACGAGCTGGAGCAGAAAAGACGCGGCTTCAGTCTGCTGGCGGAGTTGTCGGTGAGCTTGCGCCAGGTCAGCGGACACGACAGCGTGCTGCAGATGGTGGTGCAGCGCATCAACGGCGCGCTGAATATGCAGAAGACCGCTGTTTTGGTTCCATCCGCCAAGGACAAGTTCAGGCCAGCGGTCCTGCAAGGCTATTCCGAAGAGGAAAAAACGTGGCTGCTCGGCCGCGACATCGAAGTGGAACCGGCGCTTCTGGACGCCAGACACCCGGTGCTGGTGACCGCCGCCGACAGCGCCAGCCATCTGGCGGGACTGAGAGACGTGCTCAAACTGCCGTATTTCGTTTCATCGCCGATTGTCGTGAAAAACCATATCGAGGGCCTGTTGATTACCGGGCGCCTGGTGGAACAGACGCCGTTCCTGCTGCGCCTTGGCCGCAGCGACGTTGAAACGGTGCAGGCCATCGGCGCGCTGCTGGCGTCGTTGTTTGTCTATCGGCATCTCGACGACGCCACGCAAAAGGCACAGACCGACAATCTGACCGGCCTGTACAATCGCGGACTGTTTGAATTGCGCGTCGCGCAGATTTTGTCCAGCGGCGACGAGGACGGACAAACGCACGCCTTCATCATCATCGACTTCGATTTTTTCAAACAGGTGAACGACAACTACGGCCATCTGCGCGGCGACGACGCGTTGAAAGCGCTGGCTGGCGCGCTGCGCCGCAGTTTTCGTTCCACCGACGTCATCGCGCGTATCGGCGGCGACGAGTTGGTCGTGTTTTGCACCGGCATCAGCGGTGTCGATCAACTGTCGGGTATTCTCGACAGGCTGATGAACGATTGGCGCAACACAGACCTGCCCGCCGAAGACGAAGCGGTATTCCGCGCTACACTGAGCATCGGCGTGTCAATCGCGCCGCGCGACGGCGTCGATTACGCGGAACTGTTCAACAAGGCCGACATGGCGCTGTACGAATCCAAACACCATGGACGTGACCGGTATACGATCTATGACGCTGAAACGACGAATGGGTAGGGGCGAGCGTTTTTGCCGGAGCATCATGAAATGAGCGCCGCCGATCGTTTGGCTATGGCCCGTTCAGTAAATTGGCCGGCGAATACTGGTCGGTGAGCAGACGCGTCGCCGGCGGCCATTGAACGTCGGTCGAGAACAATGGCAGCAGCCAGTCTTTTCCGGTACCGAAGCGCTTCAGTTTTTCTTCCATTTGGCCGGCGTTTCTTTGAATCTCTTCAATTTTCGGAAGGCCGCCTTTTTTGGCGAGGATAATCCTGTTCTCCATCTTCAGATTGTAAAAAACGCCAAAGACATCGGCATAGGTCGCCGATTCGGAGAAATACAGTTTCGACGAGGAAAATGTATTGGCCGCGAGAATCCCGCCCTTATCGAGCAGATGATTGACCTCCTGGAGATATTCGCGCGTCAGCATGTGTTCGGGGATATAAACTTGATCGAAGGCGTCGAGAACGATCAGATCGTATTTTTTATCCCCGCGCTGGGCGCGCTTGACGAAAACCCGCCCGTCTTCGATGCTTACGTTGATTCCAGCCTGGGGAGAGAAGCCAAAATATTTGGCGGCGACTTTCGCCACCGCCGGGTCGATTTCGACACAGTCGATTTGCGATTTGGGGAGAATCTTCCTGAGTGTCGTCGGCAGGGTTCCGCCGCCCAATCCAATAATCAGAATCCGTTTGGGATCCGGATTCAGATACAGCGCGCCAAGCAGCATCAGGGTGTAATTGAACACCAGGTTATCCGGGTCTTTCAGTGAAACGCAGCTTTGCCGTCCGCTCGCGTGAATCCCGAACTTCATGCAGCGCAGACCTTGCTCCTCGAATACCAGAATGTTGCGATAGAGCGAACGCTCCTGATAGAGGATTTCCTGCGAACAGGCACTTTGCGCGCAGCACAAGGACAGGCATAGCGTTGTGAGTAATTCAGGCAAGCGTGGCATTTCCAGTCTTCCATTTTGAAATCGCAAGACCCGCGAGGGCGACGACTGTGGAAATGTACAGCATTCCTGACAGTATCCGGTCAAGATCAAAAAGCAGTACGAGGTAAAACGAAGTTATCAAGGTTCCCAAAGTGCTGCCCAGTGTGGAGATGAAGAATACCCTGCCGGCGACTTTGCCTGATTCTCCCAGCGCTTCGACCAGCAAGCGGATGGCATAAGGCGAAACCGCGCCAGAAATGGTGATCGGAACAAAAAAGAGCGCGACCGACGCGACCAGCGCTCCATAACGCGGGTCGGAAACCCAATCGAATACCGCTTCCAGAATTGGCGTCGAATAGAGCGCGCCAGGCAGCGCGGTAAAGGCGCTGACCAGGAGCAACAGGCACAGACGCGCGAGTGTGGGGGAATACAGCGACCACGCGCCGCCGAGCAGATAGCCAATCGAGAGGGAGAGCATGAACAGGGTGATGATCGCACCCCACACATGAATACCGGAACCAAAATACGGACTCAAGGCGCGCCCGCCAAGCAATTCGAGGGACATCACAAAATATCCCGACCAGGCAGCCAGCGTGTAAACAAAACTTCGGATAAGCATCCATGTCTCCTTTTGGAAGTATTGAATCCAGGTGCGCAAACTGTCGTTCGCTCTCAGAAAGGCGTGAAGCTAGCTGTCTGGAACTTCAATTACGGAGATTTTCATTCTTCATTACCCGCGCTTTCAATGACATCCCCGATGAGCCGCGAGAAATCAACCGCTTTTTTCGCGGTAATGACCGGTTTGCCGGTATCCGCTTCGATTTCCTGGCGGGCATTTCCGGCGATGCGCCCACCGCGCCGCGCAACCTGCT
>JAITNL010000083.1 GCA_031290495.1 Accumulibacter sp.
GGGTTCGCCGCGTCCTGCCAACGGCTTACGGGCTACGCCCTCCAGCCGTTGGCAGGACGCACACAAAAGCGGACAATTTGAAAACTATAAAACCGGACAAGTCTGAAAGTCAGTGACAGCGCCATAAAAACTCGTGACAACTCCAAACACTTCATTTGGCGATGCCGCCGGTCGGCGATAAAATAGACGCATCATGGCCGCCAGCATAAATCTGACCCATCATTTTCTCATTGCGATGCCGGCAATGGAGGACACTTATTTCTCCAAAGCCTTGGTTTACGTGGCCGAGCACAACGCCCAGGGAGCGCTGGGCGTGATCGTCAATCGTCCGATCGACATGACCTTGTCTGCCTTGTTCCAGCGCATCGAGTTGCCTTTCACGTCGGCGAAACTGGCCAATTTGCCGGTCTTTTTCGGCGGGCCGGTGCAAACCGACCGTGGATTCGTGCTGCATCGCCCGCTCGGCGCTTGGCAGTCGACGCTGACGGTCAATGCGGAGATCGGCTTGACTACTTCACGCGATGTCCTGCAATCGGTCGGGCAGGCGGGACATCCGAGCGACATGGTCGTGACGCTGGGTTACTCGGGATGGGCGAGCGGGCAGATCGAGCACGAAATCGGCCAGAACGCCTGGCTGACCGTACCGGCCGATCCGCGCATTCTTTTCGAGCTGCCTTACGAGGAACGTCTGGCCTCGGCGCTGGAACTGCTGGGCGTCAATCTGGCGAATCTCGCCGGGCAGGCCGGTCATGCCTGAACCGCGCGCGAGCCGGCGAGGCAGCGTGCTGGCTTTCGATTTTGGCACCCAGCGCATCGGCGTCGCGGTCGGCGAGCTGGAACTGGCGCAGGCGCATCCGCTGCTCACGCTGCGCGGCGAACGCAACGACCGGCGCTTTTCGCAAATCGCCGCGTTGATCGCTGAATGGAAACCCGTTCGCCTGGTCGTCGGACTACCGGTTGCGCTCGATGGTGCGCCGCACGCGATGACCGCGCGCTGCATCCGTTTTGCCAACCAGCTGCGCGGTCGCTTCGGCGCCGAAGTCGATTACGCCGAAGAGCGCCTGAGTTCGGTCGAGGCGGCGGAAAGGCTGCGTGAAAATGGCTACAATGCGCGAGATGCTCGCGAACACATCGACGCCGTGGCCGCGCAGATCATCCTGCAATCCTATTTTCAACGGCTTTCTGAAACTCCACTGGACTCCCATGCCCCTGCCCACGCTCCCTGATGCCGAAGCGCAATGCCTTGCGCTGGCTGAGTCGATTCGCCCGCAACTGCAAGCTGACGCCGTGCTGGTCGGCATCCATAGCGGCGGTGTCTGGGTCGCCCGGCGCTTGAAAGAATTGCTCGCCTTGCCGGCGGAAATCGGGCTGATCGACGTCTCGTTCTATCGTGACGATTTCGGCGAAAAAGGCTTGCACCCGCAAGTTCAGCCGACCTCGATTCCCTTCGAGGTCGAAGGCCGCCCGCTGATCCTGGTCGACGACGTGCTCTATACCGGGCGGACGACCCGGGCGGCGATCAACGAACTGTTCGATTATGGCCGTCCCGCCAGCGTCCGGCTCGCGGTTCTCGCCGATCGCGGCGGGCGGGAATTGCCGATCTACGCCGAGTTCCGCGCCTGGCAAGTCGAACTGGCCGATTCGCAGGAACTGGTGCTCGCGCCGGACGCGGCCGGGCGTCTGCTGTGGAGGTGCATCGATCATGCCTAATCCGCAGATCAACGCCGACGGCCAACTGAACCACCTGTTGTCGACCGAGGGACTGCCGCGCGAGGTGCTGACGCGTATCCTGGACACGGCGTCCAGTTTTCTGGAAGTCTCCAACCGCGACGTGAAAAAAGTGCCGCTGCTGCGCGGCAAGAGCGTATTCAACCTGTTTTTCGAGAATTCCACGCGCACCCGCACGACCTTTGAAATCGCCGCCAAGCGGCTGTCGGCCGACGTGATCAACCTCGATGTCGGACGTTCTTCGACGGCCAAGGGCGAGACGCTGCTCGATACCATCGACAATCTGGTGGCGATGCACGCCGACATGTTCGTGGTGCGTCACGCTGCGTCGGGAGCGCCCCATCTCATCGCCAAACATCTGCGCCGCATCGGCCGCGAGGACGTGCACGTGGTCAATGCCGGCGACGGACGCCACGCGCATCCGACCCAGGGCTTGCTCGACATGTACACCATCCGCCATTTCAAGCGCGATTTTTCCGGGCTGACGGTGGCTATCGTCGGCGACATCCTGCATTCGCGCGTGGCCCGCTCCGACATCTACGCGCTGGATACCCTGGGCGCCGGCGAGGTGCGCGCGGTCGGGCCGCAGACGTTGCTGCCCTCGGCGATCGGGCGGATGGGCGTGCGCGTGTTCAACGATCTGCGCGAAGGGATCCGCGATTGCGACGTGGTGATCATGCTGCGCTTGCAGAACGAACGCATGAGCGGCGCGCTGCTGCCCAGCGCGGGCGAATATTTCAAATGTTACGGGCTGACGCCAGAAACTCTTGCGTTGGCGAAGCCGGACGCCATCGTGATGCATCCGGGACCGATGAATCGCGGCGTCGAAATCGATTCCCTGGTGGCGGACAGCGCGCAGGCGGTGATCCTGTCGCAGGTGACTTTCGGCATCGCCGTGCGCATGGCGGTGATGAGTCTTTTTGCGGGGAACTGAGCGATGCGGGCAGAGCACATCCAGATCAAAAACGGCCGCTTGATCGACCCGAAAAACGGCATCGACCGGCAGGCCGACATCTTCGTCGCGGACGGGATGGTTAGAGCGGTCGGCCAGACGCCGGACGGCTTCAGTGCAACGCGCGTGATCGACGCGACGGACCGCATCGTCTGTCCGGGGCTGGTCGATCTGTCGGCGCGCCTGCCCTCGCTCGATTCGGAACTCGTCGCGGCGGTTGCCGGCGGGATCACCGCGCTGGCGTGTCCGCCGGACACCCGACCGCCGCTCGACGAACCCGACCTGGTGGAACGGCTGGTCAGACACTGCGAAGCGATCGGCCTGGCGCGCGTGTTTCCGATCGGCGCCTTGACCCAGCAGCTGGCGGGCGAAAAACTGTCCGAGATGGTCGGTCTGGCGCGCGCCGGCTGCATCGCCTTTTCACAGGCGCCCCGCCCGATTTTCGATACGCGGGCGTTGTTGCGCGCGATGCAGTACGCCGCCAACTTCGCTTACGCCATCCGTCTCCAGCCGCAGGATCATTATCTGGCGCGCGACGGCGTGGCGCACGATGGCGAAGTCGCCTCCCGGCTGGGTTTGTCGGGCATTCCGGTGTGCGCCGAAACGGTCGCCATTTCGACCGCCCTGCACCTCGCCGCCGAGACCGGCGTGCGCCTGCATCTCTCCAAACTGTCGTCGGCCGCCGGCGTCGCCCTGGTCCGCGAGGCGAAGCGGAACGGGGTGAAAGTAAGCTGCGACATCGCCATTCATCACCTGCACCTTTCCGAGGATGACATCGGTTATTTCGACAGCCATGCCCGCTTCGATCCGCCCTTGCGCGCAAAATCGGATCGCTTGGCCCTGCGCGCGGCGGTGGCCGAAGGGCTGGCGATGGTCTGTTCCGACCACACGCCGGTCGGCGAAGACGGCAAGCAGCTTCCGTTCGACGAAGCCCGCCCTGGCGCTGTCGGCATGGAGTTGCTGCTGCCGCTGATGCTGCGCTGGGCGCGGGAAGACAATGTGCCGCTGTCCGTTGCCTTGGCCAGGGTCAGCCACGATCCGGCCACCGTTCTGGGAATCGATGCCGGATCGCTCGAAGTGGGACAGTGCGCCGACATTTGCGTCTTCGACCCGAACGCGCCTTGGCGCGTCAAGGCTGAAACACTGCATAGCCGGGAAAAGAACACCCCGTTTCTGGGCCAGGACATGACCGGGCGGGTATGCGCCACGCTGGTCGGCGGGCGCGTGGTGTTTGAGGCGTAACGCGGGATCGCTGGATAATATCTGGCGGCGCGCTGTATAAACGGGAAAGCGCGCGCGAACGCCGGATTTGGCAGCCCCGCGTGAAAATACCGCGTGTTCCAACCCAGTGACATTTCCTGCCGCACGGCATCTTTCGGGCCGCATCCACGGCAGAGGCAGTGCGCTAGAAAACACTCACCAGCACGTTCAACCGTGGTTTCCATGGTGACGCGGCGTTTCCGGTCATGCGACGGGTTGGCCGCGCGCAAGCTGAACCGTCCAAAAACTCGCGGCGTCCAGCTATAGCGCGTCGATTTAATATTTATAACAGTCGAAACATATAATATCCACAGCAAAGCCATGAGATATTACATGTTTTATCAAACTGCCATAAGAAGCCTGGGTTCCGCTCCGCCGCGGCCACGTCTACGTGAGCTGTTTCACAGGTTTCCATCAGCGTGAAACGCGGCACCGGCGCGGCGCTTCGTGTTTCCTCAAACCGTCCAGCCATTGACTGAACAGGCCAACGGTCTGTTTCATAATAGCCTATGGCAACGCCATAGGTAGAATAGCCAGCAGGATTTACGGGCTGAAGGACCGTGTCAGAACCCGGAATGACGCGGACATTCAGCATGCGTTTCGGTGGAACCGAAACCTATGGCGTTGCCATAGGCTATTACGAAACACGCCTTTGGCGTGTTGTCCATTGAATATGGCGCGTCGATTTAATATTTATAACAGTCGAAACATGTAATATCCATGGCAAAGCCAAGAGATATTACATGTTTTATCAAACTGCTATAAAAACGCCGACGAGACTGTCGGCGCTTTTCTGTTTTCCGGCGCATTGGCCGCTCTTTTTCCTTTAGAACCGGTAATTCACCCGCAAACTTCCGGTGACGCCTTCGCGCTTTCCGGCGTAGCCTTGCACGCCAAAATCGAGCGTCAGCGGTTTATTGTTGGCCGGGTTCAGTGTCAGGCCGAGTTCAAACACGCCGGAATCGCCTTTGAGCTTCGGGGCGTCGATCTTGCAGATGAAGGTACTGGTTTGAATCCTGGCTTTCGCTTTGCCGTCAAATTCGTGTTCATACGCGAGTCCGACGTAGGCGCTGAGGGTTTTTTCGGCGTTGAGCGCGCTGTGCACCTTGGCGCCGAGTCTGACGCGTTGTGAATCGACGGCGCTGAATTTCACCTGCCCGCCAGAGGAAAGCCGGACTGAA
>JAITNL010000084.1 GCA_031290495.1 Accumulibacter sp.
TGCGCGGGCAATTCGTCGATTCCCCGGTTGGCCAGCCGGTCCGCGCGCTCATTGCCGGGATGCCCGGCGTGTCCCTTGACCCAGATCCAGACCAGCTCGTGCTGGCCGCACAGGGTGTCCAGGCGTTGCCACAGATCGGCATTCTTGACCGGCTTCCGGTCCGAGGTTCGCCAACCGTTTTTCTTCCAGTTGTGGATCCACTGGCTGATCCCTTTCTGCACGTATTGGGAGTCGGTATGGATGTGCGCGCCGCCGGGACGTTTCAGCGCTTCCAGCGCGCGAATGACGGCGGTAAGTTCCATCCGGTTGTTGGTGGTGTTCAGCTCGCCTCCCCAGAGTTCCTTTTCCGCCGTTCCCGATTGAAGCAGCGCGCCCCAACCGCCCGCCCCAGGATTTCCCCGGCAAGCGCCATCGGTGAATACCGTAACCGTCGATTCAGTGACCATGTTTTTCGCTTTCCTTATGAACCAGGGGCCGCAACGCCTTTGCCCCGGATGTTGCCGCGTTCCAGGCGGGCATGATCAAACGCATTCCGCGCACGCGCTTGATGGCGCGCAGCAAGTAAACGCCGCCGGCAAAACTCCACCAGCGCTCTCCCGCCGTTTCCAAAAAACGCCACCGCCTGAGCCAGCGCGCCTGGACGCATGGCGGCGCGTAACAGCCGAAATTTCCCCGGTCGACCTCGAAGTTCAGAAGCTGCAGCCAGTCCTTGAGACGCAGAACCGACAGGTAGCTGCCACTGAACGGAAAGTCGCGCGGACAATTCGGCAAATTCCGGCGCAATCCCCACAGCGAGATCGGGTTGAATCCGGTGACGATCAGCTGCCCGTCGGGGATCAGGGTACGTTCGGCTTCCCGCAGGATCTGGTGCGGATCGTCGTGAAATTCCAGCACGTGCGGCATGACCAGCAGATCGATACTGTTGGTGGCGAACGGCAATTCGCGCAGGTCGCACAAAACGTCCGCCGCGCCCGACTCTCCGGCGATCTGACGCAATGGGATGCGATTGTGAGCGAGCAACCGCAATTGCGGCAGACCGAGTTGCAGCGCGTTATAGCCGAACAGATCGTCGACCACGGCATCGATTTTCCCCTGCTCCCAGGCCATGACGTAGCGCCCTTGCGGAGTAAGCAGCCAATCTTCGATCCCGTGTATTGACATTTCCCGTTATTCTTTCAAAATCATCGAATGTTCGAGCTGACCCCAATCCCCGCGTTCAAGGATAACTACATCTGGCTGCTGCGCCAAGACGCCGCGGTCGCTGTGGTCGATCCCGGAGACGCCGCGCCCGTGCTCGATGTTCTGCAACGGGAAAGTCTCTCGCTCTCTTCGATTCTGATTACCCATCACCACCAGGACCATCAAGGCGGTATCGACGGTCTGCTGGCGTATGCGCCGTCCGCGCAAGTCTTCGGCCCGGCGCGAGAGTCTATCACAGGCATGACGCATCCCTTGCGGGGCGTGGAACGCGTCCGTCTCGCCGCGCTCGATCTCGAGCTTCAGGTCATCGCCGTTCCCGGCCATACGCTTGGGCATCTGGCATATTGCGGCGCGGACTGTCTGTTTTGCGGGGATGTACTGTTCACTGGCGGCTGCGGGCGCGTCATCGAAGGAACGCCGCGCGCGATGTACGAATCGCTGGCGCGGCTGACCGCGCTCCCGGACGACACGCGGGTTTATTGCGGGCACGAGTATACGGAAGCCAATCTGCGTTTCGCGCTGGCCGTCGAACCGGGGAATCGCGCCTTGCGTCATCGTGCCGACGAGGTCGCGGTGACGCGCGCCAATGGATTGCCGACCGTACCGTCAACCCTCGCCGTCGAAAAAGCCACCAACCCGTTCCTGCGCTGCGCGGAACCGGAAGTCATCGCCGCCGCGCGCGCGCGCGGGGTAACGGAAAACGATCCCGTGGCGGTGTTCACCGCTCTCCGGGAGTGGAAGAATTTGTTTTGATTTTCAACCGTACTCCAGGCCATCGCAGCAAAAATTAGCGACAGGCCTTCAGGCCGGGGTTCAGCTCCCACCGCCCTAAAGGGCGTGGTTTCAAACCGGAGTTGGTTTTACGATGAATGCCTGCCTGTCGGCAGACAGGGCGGACAGGACGGGTAAAAATAAGGTGCAATGGAAAGCCAACCCGATGCGCTGGTCTTGGTGCCTGTCGCCTTTGATCGGCGGAAGAACAGCGGTTAACCGGAGCATGACGCCACGCTTCCTCACTACACCGTCATTCCCGCGAAAGCTGGATGCCAGTTTGCGCGGGAATGACGGGCATAAAAACGCCGACGAGACCGTCGACGCTTTTCTGTTTTTCGACGCATCACGCCGCTCTTTTTCCTTTAGAACCGGTAATTCACCCGGAAACTTCCGGTTATTCCTTCGCGCTTTCCGGCGTAGCCTTGCACGCCAAAATCGAGCGTCAAGGGTTTGTTGTTGGCCGGGTTCAGCGTCAGACCGAGTTCAAACACGCCGGAATCGCCTTTGAGTTTCGGGGCGTCGATCTTGTAGATGAAGGTACTGGTTTGAATCCTGGCTTTCGTTTTGCCGTCAAATTCGTGTTCATACGCGAGTCCGGCGTAGGCGCTGAGGGTTTTTTCGGCGTTGAGCGCGCTGTGCACCTTGGCGCCGAGTCTGACGCGTTGTGAATCGACGGCGCTGAATTTCACCTGCCCGCCAGAGGAAAGCCGGACTGAA
>JAITNL010000018.1 GCA_031290495.1 Accumulibacter sp.
GGATTCAAAGACGCTTTCGTGATCGACCGCGCCACACGCGAAAAATTGATTGCCAAAGACCCGCGCTCGGCGGAATTGTTGAAGCCTTTTCTGGAAGGCAAAGACCTCAAAAAATGGCGCGTTGAATCACGGGATTTGTGGCTGATCTACATTCCCAAAAACAGAATCGACATCGAGGATTACCCGGCGATCAAAACGTATCTGCTGCCGTTCAGGGACAAGCTCGAAAAACGGGCAACCAAACAGGCATGGTTTGAATTACAGCAAGCGCAGGAGGCGTATCTGCCAAAATTTGAAGCGCCAAAAATCTATTACCCGGACATATCGCAAGGCTCAAAATTTGTGTGTGACATGCAAGGATGTTTTGCTGACAATACAAGCTACTTTATCCCGGACAGCGATGCTTTTCTTCTTGCCATCCTGAACTCACGGTTAAGCTGGTTTCACCTCTGCGGACAATCGGAAGCATTGCGCGGCGGAGAATGGCGTTTGCGTCTGTTTTCCGAGAACGTGGAAACCATCCCTATTCCAATGGCTTCAGAGAAAATACGGCAACAGCTTTCATCGCTTGCCGAATCCGCCCAGCAAGCCGCCGAAGCCCGCCGCGATCTCATCAAAACTTTCGCCCGCCGCGTCCTGACCGACCTCACCCCCGGTGGCGCGAGCGCGAAACTCACCCAAAAACTCGCCGACTGGCCCACGCTCGACTTTCAGTCTTTCCACGCCGAAATCAAAAAACAATACAAAACCGCCATTCCTCTCGACGAACGCGACGCCTGGCAAAAACGCTTCGAGCAAGATCGCGCCCGTGTCGCGGAGTCAAGCGCCCAAATCGCCCGTCACGAAAAAGCCATCGACGCCGGAATCTACAAACTCTTCAACCTGACGCCAGAAGAAATCGCCCTGATCGAAAATGATGCTCCGCCAACAAAGCGCGCCGCCGCCCCTGAATAACCGTCATTCATTTTCCGGACTCAGCCCGCGATCACGCTTTCGACGGCTTCGACCACCTGGGCGGCGGTGACGCCAAAGAACTCGAAGAGTTGCGCGGCGGGGCCTGATTCGCCGAAGCTGTCGATGCCGACCACCGCGCCTTCCAGTCCGACGTAATACCGCCAATAGCCGGTCACGCCCGCTTCGACGGCGACGCGCGGGACGCCGCGCGGCAGCACGGCGGCGCGGTAAGCGGCGTCCTGGCTGTCGAACACGAAGGACGACGGCATTGACACGACGCGTACCGGAATACCCTTTTCGGCCAGCGTCTGCCGCGCGGCGACGGCCAGCGCGACTTCCGAGCCGGTGGCGATGATCACCGCCTGCGGCGCGCCAACGCAATCCTTCAGGACGTAGGCGCCCTTGCGGATGGCGGCGATCTGTTCGTCGCCGCGCGTCTGATGCGCCAGGTTCTGGCGGGTGAGAATCAGCGCGGTCGGCGTTTCGCGGTGTTCCAGCGCGACTTGCCAGGCGACGAAAGTTTCGACGCTGTCGCACGGACGCCAGACGTCGAGATTGGGCACCAGGCGCAGCGTGGCGGTTTGCTCGATCGGCTGGTGCGTCGGGCCGTCCTCGCCGACGCCGATGGAGTCGTGCGTGAACACGTAGATCGGGTTGATGCGCATCAGCGCGGCCATGCGGATGGCGTTGCGCGCGTATTCGGAAAACATCAGGAAGGTGCCGCCGAAGGGACGAAAACCGCCGTGCAGGACGACGCCGTTCATGATCGCGGCCATGCCGAACTCGCGCACGCCGTAATGGAGATAATTGCCGCCCTGGTCGATGGCCGCTGGCTGGATTTCGCGGCATCCCTTCCACTGCGTCAGGTTGGACGGCGCGAGGTCGGCCGAGCCGCCGAGAAATTCGGGAACCAGCGCGGCCAGCGCCTGGATGGCGTTTTGCGACGACTTGCGCGTGGCGATGGTTTCACCCTTGTCGGCGACGGCCCGCAGCGCTTCAGCCGACCGAGCGGCATAGTCCGCGCGCGGCGCTTTTTTCACGCAGCGTTCAAATTCATCGGCGAGTTCCGGATACGCAGTGCGATAAGCGGCGAAACGGCGGTTCCATTCCGCCTGGCGCTGGCCGCCCGCGTCACGCGCGTCCCAGACCGCGCGTACCTCTGGCGGCACCTCGAACGGGCCGTCGGTAACGCCGAGCGCGGCGCGCGTGGCGGCGACTTCGTCCTTGCCCAGCGGCGCGCCGTGCGCGTCAGACGTGCCGGCCTTGTGCGGCGAGCCTTTGCCGATCACCGTCTGGCAGCAGATCAGCGTCGGTCGGGCGTTTTGCGCCTTGGCGCTGGCAATCGCGCGGTCGACGGCATCGACATCATGGCCGTCGACAGCGCGGATGACGTTCCAGCCGTAGGCTTCAAAACGTTTCGGCGTGTCGTCGGTAAACCAGCCGTCGACGCGCCCGTCGATGGAAATGCCGTTGTCGTCGTACAGCGCGATCAGCTTGGCGAGCTTCAAGGTTCCGGCGAGCGAGCAAACTTCGTGCGAGATGCCTTCCATCACGCAGCCGTCGCCGAGGAAAGCGTAGGTGTAATGGTCGACGACGCGATGCCCATCACGGTTAAATTCCGCCGCCAGCAACTTTTCGGCCAGCGCCATGCCGACGGCGTTGCCGATGCCCTGGCCGAGCGGGCCGGTGGTGGTTTCGACGCCGGGGGTGTGCCCATATTCGGGATGACCGGGCGTTTTGCTGTGCAGCTGGCGGAATTTCTTCAGCTCTTCGAGCGGCAGGTCGTAGCCGGTCAGGTTGAGCAGGGAATAGAGGAGCATCGAAGCGTGCCCGTTGGACAACACAAAACGGTCGCGGTCGGCCCACCCAGGATCGGCCGGATTGTGTTTCAGGTGACGATTCCACAGCGCCACGGCGATTTCAGCCATGCCCATCGGCGCTCCCGGATGCCCCGAATTGGCCGCCTGCACGCCATCCATGACCAGAACGCGGATGGCGTTCGCCAATTGAGTCTGAGAAACCATGAGTTTTTCTCCCGCAACGATAAAAGAACTGAACGGGCCGCCGCGCTTTCGACACCTCTCGACGCCGGACCGTCCCCACGAATGATTTGCCGCTTGCCGCGCCGCAAAAACATCGCATTTTATCCAGACGCCATTGCATCTTCAAATTGTCCGCGCCCCGGTATTCACCGATCCGGCGGCGGCTGGACGATAATCGCAATCCGCTGTGGCAAGAACAAAACATCGGCGGGAAAACCCGTTTCAATTCAAGTATTGGAGCTTTGCGATATGCAGGAAACCAGACTGATTCAGGCGCGTGGCAAGCCGTTGGGAGCAGGAGCGCTGCCGGTCATCATCACACCGCTGGTCGGCAAAACCCGTGCCGAGGTGCTCGAAGAAGTAACGGACATCGTTCCCAAAAAGCCCGATCTGCTTGAATGGCGGATCGATTTTTTCCAGGCCATCGGCGATATTTCCGATGTAATCGACACGGCGCTGGCCATCCGCCGCGCGGCGGGCGGCGTTCCGGTGCTGTTGACGCGGCGTAACGTGACCGAGGGCGGACAGCCGCTGAACATCGGCGAGCCGGCGGTGGCGGCGATGTACAAGGCCGCCTGTGAAGCACGGTGCGTCGAACTGATCGACTACGAACTGTCCAACACGCCGGAGGACATCAAAGCCTTGCGCGCCGTCTCGAAGGCCAACGCCATCGGCATGATCATGTCGTACCATAATTTTCAGATGACGCCGGACGCCGCCACGCTCGACAGCAAATTCGCCGCGGCCAGCGGTCTGGGCGCCGATGTCGGCAAGGTGGCGGTCATGCCAATCCATGAACGCGACGTGCTGGAACTCTTGGCGGCGACCAGCCGCGCGCGCGAGGCGGTGGCTATTCCGTTGATCGGCCTGTCGATGGGCGGCCTGGGATCGCTGTCGCGCGTCATGGGCTGGATTTACGGCTCGGCGGCAACCTTCGCCGTGGGCAAGAACGGTTCCGCTCCGGGACAAATCGCCATCGAGGATTTGCGCGCGGCGCTGGCTATCGCGCGGCAAGCGGTTGGGGCCAATAAGCGCCGTTCGCGCCAAAAGCCAACGCGGTAGTCAAAACAATGGCAGAAAAACCGTGGATAAGCCTACGCCGCCGCGCGGTTTGTCCAAACGCGCGCATACCCCCAATTTTTCCTCTCCCCCTTGCGGGAGGGTGAAGGATGGGTTTCGCAAATTCAACCGGTTTTTTGACTATCGCCAAAAGCCAACGCGGAGGATTTTTCGCCCCATGGCGAAATTTCACGCCATCGCCTTGCAACACACGTGTTTTGGAAATGGATTGCCTCTGGTTTTGTCGGGCTTCGCTTGTCTCCCCCGACCTGTGCGTCCCGTTGATCGGTTGCCTCGCGTTGAATCAGTCCCAGAGTCCCTGCTCGATCATCTGTCGGGCTGCCGTTGCCGCCCAGCCGCGATTGGCGGCCGGACTGGCCGGGCTGGGGTGCAGCACCCTGCCGACGCGTGTTGCGGTTCCTTGCAGTACCAGGGCCGCGCGCGCTTCGGCGAATCCGCCGACGCCGACGACCCACTCGGGTTGCAGCGCGGCGACCAGTTCGCGCAGATGCTCGTCGCACGCGGCGTAGAGCGGCCCGGTCTCTGGCGCTGGAAGTTTGTCCGGCGTCAGGTTGCGTCCCGCGTCGAAAAAAGCCAGCGGGCAGTAGTTGGCGACGAAGTGCTCCGCGAAAAAAGCCGCTGCGGTTCCAAAGCGTTCCCGGAACAGACCCCACAAGCGCCTGCCGCTCACTTCGGAGCGCGTACAGGCAAAACCTTCGACGGGGCGTTTCGGGTTTTCGCGCGCCGGTTTGACGACCGGGGCGGTAATGCCCATCCAGTCGCGCACCACGGCGATCTCGCCGAATGGAATACCGCACTGCGCCATGCCGAACGGGCCTGGGTTCATGCCGAGAAAAACGATTCGTTTGCGGCTGCCGCCGAAACGGCGCAGATACTGCTCGTGCGGCAACCAGGCGTATTCCAGCGGGTTGTAGACGTGGCTAACCGGCGGGGAAAACGTCAATTGTCCAACGCTCCCCGACAGCTTCCGCGCCGCCGCAATCAGGGTGGCCGCGATGGCCGTTTCCGGAGGGTTCATGTCTTTGTCCTGGATTCGCCGGCGAGCGCCCGCAGGGGCGAGCGCATCCGGTAGACCATCGCCACGCCGGGCACGGCCACGACCATCGAGAATACGTAGAACGCCGGCCAGCCGACGCTTTCGGTCAGCACGCCGGCGATCGGACTGACGTAGATGCGTCCGACGGCGGCCAGCGCCGAGAGCAGCGCGTAGTGGGTGGCGGTGAAGCGGTTGTTGCACAGCGCCATCAACAGGGCGACCAGCGCCACGGTGCCCATGCCGCCGGTGATGTTTTCGCCGGCGACGACGATGAGCAGCAGGAAGTCGAGCGAGGCGGCCTCGCGCAGCGAGACGATGCCCCAGTCGAACGGCGGCACGGCGACGCTGCCCCAGGCGCCCTTGCCGAGCACGGCGATCAGGTAGAAACCGAAATTCGACACCAGTTGCAGGATGCCGAACAGCAACAGGGCGCGGTACAGGCGCAGGCGCAGCATCAGCGCGCCGCCAATCAGCGCGCCGAAAATGGTCAGCCAGATGCCGATGATCTTGTTGGCGATGCCGACCTCGGCCTGCGAGAAGGCCAGTCCCTTGAGCAGGAAAGCGGTGGTCAGGCTGCCGGCAAAGGCGTCGCCGAGCTTGTAAAGGACGATCAGCACCAAAAACGCCGCCGCGCCGGATTGCGCGAAGTAGGCGGCGAGCGACGCGTTGAGCGTTTCAAAACGCGCCAGCCGGGCGAACCACCACGCCAGCGGCAGCGCGGCGGCGATTTCGGCCACGACGAAAAGGAGTTGAATCCAGTGATTGGCGCTGTCCGGGTCGAGTCCGAGCAGGCGCAGCGCGGTGCGCGCCAGAAAATAACCCGCGCCGACGCCGGCCAGCATCGCCAGGAACCCCCGCAGTTCGCCACCGGCGCTGGCGCTGGACGAAAATGGCCGCAACTCGCTGCGTATGGGTATTGGCGGCAACAGGAACAGCGAGCACAGCGCCGAAGCGGCCATGATCGTCCCCATCAGCGCATACACTTTCGGCCACGAGCGCCACTGATCGGCCCAGATCAAGGCGATGCCGCCCGAGACGATCATCGCCAAGCGATAGCCGAAAACGTGCAGCGACGCGCCCAGACCGTGCTCGGCCTTGTCGGCGAGCACGTCGGCGCGGTAGGCGTCGACCACCACGTCCTGCGAAGCCGAAAGAAACGCCAGCAGCACCGCCCACTGGGCAAAGAGCAACGGCTGAGCGCTCGGCGAGAGACCGGAAAGCATGAACAAAATCAGCGCCAGCGCGCCTTGCGTCAGCACCAGCCAGCCACGCCGGCGGCCAAGCCAGGGCGGCTCGAAGCGGTCCATCAACGGCGCCCAGAGAAACTTGAAGGTGTAAGGCACGCCGACCAGACCAAAAAAGCCGATCGTCGCGAAGTCGACGCCGTCGATTGCCAGCCAGGCTTGCATCGCCTGCCCGGTCAAGGCCAGCGGCAAGCCGGAGGCAAAACCCAGCAGCAACACCGCGGCGAGGCGATGGCTACGCCCGAAGTCCGGCATTCGCTTGCCCCGGAAAACGCGGTTTCAAGATTTACGCCCGCCCCAGCCGATAGAACGCCAGACTGCCGTTCAGGTTGGGATCGTCAGTGACCGGCTGGCCGTAAACGTCGAGAGCCAGACGCTGGCGAACCGCGATGCCGAGTTTCGCGCACAGCGCTTCGAAGTCGACAATGGTGAAAAAGCGCACGTTCGGCGTGTCGTACCACGCGTAGGGCAGATCCTCGGAAACCGGCATGTGCCCGGCGGCGATCGCCTCGCGGTTGGCGCGGTAGGCGAAGTTGGGAAAGCTGACGATGGCCTCGTCGGCCACGCGCAGCATTTCGCCAAGGATGCGTTCGGTGTTGTGCATCGCCTGCAACGCCTGCGAAATGATGGCGTGACTGAAAGCGCCGTTCTGGAAGCCGGAAAGCCCGCCGTCGATGTCGACCTGGATCACGTCGATGCCATTGCGGATGCAATGGAGTACGCTTTCGTGATCGATTTCCACCCCGTAGCCGGTGATCGATTTGGTTTCTTCGAGATAGCGCAGCAGCCGGCCATCGCCGCAGCCGAGGTCGAGTACGTGCTTGCCGGCGGGGATCCACCCGGCAATCACGGCGAAGTCGAAACGCTCGCGCTCCTTGGGGGTCAGTGGGCGAGGGATTGTCCGGGCGGGAGTCATAGCTTGATCTTCTCCAGATAGGCGCGCAGCACCGCGTGATAATGCGCGTCATCAAGCAGGAACGAATCGTGGCCGGCATCGCAGTCGATTTCGGCGTAGGCCACGCGCCGCCGGTTCTGCATCAGGGCGAAGACGATTTCGCGCGAGCGCGCCGGCGAAAAACGCCAGTCGGTAGTGAAACTGACGACCAGGAAACTCGCGCGCGCCGGCCTCAGCGCGGCGGCAAAATCGCCGCCGTGGTTGTAGGCCGGATCGAAATAATCCAGCGCCTTGGTCGTCAGCAGATAGGTATTGGCGTCGAAAAAGCCGGCGAACTTGTCGCCTTGGTGACGCAGGTAGGATTCGATCTCGAAGTCGATGTCGTAGCTGAAACTGTGTCCGCCGCTGCGCAATTGCCGCCCGAACTTCCCGTTCATCTCGTCGTCGGAAAGATAGGTGATATGGCCGATCATTCGCGCCAGACGCAACCCGTGCGTCGGCACCACGCCGCGATTCGCGTAATGTCCGCCGCAAAAATCCGGATCGGACAGGATCGCCTGGCGGGCCACCTCGTTGAAGGCAATGTTCTGGGCGGACAAATTGGGCGCCGAGGCGATGGCGACGACATGGCGGATGCGCTCGGGAAACCGCAGCGACCACTCGATCGCCTGCATCCCGCCGAGACTGCCGCCGATCGCCGCCGCCCAGGTGTCGATGCCCAGATGATCGGCCAGCCGGGACTGCGCGAGCACCCAGTCTTCGACGGTAATCAGCGGGAAGTCGGCGCCGTAGCGCCGCCCCGTTTCGGGATTCGGCGACAGCGGCCCGGTCGAACCGTAGCAGCCGCCCAGGTTGTTGACCCCGACGACGAAGAATTTGCGCGTATCGAGCGGTTTCCCCGGCCCGACCAGGTTATCCCACCAGCCGTCGCTGTTTGGCGTCTCGGCGTAAACGCCGGCGACGTGATGGCTGCCGGCCAGCGCGTGACAGACCAGCACCGCGTTCGAGCGCGCGGCGTTGAGCGTCCCGTAGGTTTCAAAGACGAGTTCAAACGACGGCAGACGACCGCCGCCCTTGAGCGTTATCGGCGCGTCATGGCAAAAACGTTGCGCGGAAACGAGACCGACAGAATTATCGAGTGACATGATCTTGCGCGTCAAAAAACAAAAAGCCCAATCATGCAAGGCGGACTGGGCAGCGCCGTTTCAGTCGTATTTGTCGAGCGCCCGCAAGCGGATCGTTCACATCGGCGCAACCGGCGGAAAATACCGCCGGGTATGGCAAATGTCAAATAATCCCGGAAACCGCGTCAGCGGCGTAATCCGGCGCGCGATTATTTTTGTGACGGCTTGCGACGGTTTATTGACAGTCTGTACAGGCCATAAGCTAAAATCGGACACAGTGTCGTTCCGTTTTCAATCAACGTGAGAGTAAAAATGAAAAAACCGGGATTGATTATTGTTGTCGCCGCCGCCGCTCTGGTCATGAGCGGCGCGGCCTTTGCCGAACGTAACCTGAAGCTGGCGCATTTTGGCTCCGAGACCCACGCGCTGCATACGGCGGTCAAGCAATTTGCCGGGAATGTCGAAAAGCGGACGAATGGCGAAATCAAGATCACCATCTATGCGAACAACGTTCTCGGCGGTCCGCCTCAGATACTTGAACAGTTGCTGCAAGGCGTCATCGACATGTCGCTTTCGGGTCAGGATCAGATCGCGAAGCACGTCAAACTCTTTGACACGGTGGCGATTCCCTTCTCGATCGACGGTTACGAGCACATGGACCGGGTGCTCGACGGGCCGTTCAAGACGTGGGCGGCGCCGGAAATAAGGAAGGCCGGCGCGGTGATGCTCTCGAGCTGGGAATGGGGTTTCCGTCAGATCACCAACTCGAAGCGCCCGATTCTTACTCCCGACGATGTCAAGGGGCTGAAAATACGCACCCCGTCGGCGATGGCGTATCAGGCGGCAATCGAGGCCCTGGGCGGCAATGTGCAGACGATCGATTTCAGCGAACTGGTGATGGCCATGCGGCAGGGCGTCGTCGATGGTCAGGAAAATCCGATCCCGACGATCTACGACCTCAAACTCTATGAGTCACAGAAGTACATCACCATCGTCAATTACGTGTACAGCTCGATGGTTCATCTGGTCAACAGGAAGGTCTGGGCCACATTGACGCCTGAGCAGCAGAAGATATTCCAGGAAGAGTCCGACAGCGCCCGTCTTCTGGCGAGAAAACTGATCCGCGGCACGGAAGCCGCCCAGATAGAAGACATGCGGAAGAAGGGCGTCCGCGTCGATACACCGGACATCAAGCCGTTCCAGGACAAAATGGGTCCGGCTTACGAGAAGATCAAACAGAACGTCGGCGCGGAAAATTTTGACAAGTGGATGCGGATGGCGGCGGATACGCGCAAGAAATAAGCAATGGCGGATAACAATTTTCCAACGCGGCGGCGTTATTTTTGCGCCGCCGCGTCGCGTTGCAATGGCAAAAAATGCGCTGCCGACATTTTTACGAAAGGGGTTGCATGTTGACGTTTGCGATTTGCGCGACGTTGCTTTGCTTTTTGGCGATCAACGTGCCGGTCTTCGTCGCCATTGGCCTGACCGCCGTTGTGTTTTTTGCCGGTCTTGGCGACGGCGCCTTTCTCGCCATGCTTCCCCACCGGATGTACCACGGGACGACGGGCTTCACGCTGCTGGCGATTCCTTTCTTCATTCTGGCCGCCAACCTGATGAACGTCGGCGGCACCACCGGGCGTATCTTTGCCTTCGCCAAGGCGCTCGTCGGGCACGTACCGGGCGGTCTCGGGCAGGTCAGTATCATGGCCAGCGTCATATTTTCGGGAATGTCGGGCTCAGCCGTCGCCGACGCCGCCGGTCCCGGACAGATCGAGCACAAGGCGATGGTCGACGACGGTTACGATCCAGTCGTTTCGGCGTCGCTCGTGGCGGCCTCGTCGTGCATCGGGCCGGTCATTCCGCCGAGTATCCCTTTCGTACTCTATGGGGCGATTACCGGCGTCTCCGTCGCGCAACTGTTCATGGCGGGTTTTCTGCCCGGCATCATGCTGGCCGTTGGCATGATGATCTCGCTCGCGGTGCTGGCGAAGAAATACAACTACCCGACCTCGCCGCGCATGGCCCCGTGGGGCGAGCTGTGGCGCACCTTCAAGGGAGCGTTCTGGGCGCTGCTCGCGCCGGTGATCATCATCGGCGGCATCATGAGCGGTTTCTTCACCCCGACCGAGGCGTCGGTGGTGGTGAGCTTCTACGCGCTGATCCTCGGTCTTGTCAGCAAGGAACTCAAACCGCGCGATCTGCCGGAGATCCTCTATGCGACGATCAAGCAGGCGACGGGACTGCTCTTCATCATGGCGGCGGCCAACTTCTTCGGCTGGCTGGTCATCTTCAAAAAACTGCCCGACGGCATCATCACCAGCCTCGTCGACATGGGCGCGACGCAGAGCGCGGTGCTCTGGATCTTCATCGCGATCATCCTGATCATGGGATGCTTCATCGACGGTAACGCGATTTTCATGATTACCTTGCCGATCTTCATACCGATTATCAGCATGTTCGCTATCGACCCCATAAATTTCGGCGTGGTCATGACCCTCTTGATCATGATCGGCAACCTGACGCCGCCGGTCGGCATGTGCCTCTTTGCCGTCGATTCCTTCGCCAAAGTGGGAGTCATCGCTATTGGCAAGGCGGTCTGGCCATACCTCGCGGGGATCCTGCTGGTGACTCTGATCGTCGCCTTTGTGCCGCAAATAGCGCTCTTTCTGCCCAATCTGCTGATGGGGAAGGGCTGACACGATGCTTGCCAAAATGGACGCGACCGTCCGCCTCACTCTCCGCTATCTGGTGATCGTCCTCTTCGCGGCGCTCTGCGTTCTCCTGTTGGCCAATGTTTTCGTCAGACTGATGGGCGGCTTGACGCAGTTTCTCCACGAAAGCGAACTGGACGCCATGGCCGACGCGCTGCGCGCCGTGCTGCCGATAACCTCGTTCCATTGGCTCGATGAGATCGTCGAGCTTTGTTTTTCGGCGATGATCTTCTACGGCGCCGCGGCGCTGTGGGCCGAAAAGGGACACTTTTCCGTGGGCGACTGGATCAGCTGGCGTCTGCCGGGCAACGTCCCGCGCGCCTTTTACAAGACCTCGATCGCGCTGATCAACCTCGCCTTTCTCGTCGTTCTCTTCGCTTTCGCACTGCGCCTCACCCTCCGGGCGACCGAGCTTTCGACCGTGTTCCAGATCCCCAAGAAGGTGATGTACTCGAGCATGGCCGTCTCGTCGCTGATAATGACGGCATACGCGCTGGCGGAACTCGTCGTCTGCGTTGGGCGGCTGCGGAAAAAGCCGGCGGAATGAGCAGCGATCCGCGTGCAGACGGGCGACGCAGGCCAACCGTGACCCTGCCGATGGTTTCCACCCGCGCCGCAATTCTCAATCCGGACGCAGTTTTCATGTCGGCGACGTGATCGGTTGGGGATGCGACTTGCCGCCTGGCCGAGATCGAGGTCAAGAACCGCTTCGCCGTTGGCGGTCGTATCGAGATCATCCATCCGTCCGGTAATCTGGATGCCTTGGTCAGACAGGCGCATGAGTGATCGGAAAGCTATAATGTCGTCCGAATGATGGTATGTCATCCAAAGCGTACGGATAAAACGCTTTTTCACCAGAAACGACCTCTCATGACAAGGAGTAACCATGCTTGGCCTGAATCTGCGCGAAGAATTTCGGGGCAAGCGCCTCAAGGGCACGGCCATCGAGTTGTCCAACGACTCGAACACCGGCGCGATGCAGATCGCGGCCAGGCAGTTTCTGGAAATCACCTATCCTACGCATGATCTGCTGAAAGGCATCGAGGCGGTCGGCTCCAATCAAGGCCGCCCCGTGGTCGTGATCGGCGAGCGCGGCCTCGGTAAATCGCACTTGATGGCGGCGCTCTATCATGCTGTCGCCGATCCCGCATCGACGAGCGCGTGGCTCAATACGTGGGCGAGCACCTTGAACGAACCCGGCATCGGCAAGATTGCCCTGCGCAACGGGATGCGTGTCATCGGCGAAAGCCTGCATCGTCACCGCTACAAGTTCCTGTGGGACGTGCTGTTCGAGAACCATCCGCACGGCACCTTCATCAAGGGCAAGTGGGAAGGACAAGGCGCGGCCAAGACCGAAATCCCTTCCGACAAGCTCATCCTCGAACTGCTGGAACACACGCCGACAATGCTGCTGCTGGATGAATTCCAGACATGGTACGACGGCCTGACCAACACCAGGCAGTACCCGTGGAAGAACCGGGCGTTCAACTTCATCCAGATTCTTTCGGAGATCGCCAAGGGGCGTCCCGACCTGCTGGTGCTGGTGATCTCGGTGCGCAACGGCGGCAGTGACGCCTATCAGCAAGTGCATCGCGTCAACCCGGTCGCCATCGACTTCAAGGCGGGTGGCAGCGCCGAGCGCATCCAGCAGGATCGCCGCCGGATGCTGCTGCACCGCCTGTTCGACAACCGCTTGCAAATTGCCAACGGCACGATTGAATCGCTGGTGGCGCAGCACGTCGCCGAATATTTCCGGCTGCTCGACGTACCGCCCGCCGAACAAGATCGCAAGCGCCACGAATTCACCGAATCGTGGCCATACGCGCCGCATCTGCTGCGTCTGCTCGAAGAACAGGTGCTGGTCGCCACCGACGCGCAGGAAACGCGCGACATGATCCGCATCCTCGCCAATCTCTACAAAAACCGTGGCGAGGCCGCGCCAGTGCTCACGGCAGCTGACTTCCGGCTGGACGACGAATCCTCTGGCATTGGCGCGCTGCTGGATTCGGTATCCAATGAGCATCACCGCACGCTGCGTGCCAAGGCGCAGCAGAACATCATCTCGGTCAAGGAGGCCGTGCCAGACTACGCCAGCAAGGTGCCCAACCTGCAAGAGATCGTCGGCGCGTTGTGGTTGCGCTCGATTGCCGTAGGCAACCTCGCAGGCGGTGACCCGGCTACCTTGCAGGCCGACATCACCCGCGACAAGCCGGTGGACGACAACGCCTTTCAGGTCGAGCTGGCCACCATTGTCGAGAACAGCTTCAACATCCATCAGGAAGGCAACCGGCTGCTGTTCCGCGAGGCAGAAAACCCGCGCGCCAGGCTGATGGCCTGCGCGCGCAACGACAGGCTCTTCGCCGACGGTTCCGACCAGGCGCAGCTTGCCAGGCAGGTGCGCTATGTCATTGGCGGCAGCGATGAGGCAGCTCAAACCTTCCGCGTCATTGCCCTGCCGAAGTCGTGGCAGACCGACCCGTGGTCTTCCCTCGACGAAGCCGAGCGCCCGGAACGGTGGGACGAACGTCTGCCGATTCTGGTGCTGCCGGAAGAACCGGAAAAGCTCGAAGCGCAGTTGGGACAATGGCTCAAAGACCAGTTGCAGAAGCGCCGCAACACCGTGCGCTTCCTGCTGCCGCGCCATGGCGCGAGCAGCGCCTTTCTGGATCGTGACCTGCTCATCCTCGCCCGTGCCGAAATGAAAGCGCAGGAATGGAGCAGTCAGAATCCCGAATACAGAAAGCTGCACAAAGAGTTCGAGACCAGCTTGCGCGATAACCTCAGGAAGCGGTTCGACCGCTTTGCCGTGCTGCATCGCTGGAACTTTGCCGACCCTGCGCAGTGCAAATTCAGCATTGAGCGTCTGAACAAGCAAGGTGCGCAGATTCCAGAGGCTATTGAAGAAGTGCTGAGCAGCGACCTGTTTGTGCCTGAGGACTTCGAGGATCTGGTGCTTGAATTCGCCAACAATAACGACTCGGTCGGCAAGCTGCTGCGCGAGCTTCAGGAGCCACGCCCCGCCGGGCAGGATGGCATCCCGTGGCTGGGCGAAACGGCGATGAAGGAACGCCTGCTGCGCCTGTGCGCCAAGGGCAAGGTCGCCATCAACGTGCGTGGCATGGAATACCTGCAAACCCATCCGGGCGAGGATGAAGACAGCGCGTGGCGGCGTCTGCGCCCCAAACTGTCACTGACGGGACGCCACCTTGATGACGTGTTCGTGATGTTGCCCTCGGCGGTACCGGCGACGGGGGGAGCCACGCCACCCGCGCCAGCACCGACCGGCGGCGGTGATCTGCTCGGCGGAGCAACGCCCGCACCGGGCACGACTGATCCTGCCCCCGGTGGTTCGACCGCGCCAGCGCCCACGCCGGGTGGCATCTTCGGCGGCGACGGCAGCAGCGCCAAGCCGTGCATCCCGCTGTCCAACCCGGCTACATCGCCGCTCAACCTGATCGGCAAGCTGGAGGGCTGGGGCATCGGCCCGGCCACGAAGGTGGCAGAGGTTTCCATCAAGGTGTCGTTCGCCACTGGCGCGCAGCTCAAGGAATTGCTCAAGAAGCTGCCAGACGGTATGACCTTCGAGCTGAACCTTGAGAAGGAGGAAGACTAATGGCGCTCACCGCCCCCATGCTGCACACCCTGACCACGGGTACGGCCTCTGAGGCTTGGCGCGTCATCATCGAGCACACCCTTGATGTTGCTGCCCAGACCCTGTCCGCAAGTAACGCACCCGGCGAGGTCATCAAGCGTGACCGTGAAATCGGCGAGCTGGATTTGTTCCTGTCTTCCAGCGGCTGGGATTTGTGGCAAGCCTTCGGCGGCAGCGTGAAACGGACTTCGGATCGTCTCGTGCGCTGGTGGGACGAACCGTACAGCGCCAAGGCAGTATTGATTCTGGATGCCCTGTCCCTGCGCGAACTGCCCTGGCTGTTGCAGGGCGCAAAAGCGCACGGTTTTACCCTGCATGGAGTCAATGCCCATGCCTCCGAACTGCCCGGCGAAACCGATGAATTCGCGCGCGCGCTCGGCTTCGCCAGTCGCAGCAAACTCCAGAACAACGGCGGCGGTCTGGCGCACAGGCTGCAACCGGCGCAGACGGAAACTGTCGATCTGCCGTGGAAGGATTGCGAAGGCTTGATCAACGGCGCGGCGGGCGCGAAGAACCTGGTGTTTTGGCATCACTGGCCTGACGCCAGGCTGCATGACTACAGTGCGGGTCAAGGGCTGGAACTGTTGACGAAAGATGCCGCGCAGCAACTCGCCAGCGATGACTTCTGGGCCTTCGTCGAACGCCTCGCCACCGGGCGGCGGCTGGTCATCACCTCCGATCACGGCTACGCGGCGACCGGCTATTTCCCCGATGCCGATGGCGACGTGGCTGCCTGGCTCAAACAGACCTTTGCCAGCGGGCGCAACAAGACGGGCAAGGGAGAAGCTGGCCCCTTCGTGCCACCCGTGACCTTGCAAATCAACAGTCCGCACGGTGAACACTTGCTGGCGCTTGGGCGCAGGAAGTGGAAGAGCCAGGGCGGCTACCCGACGCTGACGCATGGTGGTTTGTCGTTGCTGGAAGTGCTGTCGCCCTGGCTTGAGATAAGCAAATGAATGGACGTGCGCATATTTTTCGGAGCAAATGCTGATGGCACAAGCTGATTTATTGGTTGATCTGGTCAAAACCTCGACCAGCGGGGATCAGCTTGCCTTCCGCAAAGCCGCTGAAGGGCTGATTCAGGAAGAAAAGCTGAAGGGACACCGGCTGCTCGCCGAACGACTGACCAAAGCACTGCAACCCAATGCCGCTCAAGCGGTACGCCCCCCGGCTACAAAAGCGGGCAGCAGCAATCCACACAAAGACCTGTTTTACGAAATCACGCCAGAGCGCAATCTGGGCAGCCTGGTATTGCCTGAAAAAATCAGGACGCAGATACAAGAGCTTATAGAAGAGCAGCATCGTGCAGAGCTGCTTCATGCCCACAATCTGTGTGCCAGAAACCGCCTCCTGCTCGCAGGCCCGCCGGGAAATGGCAAAACGACGCTGGCTGAAGCACTGGCGTTTGAACTGATGTACCCGCTCATCGTCATTCGCTACGAAACCCTGGTGGGGAGCTATCTTGGCGAAACCTCCAGCCGATTGAAAAACGTACTGGACTATGCAAGGACGCAGCGTTGTGTTTTGTTTTTTGATGAGTTCGAGACGCTGGGCAAAGAGCGTGGCGACACCCATGAAACGGGGGAGATCAAGCGCGTCGTCAGTACCTTGCTGATGCAACTGGATGAAATGCCGGACTATGTGGTGGTGGTCGCGGCCAGCAACCACCCTGAGCTTCTGGATAAGGCCGTCTGGCGGCGTTTCCAGTTGCGCATTGAGTTACCAACCCCGACCCGCGAACAACTGACGTACTACATCGCCTCCATTGGGCAGCGATGCGATGTGAATTTTGGAGTTGAACCGGAAACCCTGGCAAAACATCTGCTGGGACTGAATTTCGCGGAAACTGAAGAGTTCTGCCTTGGTGTGGTTCGCCGCGCTGTGTTCGACATGAAAACGGAAAATGCCCAGAAAATCACCACGTTGAAGCTGGAGCAATGGAGATGCCGCTTGCAGCCGACCACAGATAAAGGAGCGAATCGCTGATGGCAACCCGTCTTCCCCTGTTGGTCTTCCCGCAGGCAAAAACCATCCCGCCGCCCAAGGGCAGAAGCGCTCCATCAAGCCAGCCCCATGTTCCCGAACACGGGAAACAGGTGGTTCGTCTGGGCGCGCAACTGACCGCGCTACAACAGGAATTCGATCACTACAAAGCCAGTGTCAGCGGCTCGGTGGCGGGATTTGAGCCTGAAACCGTTCTGGTGATTGAAATCGCAGGCAGCGTTAACGAATTCCGGCAAGCCGTTGAAGCCATTGATCTGGAATGGCTGGGCGAATGGGATGTTGATGACATTCCTCCCGATGAGGATTTCTTCGAGACCAATGCCAAAGGAGAGCGCACTGGCAAAACGGTCAAGGGTCGGCTGTTCCTGTCGCTTGGCAATGCAGCCGGGATGCGGGGACTTTTGTCGTTATGGGCGCAATGGAGAGACAACCAGACGCTGCCGTTTGGAAAAACCAAGTGGCGCGATGTGTTCAAGCAGACGGTACAAATCCGCCGCTGGGGTATTGAAGAGGCGCTACGCGAAACGGGTATGCTGAATCGCTGGCGGGAGTTGCTTGACCCCATTCAGCCGGAGGAATCGATTCATTGCCAGATTGAGCTGTTTTATCGCAAATCAGCAGAGCAACGTGCACGAAATGCGCACGACCTTGCCGCGCTGCTGGAGGCTGCCGAAGGGCGGACGTTGGGGAGCTTCATTGATATGCCGGAAATCGCGTTTCATGCGGTCAAGGCTGAATTGTCGACCAAATGTATTCAGCAGCTTTTGAGCGATCTGGACTCCGAAGCGCACGATACTGACATCCAGCTTTTCAAATTTCCTGGCGTCATGTACTTCCGTCCCACCGGGCAAATTGCCGTGACGGAAGAGGGCGAAGGCGTTGACACTGAAATTTCCGAGGGCGAGGTTGATCTGCCCCCCATTGCGGCCATTCTCGATGGCGTACCCAACGTGCAACATCAGGCGTTAAAAGGGCGCTTGTTGCTTGACGACCCGGACAATCTTTCCGCAACGTACCAGCCGGGTGAGAGAAAGCACGGTACGGCGATGGCGTCTTTAGTCGTGCATGGTGAAATGTCGGACGGTCAATCTGACCCATTGCCGCGTCAGGTGTATGTGCTGCCCATCATGCAGCCAGACCCGCACTCTGATCCAAAAAATCGAATCGAACATATCCCTGACGAGATTTTTTTCGAGGATCGCATCGCCCGCGCAGTCAGGCGGATGTTTGAAGGCGAAGGTGCTGTACCCGCACAGGCACCGGGTGTTTGTGTCATCAATTTGTCCATTGGCGATCCGGCACGTCCCTTCATTCACACCCCCAGCCCCTGGGCAAGATTGCTGGACTGGTTGTCGTGGAAGTATCGGGTGCTGTTCTGCGTCAGCGCCGGAAACTATTCCGAGGCCATCGACATCGACTTGCCCCGCCCGGACTATCTGGCGCTGACCGAAGCGGAAAAGATCGAGCATATGCTGAAGTGTATTCAGGCGCAGTTATCCGGGCGGCGCATCCTGTCCCCGGCAGAGTCCATCAATGCCATTTCGGTTGGCGCGACACATGCCGACAGCAGCGGAAATTATGACGAGAGGCATCGCACCGACCTGTTGCCCAACACCTCGCTCTTCAGCCCTGCGGCGCGGCTTGGGCATGGATTCCGTCGTTCGGTCAAGCCGGAGATTCTGTTTCCGGGGGGTAGGCAGTTGTATAAAACGCCGATGGTGGGCAGCTCAACCCTTTATAAACTGGATACCAGTCTTGGTGCGCCCGGCCAGAAAGTCGCCTGGGATAGCAGGCAGCCGGGCGAGTTGTCGCAAACCGTCCATACACGAGGCACCAGCAATGCCACCGCGCTGGCGACGCGCAGCGCCGCGCGCATTTATGAAGTGCTGGATGCGTTACGCAACGAGCGCAAAGAGGACATTATTCCGCAAGGGCTGATGGCGGTACTCATCAAGGCGCTGCTGGTACATGGCGCGAAGCAGGATAAGAGTGCTTGCAAAGCGATCACTGCCGCGCTGAAAACACCAGAAAACTCGCATCAATTCAAAGAGGTAACGGCGCGTTACCTCGGCTATGGCGCGGTTGAAATCGAACGGGTGCTGGCATGTACTGAGCAGCGCGGCACGGTGCTGGGGTGCGGCGAAATCCATGAAAATGAAATTCACGAGTATCGCCTGCCGCTGCCTCCCGGTCTTTCCAGCAGCCGGGAGTGGCGTCGAATGGTGGTGACGCTGGCATGGTTCAGCCCGGTCAATCCCGATCACCGGAACTTCCGTGAGGCAAAGCTGGAGCTTTCCCCGGCAGGTGGCTGGAGCGATGTGCCGCTCAAACTTGCCCGCAAGGATGCAGACCACAATCAGGTGCAGCGCGGCACGGTACAGCACGAGATTCTGGAAGGCTTCAGACAGATCGCCGCCTATCAGGATGGCGACAGCATTTTGTTGCACGTCGCCTGCAAAAAGGATGCAACGGCAAGACTTGAAAACGCCATTCCTTACGGTCTGGCAGTCACGCTGGAGGTCGCTGAAAACATCCAGATTCCAATTTATGAACAACTTCGCACCCGACTTCAGCCGAAAATTCCGGTCGGTGCAGTCAGAGGCACACCTTAATGCTCACCAAAAAAGAACGCCTCGCCCAACAAGTCGCCGCCGCCGTTGGCGCAGGCAAGGCTGTTGCGCTGGAAACGGTCGACTTCAACGACCCCAACCGCCCCAAGACCTGTCTGGAGGTGGATTTTCCTATTCTGCCGGTCAATCAGGTGGCGATCATCGAGGGCAACGCGGGTAAGCCGATTTACCAGATGTCGAAATGGTGGGCGCGGCGACGTTCCAGTGTGTTTCGTTCGATGCTGATCGCGGCGGCGGCCAAAGCGCCGGACGACCCTTCGCACGCGGCCAGGCTGGTGTGGGACAACTACTACGCCAACCACCAGAAGAAAGGGGCGTTCAAACACCTGAAAGTGGTGGACATCTTCATGGGCGGTGGCACCACACTGGTGGAAGGCTCGCGTCTTGGAATGCAGATGGTGGGCAACGATCTCAATCCGGTGGCATGGTTCGTAGTCAAGCAGGAGCTGGCGAACGTCGATCTGGAAGAGGTCAAAAAACTCCTTGCCGACATCGAGGCTGAAGTCAAGCCGCAGATCATGCCGTATTACTGCTGTGACGGCCCCAAGGGCGAGAAGGGGACGTGGACGCATTTGCCGACGAACCAGGCGATGCCCGCCGACTTCGATCCACTCTCTATCCCGCGCGAAGAGCGCAAAGATTACCAGTACGCAGGCCCGGAGATCATCTACACCTTCTGGGCGAAACATGGCCCTTGTCAGGTGACGGGTTGCGGCCACCGCACGCCGATCATGACCAGTCCGGTGATGGCGGTGAAGACGCTTACCGTCAAACATTGGGAACACACCTGCGCGCAATGCGGCGGCGTGTTTCATATTGAAAAAGACGCAGCGCGGATGGCGCCGGATGTGCTGCTGTACGTCGCGCCTGCTGAATTTCCCTACACTGTGCTTGACCTTCAAAAGGGCGCGATTTGTCCGCATTGCGGGTATACCGCGCTGGTGAAACTGGACAAGGGCAAGAACAAGAAGATGGTGCTGAGTTTGCTGGTACATCCGCAATGGCTGGCCGGGAGTCCGAAGCGGGATGCGGACGGGCAGCCTTTTGGCGGCTCAGCGCAGGATGATGCGGCCTCTACAGCGCGATGGAATCAGGAACGGGCGGCGCAGATTCGGCTGCTGGAGGTGCGTGGGGAATTGCCGGAGGAGGTAATCGACCCGGAAACGGGCATCACGTTCGTGCCTGAAAAAGGCACAGTGCCGAAAAAGTCTCACTATGCCTGTTCGGCCTGCGGGACAGTGCAGGACGTGCTGACCACCGTCAAGTCCAGCGGCAAAACGGGGGCGATGGCAGCCTACGCGGTGCAGGGGTATGCGCCGAAACGCGATGCGGATGGCAAGCCCTACAGCGGGCGTTTTTTTGCGGCGTTCGATGGGGGGCACGCCCGGCAGTACGACGCGGCGTTTGCGGAATGGGAAGCGCGCAAGGATGCTGACCTGAAGGATTACTGGCCTCGCGACCTGCTCTCTGAAGGTTGGAAGACGCACGGTTGGGCTATTCCAGAGCATGGATTTACCCATTATTGGACGATGTTCAATCCGCGTCAGTTACTCGTTCACGCGCAACTGCTGAAGGCCATCGTGAACGTTGGCAGCTACGACTGGAAAGTGCGAGAGTATGTGCTGGGAGCGTTTCAGCAATATCTGCGAAATCAGAATACGTTTGCTTTCTGGAACATTCAGGCAGACAAGTTGGAGCCGCATTTCTCAAGAAATAACTTTCACCCAAAATCATTGCCACTCGAAAATTGCGTTTTCGGTAAACTTGGGCGAGGCAATTGGACATCCAGTGTAGAAGGCATCCTTGAAGGTCGGGGCTGGGTCATTCAGCCGTGGGAAGCAGTAAGCGCCGAAGGTCTCAAGCATCGGGACGCAGCACTTGCGGACGAGATCAATGGCAAGAGCGAGAAGGTCTATCCCGGCGACCCGGTCAAGGGCGCAGAAGTCTTTTGCGGCTCGTCCACCGAATTGACGCAGCTTGCCGACAACAGCCTTGATCTGGTGATTACCGATCCGCCCTTTGGCGGGATTCTGCAATATGCCGAACTGGCCGACTTCTTCTATGTCTGGCTGCGGCTGGTGCTGAAGGACAGATACCCTGATCTGTTTTCCGCGCCTTACACACCCAAGTCGATGGAGGCAGTCGCCAATCCGTTCCGCGAGCCGGAAGACCCGGACGGCCTTTATCAGCGCCTGCTCACCGGATGCTGGCAGGAAGCGCATCGCCTGCTGAAATCCGGCGGCATTCTCGCCTTCACCTTTCACCATGACAAGGATGAAGCGTGGGTCGCGGTGCTGGAGTCTCTTTTTGAAGCGGGTTTTTACCTCGAAGCGACCTACCCCATCCGTTCGGACGAAACCAAGGGTGAGAACGCCTCGTTCGGCTCGCAGAAAATCGAGTACGACATCATCCACGTTTGCCGCAAGCGCACCGAAGCACCGACGCCGGTAAGCTGGGGGCGGATGCGCCGCGAGGTGATGGCCGACGTGCGCCAGCTCCAGGCGATGCTGGAAAACCACGCCAGGGAAGGGCTGCCCGCCGCCGATCTTCAGGTCATCCGGCGCGGCAAGGCGCTGGAATATTTTTCGCGCCACTACGGCAAGGTGTATGTCGATGAAGACCGCGCCCTCCCGGTCAAGGAGGCGCTGGTCGGCATCAACCAGTTGATCGACGAGGACGCCGACAAGGGCAGGGAGCCGCTGCCGGTCAACGCCGAGCCGATGACGCGCCAGTTTTTGCGCACTTTCGGCACGGCCAATGAACTGAAGCGCGACCAGTTGCATAAATTCCTCAGAGGCTCGATCACCACGCCCGACGAGTTTGTGCAGCGCGGCTGGTGCGCGGAGCAGAACAAGGTGTTCACGCAAGTCAATCCGCTCGACTTTGCCCGCGAATGGTCAGGCAAGCACCGCCGCCGCCTGACGTCCGATCTCGATCAGGCGCTGGTGCTGATCGGCGCGTGTGTTGAGGGCAGCGGCATCAATGCCTCGGATACGCTGAAGAACGAGAACTTCAAGCCGCACGTCGCGCTGAAACCGCTGCTGGAATGGTTGCACAGGAACGGCACCGATCAGGCCACACGCAACGCGGCTTCGCGCGCGGGGTCAATCTATAACGCATGGCACGCCAGCCAGGCGCTCCAGCCCGCACAGGGTTCCTTGTTCGACGATGATGGAGAATATGAACGATGAGGCAACTACTCGACACGGTGTGGCAGCGGCGTGGCACCAGTTGGCTGTGGGACGAGGAGGCGCGCAATCAGATCTGTGCGGCCAGCGAGGTCTGGAGCCTGCGGCAATTCCTGCGCGCGGCGAGCAACTGGCCGGACGATCTGCCCAGCAATGACAGCAAGACCCTCGTGGTCGCCGGACTGGATGGCAGTCTCGATCTGCTGACACCAGACGATGCCGAGAACTGGCTGGACGATGTCATCAAGCCTGCCATTCTGAAGTTTCAGGACGAATACCAGGGCGAAGCGGCGCTGGTGTTCTGGTTGCCCACGGGCTATAGCCGTCTCAAGGTGCAGGTTTCCACCGACGCGGTGAGCTGGCTGTGCGCCGCGCCGCATGGACAAAACCAGATCGACTTTGGCCGTATCCTGTGGGGCGAGGCCAACGCATACCCGCAGGAAATCCTGCTGCATGACGGCGGCAAGCCTGCGGGTTTGTTTCATTTGCGGATTACCTGACGGAGGCGACAACATGTTGAAAAGGATTTCCGTGCAGGGGTTCAAATCCATTGAGCAGCAAACCATTGAGCTGGGTGCGCTCAACGTGGTGATTGGCGCGAACGGTTCAGGCAAGTCCAACCTCATCGGCGTCTTTCGACTGCTGGAGCGGGTGCTCTCGCGCAACCTTCAGCTTTATGTCGCCAGCGACCCGGATCGGGTTTTGTTTCACGGACGCAAGAAGACGCCCGCGCTGTCGCTGGATTTTGTGTTCGACGATGACCTCTATGGTTTCAAGCTCAAGGCGGCGCAGGATACGCTGGTCTTTCAGATAGAACTGATGGGCGGCGCTGGCGGAAGTTGTAAGCAAATTGGATTGGGGCACGGGGAAAGCCATCTGCAAGGTATCGCCGAAGGGCAATTACGGCAGATCGGGACAATCTCCACCGAGATTCTCGATTCGCCGGATTTTCCGGGGGACTACCCATTTCGCAATCCTGACGAGACCCGCAAATTTGCGCAGCAATTGTTTTCGCAGGCAGCGCGTTTGATGGTCTACCATTTCCACGACACTTCCGACACCTCGCCCGCCAAGCAGACGGCGGACGTGGATGACAATCGCTTTTTTCGCTCCGATGCAGCCAATCTGCCCGCCTATCTCTATTGGTTGCAGGAAAAGCACCCGGTGGAATTTCGCCGCATCGAAGAGGCTATCCGGCTGGTTGCCCCATTTTTTGAGTGCTTCGTGCTGGCGCCGAGCAAGCTCAACGAAAAGAAAATCAAGCTGGAATGGCGGCAGAAAGGCTCGGATGCCTACTTTGATGCCTGGTCGCTCTCCGATGGCACATTGCGTTTCATCTGCCTTGCCACCTTGTTGCTGCAACCCAACCCGCCCGCGCTGATTCTGCTCGACGAGCCGGAGCTTGGCCTGCATCCGCTGGCAATTCGCCTGCTGGCGGAAATGCTCGATGCTGCATCTGGACAAACCCAGCTTTTGGTGGCGACACAATCCGTGACGTTGCTCGACAATTTTCCGATTGAGCAAATCATCGTCGCCGATCATGACGGGCGCGGCAGCCAGTTTCGCCGGCTGCGCCCGGAGGACTACGCAATGTGGCTGGAAAATTTCAGCGTTGGTGAGTTGTGGGAGAAAAATGTTCTGGGAGGCCGCCCATGACGCGGCTGCTGATGCTGGTGGAAGGGCAGAGCGAGGAACTTTTCGTCAGGCGCACGCTGAAAGCACATCTGGCGCAATACGACGTGTACGTGCAGCCTACTGTGCTGTGGACAAAGCGCCTGCCCAGCGGCGGCGGACATCAGGGCGGGGTGTCGAACTGGAATCAGATTCTCGAAAGCCTGCTGCCGCTGACGCACGACGGCGATGCGTGGGTCAGTACGCTGCTCGATTTTTATGGTTTGCCGGATGATTTTCCTGGCTTGCCAGAAGCGCGGTGCGCGGGCGATCCACAAGAAAAAGTCACGGCACTGCAAAACCGCTTTGCGGCGGAATTGAACCATCCGCGATTCATCCCGTTTCTGGCACTGCACGAATTTGAAGCGTGGATATTCAGTGCGCCGGACATTGTTGAGGCGCACTTTGAGAAAACAGACCTCGCCAACCAATTGCGTGACGTCGTGCAGAAAGCTGATGCGCCGGAGCGGATTAACCACGGCGCGACCACGCATCCCAAAGCCCGACTGAAAGAACTGACAGGACGCTACCGGGAAACCCTGGACGCCCCGGAACTGCTGGAAAAAATCGGTCTTGCCCGCATTCGCGCCGCCTGCCCACACTTCAATGACTGGTTGACCCGGCTGGAAGCACTGGGCAAGGAAGCCTTGTAATGGCGGTGCTTCTGGATTTCTCACCCGGCGAACGCATCACCCACCCGGAATTCGGTCAGGGCGTTGTCCTTGACTCCGTGCATGACGGCTACCTGCGGGCGTTTTTTGGTGTCGGCGAACGCCGGGTGCCGGTTACGTCGCTGCGGCGCGAACTGACGCGCACCGAGCGCGTCCTGCGCGCCGTCAATGGCAGCGCGGAGCGTGGGCGCAAGGCGTGGCTGTCCTACGAAGCGTACGCGCTGCCGGTGATGGAAAGCGCCTCGGCGCTGACGTCGGCCAGGATCGACCTGCTGCCGCATCAGGTGGTGCTGACGCATCGCATCGCCACCGCGTCACCCCGGCGCTACCTGATCGCCGACGAAGTAGGTTTGGGCAAAACCATCGAAACCGCGCTGATTCTGCGCGAGCTGTCCAGCCGGGGCGAACTGAGCCGCGCGCTGATGGTGGTGCCCGCGGGTCTCGTGAACAACTGGCACCGCGAACTGAACGAAGTCTTCAATCTCAATTTCGAGGTGTTCGGCTCCGAGGGCGACATCACCGACCGCAAGACCAATGCCTTCGCCAGGCACGACCGCCTGATCGCCAGCATCGACACCTTGAAGCGCCCGACGCGCATCAAGCGTCTGCTGGATGCGCCGCGTTGGGATCTGGTGGTGTTCGACGAAGCGCACCATCTCACGGCCTACAAGACCGGTGGGAAGGTACGCAAGACGGAGAACTACAAGCTGGCCGAGGCGCTGAAGGATCATGCGCGGGATTTGCTGTTGCTGTCGGCCACGCCACATCAGGGCAATCACTTTCAATTCTGGATGCTGGCGCAACTCTTGAATCCCACCCTGTTTCGCAGCCCGGAGGAAATGCTGGAAAATCGCCATCGGCTCAATACGGTGATGTTCCGCCGCACCAAGGCCGATGCCTGCCAGCCGGATGGCTCGCCGTTGTTTGCGCGGCGCTGGGTACACACCGAATCTTTCGTGATGAATCCGGGCGAGCGCCTGTTCTACGAAAAGCTGCGCGAGTATCTGGAGGAAGGTTTCGATCTCGCCTCTCGTCAGGGGAATCAAGGACGGGCACTGGGGTTTCTGATGGCGATTTTTCAGAAAATCGCCGCCTCCAGTTTTGCCGCCGTGCACCGTACCCTCAAGCGCCGCCTGCTGATGCTGACCTTGCACGAAGCCTTTCTGCGCGACCGGGAACTGGATATTGAAGGGCGCGAACGTTTGACGGAAGAAGCGCGGGCGCTGATTCATGAGGAATTCGACTTGCCGCGCGACAAGGTGGGGCAAAGCGAAGTGGAGCGCGTGCTGGCCGATCTGAAATACCGACTGGTCAAGAAACTGGACGAAGAGGCGCTGGAGATGGCCTCCGACCCCTATGGCAGCGAATATTCGTCCGCGCACGCCGAGGAAGCGGCAGAGGCGGTGGTGAATCTGCATCTGCCCGAAGAGCGTTTGCGTATCGGCGATCTGATGCGGATTTTCCCGGCGCAGCGCGAAACCAAGATGCAGAAGCTGCTCGATGGTTTGGGGGGATTGTGGAAACAAAACCAGAACGAGAAAATCGTGATCTTCGCCACCTATCTGGGGACGGTAGACATGATCTCCCGCGAGATCGAGCAGACCTTTCCGGGTCAGGGTGTGGTGGTGCTGCGCGGTGGCGATCATGGCGCCAAGGTGGCGGCAGAGCGGCGTTTCCGCCAGAAGGACGGCCCACGTGTGCTGGTGTGCACGGCGGCGGGGCGCGAAGGCATCAACCTGCAATTTGCCCGCATCCTGTTCAATTTCGACCTGCCGTGGAATCCGATGGACATGGAACAGCGCATCGGGCGCATCCATCGTTACGGCCAAAACCACACGGCGCAGGTCTACAACCTCGTGCTGTCGGACACGATCGAAGGCCGCATCTTCCTGTTGCTGGATGAGAAGCTGACCGAAATTGCACGCACGGTCGGCAAGGTCGATGAACAAGGCAACGTGGCCGAAGACCTGCGCGCGCAGATTCTTGGGCAGTTGTCCGAACGGTTGAACTACGACCGCCTGTATCAGGAGGCGTTGTCCGACCCGGAACTGAAGCGCACACAGCTAGAACTGGAGGCCGCGCTGTCGAATTCGCGTGAGGCGCGGCAGGTGGTGTTCGACCTGTTCCAGGATCTCGATGGATTCAGCCTGGATGACTACAAGCCCTTCTCGGACGTGTCGTCCAGTCTGGAGCGACTGGTGCGCTTCCTCTCGGCGGCGGTCGCGGATCGGCAGCAGAAGCTGATCAAGGTGGACGACGCGACCTACGACCTCGTTACTGCCGAAGGCACGCGCCGTGCCCGCTTCACGTTGAGCCGCGAAGCTGCGACGAATCAGGATGATCTTGAACTGATGGGTTTGGATCACCCCTTGGTGCAAGAGGAGTTTGGCCGCTGGCGCAATGTGCCACCAGAAGATGTCGGCATCGCCGTGTCAGGTGATATGGAGAAAATAGTGTTGCTGTCGCTCTGGATGATCGAAGTGTCCGCTGGCAATGGTGAGCGCCGTGTGGGGGTACAGCCTATCGCCGTCAGGCAGGATGGCACACGGTTATCGCTGATAGAACGCAATTGTGAACAATATCTGCGAGCCGTACCCTCTTTGCCCGTGCTTGCGCCAGAAGCGCGAATGGAACTATTCAGTCACGCCATTGAACCAGGATTGCAACGCGAACTCAGGCATAAAGGCGCAACCAATGGCGATGGCAGCTATTCCGCTGATTTGGTGGGATATGTAGAAATTTGCCCAAGAGTTTCAGACACACCTATTTCGTAAGAAACCATGTCCAGACACCTGTTCGTCGACATTTCCTCGCACGGTTTCGGTCATCTGGCGCAGGTTGCGCCGATTGTCAACGCGCTGGCGCGGCTTCTCCCCGATCTGCGGATGAGCATCCGTTCCGGCTTGCCGCCGGAAAAAATACGCGCGCGGATCGACGCGCCATTCGAGTTGTTGGCCGGACGCGGCGATTTCGGCTTCGTCATGATCGACGCCGTGCGCATCGACCGCGCGGCAACCGGCGCGGCGTATCGCGCCTTTCACGCCAACTGGGAAGAACGTATCGCCGCCGAAGCAGCGTTCCTGCGCGGTCTGGCGCCGGAGCTGGTGCTCACCGACGTGGCTTACCTGCCGCTGGCCGGCGCGGCGCGGGCGAGCTTGCCCGCGCTGTCGATGTGTTCGCTCAACTGGGCCGATCTTTTTGCCCACGTCTTTGGCCGCGAGGCGTGGGCCGGGCCGATCCATGAACAGATCCTGGCGGCGTACCGCAGCGCCGGATGCTTCATCCGGCTGATTCCGGCCATGCCGATG
>JAITNL010000063.1 GCA_031290495.1 Accumulibacter sp.
GTTTCCATCTCAGCGCAGGCATCTCTTGCGATGTCGCTCGGATAGCTTTTCCTCATGGCTTGACCTCACCTCACATATCGCTTTTTACGCTCGCCTGGATGGTATCGATCCGGCAATACACCATCAACACAATATTATAGGAAAATTACATAAAAACAATTGCTTAGTGTCAGGCAAATGGTTGTTAAAATAATACTTAACAGGCTCTTGCACCCAAAATGCAAGAGTAGACCCGCCTTCGGCAGGGTTTACAACCCATTGTCATAACCCTTTGATTGTTAACGAGTTTTCATGCTCCAGCCATGTTCGCCTATAATGATGTTGAAGTCAGTCGTTACAAGGTGATGTCATGAAGAAAAATTTCCCTGTCACACAGAAAGAAATAGGTTTGCCGACTGGGCGCTACATCGTATCCCAGACCAATCTGAAAGGCATCATTACCCGCGTCAACGATGTTTTCGTCGAGGTGAGCGGTTTCACCAGCGAGGAACTCATCGGCAAGAGTCACAACGTCGTGCGTCACCCCGACATGCCGCCGCAGGCCTTCGCCCAGCTCTGGGCCACCGTGCAGGCCGGGCAGCCCTGGCGAGGCATGGTCAAGAACCGTTGCAAGAACGGCGACCATTATTGGGTAAATGCGCTGATCGTCCCGGTCAAGCAGGACGAGCGCATCGTCGGCTACATGTCGGTGCGCACCGTGCCCGAGCGGGCCGCCGTCGAAGCGGCGGAAGGCTTCTACAGGCAATTGAACGAAACCAAGCGTCCCCTGCCCGGCCCCGGCATCGGCGCCATCTCCCTGCGCACCCGCCTGATGGGACTGGCCGCCGTACTGGTGGTGCTGCAGTTCGTCAGCAACGGCCTGGAAATGTTCGGCGGCGCGATGGGCAACTGGCTCGGGCATCTGTTGGCCGCGGTGAGCATTGTCGCGGGCATCCTGCTCATGCGCTGGCAGCATCGCGCGCTGAACGGCATCGCCGACGCCAGATGTCTCATGGATCGCATCGCCCAGGGACAGTTGGAAAAAGACCCGCTGCCGCACGCCGACGATGAAGTGGGCAAACTCTACAACGCCATGACCACCATGCAGGCCCGGCTCAAGGTCATGCTCTCGGCGATCGGCGAGCTGGGCGACCAGGTACGCAATGGCGTGGGTTTCCTCAGCAGCGGCATCAGCGAAATCCATGGCGAATCCAGCCGCCAATCCGAATCGGTAAGTCACATCATGGACAGCGTGGCGGAATTGAACGAGGGCACGAAAATGATCGCGGCGCGCGCGGACGAAACGGCGGGCGCCGTGCGCGATTCCGCCAGCCTGCTGGAAGAAGTCGTCGCGCGCATGGATGAGAGCCGCGCCGCCTCCCGCCGGGTAGTGAAAACCGTCGACGCCACGGGCCAGACCCTCCAGCACCTTACCGAGGCCATCCGCCAGATCGACGCGGTATCGGGTTGCATCAGGGAGATTGCCGATCAGACGAATCTCCTGGCCTTGAACGCGGCCATCGAGGCCGCTCGTGCCGGGGAAACCGGTCGGGGATTCGCCGTGGTGGCCAATGAAGTGAAGAAACTCGCGGAACGCGCCGGAGCGCAAACCGGCGAGATCGGGCGCATCGTGAGCGAAATCCAGTCGGTTTCCCAAGAGGCGCTGGCCGCCATGCAACAGACGGGCGAAGAAGTCGACGCCTCGGAAAAAGCCCTCAATCACTCGAACATGGGCCTGAACGATGTCAAGGTCAAGGACGAGAATATCAACACCGCCGCGCAACACATCACCCAGTCCGCCACCGGCGCTTCCTCCGCCACGGAACAGATCGCCACCCACCTCGAACGCATCCTGAACGGCGCGCAAGGCAACGTCGCGCACCTCGAAGAGGCGCGGCAACAGAACATCAACCTGGTACAGATCGCGGACAAATTGCGCGAATACATCGCGTTTTTCCGGTTTGAACGCTGAGTTTCTTCAGCCGCGCCGCGCCTGAAGAGGGACATCGCATTTCAGGGTTCAGGCTGGCGTTCGGCGCAGAAGCGTATATGGACGCCTCCACTTATGTGGGCTAGTGGATAATCCGGGTTTACCCGAAAACCAGCGCCCACAGCGCGCGTACCGTTTCGATGTCCTTGCGGCACGGGGCGATTTCGATGCGCGCGCGGCGGATGCCGTCGAGGCGAAAAGCGTGTTGCAAGCGGCGGTATTCGCGATAGATGTTGGATACTTGCCTGGACAGTTCTTGCGGAATGAGGCCGAGTTCGGCGGCGACGCGCAGCAACGCGATGTTGCCAAGGTTGCCGCACAGCGCCTCGTGCGTATGCGCGTGGCCGAGGATGAGAAATTGCACAATAAATTCGACATCGACCAGACCGCCGGGGTCCTGCTTGATGTCGAAGACTTCGTTGCTGTGCGAGCCGTGCGCGTCGAGCATACGCTGGCGCATCTCCAGCACCTCGCCCTTCAGTTTTTCCAGATCGCGCGGCTGACGCAGGATCTCCGCGCGAATTTTTTCAAAACGCTGGCCAATCGCCGGATCGCCGGCGCAAAACCTGGCGCGCGTCAGCGCCTGATGCTCCCACGCCCACGCCTTCGACAACTGGTACTCGCGGAACGCCTCCAGCGGACTGACCAGCAGACCAGCGTCACCGTTTGGCCGCAAGCGGAAGTCGATTTCAAACAACATCCCGGCGGAAGTCTGGCTTGACAGCCAGCTGCTCACGCGTTGCACCAGGCGGGCATAAATTTCGCCGACTCCTGGTTCAGGATCGTCGTGCAGAAAAATCAGATCGAGATCCGAACCGTAGGCCAGTTCCTTGCCGCCCAGCTTGCCGTAAGCGATAACCGCGAACCGGGGCGGCTGGTCGGGGTGCGGATGACGTTCCCGCAACCGGTTCCAGCACAGATCCAGCGTCGTCCGCACGATGATGTCGGCGAGCCGGGTCAGGTGGTCGGCCAGCTGTTCGACCGTTTGCAGACCGGCGAGGTCTTGCGCCAACAGCCGGAAAACCTGGGCGTGATGCTCCTCGCGCAGGATGTCCATTTCGCGTTCGGTGTCGCCTGAATCGTTGCTCAGACGCGCGTCGAGTCCGCGCTTGAATCTTTCCCAGTCGGTGGCAACGTCGTACAGACGCGGGTCGATCACTTCGTCGAGCAGGATCGGGTGGCGGGTGAGGTAGGTGGCGGCCCAGGCCGAGCTGCCGATGATCTCGGCGACCTTCATCAGCGCCTGCGGATGCTGCTGCAACAGCGCCAGATACGCGCCGCGCCGGCCTATCGTCTCGATCAGGTCAAGACCGCGATGCCAGGTGGCGTCGGGCGTGCGGGTGGCGGCCACGGCTTCGATCAGGCGCGGGCCGACGGCGTCGAGCCGCTCGCGAATCGGCGCGGCCAGCTGCTGGTATCTGGCGCCTTGCCGGAAAGCGCGCAAGCGTTCGAGCATCGCCGCCGGATGGCGGAAACCGAGATTGCTCACCATTTCCAGCGCGTCGTCGCCCTCGATCTGTTCAAACCACAAACCGGCGAGCGCGTGCGTGCCGTCTTGCGGGGCGGAAAAGATTTCCTCGAAATGCCGGGCGACGCGCTGCCGGTGGGTGTCCAGCACCGCGAGCAGCGACGGCCAGTCGGCGAAATCCATCGCACGGGCGATCTGCCGCCGCTCGGCCTCGTCGCCGGGCAGCATGTGCGTCTGCGCGTCATCGACGTATTGCAGACGGTGTTCCAGCCGACGCAGGAATTTGTAGGCGTCGGCAAGCTCGCGTTCGCCGTCGGCCGGAAGCAGATGGCGGACGACCAGCAGCGACAGCACCTCGAGCGTCGGGCGAACCCGCAAGGCCGCGTCGCGCCCGCCGCGAATGAGCTGGAAAACCTGCGCCATGAACTCGATCTCGCGGATGCCGCCGTGCCCCAGCTTGATGTGCCCGGCGTGGTCGCGCCGCTTCACCTCGCGGCTGATCTGCGCGTGCAAATCGCGCATGGCGTTGATCGCGCCGAAGTCGAGATACTTGCGGTAAACAAAAGGGCGGACGACGCGTTCGAGCGCGTTCAGCCATTCCGCTTGCAGGTTGTCGCCTGCGTTCATGACCCGCGCCTTGATCCAGGCGTAACGTTCCCATTCACGTCCCTGGCTGACGAAGTAATACTCCAGCGAAGCGATCGAGACGACCAGCGGCCCGGAATCGCCGTTGGGGCGCAGACGCATGTCGACCCGGAACACCTGGCCGTCGCCGGTGATTTCGCCGAGCGCCGCGATCAGGCGTTTGCCCAGACGGGTGAAAAAATCGAACGCCTCGATGCGTTTTCCGCCGTCGGGAACGCCCGCCGTTTCGCCGTCTTCCGGGTAGACGAAGATGTAATCGACATCGGACGACACGTTGAGTTCGCGTCCGCCGAGTTTGCCCATGCCGACCACCAGCAGACGCTGCGGCTGGCCGCGCCGATCCAGCGGTTCGCCGAATTGGGCGGCCAGTTGGCGATGCAGGAAGTCGAGCGCGCGATTGGTCGTCACTTCGGCCAGCGTGGTCATGGTTTCGACCACTTCGGTCAGCGCCGCATGTCCGCCGATGTCGCGCACCATCAACGCCGCCATGACGCGCTGGCGCAGCCGGCGCAGCGCGCGCTTCAGATCGTCCTCGCCGGCGATTGTCCCGGCGTCCAGAAAGTCAAGGAACTGGCGGCGGGTCAAGGGCGCGTCGGCGTGGTCGCGCACCCAGTCGGCGACATCGGGACGCGCCGCCAGCAACTGACGCAGGAAACGGCTGTGCGTCAGCGCGGGCTGCCAGGTTTCGGGAAAGGCGGATTCTTGCGTGGGGTTCATTTTTGTCTCGACAGGCATCGCGCGCCGCGCCGGTTACTTGCGTGATGCCGCGCGAGGCCGGACGATGAAGGGCTTATTTTCCACGAATTTTTCACTAATCGTCGGCGGCGCGGCAATAAACGCCACGCTTTATTCAGAAGCGTGAATTTTCTCTGTCTGAATGATCCGCGCCGGGTCAATTCCGACAGGCCGCTAAATCGCCCGCAATCCGAGATTTTCAAACAGCGCCTGGTCGGCGTTGATGTCGAGGTTGCTTGCCGTCAGCAGTTTGTCGCAATAGAAAATCGAATTGGCGCCGGCGAAGAAGCACATTGCCTGCATCTCCGGACTCATCGCCTCGCGCCCCGCCGACAGGCGCACCCAGCTCGCCGGCATGGCGATGCGCGCGGCGGCGATGGTGCGCACAAATTCAAAATTGTCGATTTTCCCAGCCGCCGCCAACGGCGTTCCCGGCATGGCGACGAGATTGTTGATCGGCACCGCTTCGGGCGGCGGATTCATGTTGGCCAGTTGAGCGACCATCGCCGCGCGATTGCGGCGCGACTCGCCGAGTCCGAGAATACCGCCGCTGCACACCTTGATTCCCGCCGCGCGCACCTGCGCGATGGTGTCGATGCGATCGGCGTGTGTGTGCGTGGTGATCACCCGGTCATAAAACTCGGCGTCGGTGTCGACGTTGTGGTTGTAGTAGTCGAGTCCGGCGTCCTTGAGTTTTTGCGCCTGGCCGTCCTTGAGCATGCCCAGCGTGACGCAGGTTTCCATGCCCAGCGCCTTGACCTCGCGGATCATTTGCGTGACGGCTTCGAGTTGTTTTTCCTTTGGCCCGCGCCAGGCCGCGCCCATGCAGAAGCGCGTCGCGCCCTTGTCTTTCGCCGCCCGCGCGGCGGCCACCACTTCCTCGACTTGCAGCAGCGCTTCGCGTTCGGTATCCGTCGTGTAGCGCGACGACTGCGTACAGTAAGCGCAATCCTCTGGACAACCGCCGGTCTTGATCGACAACAGCGCGCAACGCTGCACCGCATTGGGATCGAAATTCTCACGGTGTGTTTGATGCGCGCGAAACAGCAAATCCATCATCGGCATCTGGTAAAGTGCCTCGACCCGCGAGACAGTCCAGCGGGCGTCGGAAGCGGGCGCGGCGGACGCCGGCGAAGAGACTGAGGCTGTATTCATTGAAAACCCCGATTCAGATGACAAGGACGCGCAGCGCGTTTTCAGCGTGAATGGAAAATTGTGAAAATCGCTATCGGCGCGCGCCGCGCCTGGGCTGAAAAAAGATGAGCATTTTACTCCAGGCCAAGGACGCGCTGACCGGCGCGAAGACCGCCGTCCGGCGCGCCGTCGACGGTCTTCTGGCGCAGGACTGTCTGCTTTGCGGACAAACCAGCGGCAGCGAGATTCTCTGCGCCGCGTGCGCCGGCGATCTGCCCCGGCTGCCTTCCCCGCACTGCCCGCGCTGCGCCTTGCCCACACCGCAGGGCGAAGTGTGCGGACGCTGCCTCGCGCATCCGCCGCATTACGACCGCACCCTCGCCGTTTTCGATTACGGATTCCCGCTGGACAAGCTGATCCAGTCCTTCAAATACGGTCATCGTCTGGCGCTGGCCGCCTATCTTGGGCGGGAATTGGCACGGCTGGCGTCGGCGCTGGAACCCGCGCCCTGCCTCATCATTCCGCTGCCGTTGCATCCTGCCCGTTTGCGCGAACGCGGTTTCAACCAGGCGCTCGAACTGGCGCGTCCGGTCGCGGCCATGCTGGGAACGCCGATCGACACCACAACCTGCGTCCGCCAACGACACACCCAGGCCCAGGCCGGTCTGCCGTGGAAGGAGCGCGAAAAAAACATTCGCGGCGCGTTTCACTGCGCGCGCAAGCTGCCGGGCCAGCGCGTTCTTCTCGTCGACGATGTCATGACCACCGGCGCTTCGCTCAACGAATGCGCGCGCACGCTCAAACGGCACGGCGCGACCGAGGTCGTGCTGCTGGTTGTCGCCCGGACGCTGCCGTGAAATCCGTGGCACGTATTCCCGTGGTGATAGTCGCAAATAGTATTGACGTATTTCCGGCCCCTTTTGCAACCCATCTTTCATACCATATGCGGTGGTTGCTCAGTCCATGCAACACTATATATTGTGGTGAAAAGGCAA
>JAITNL010000123.1 GCA_031290495.1 Accumulibacter sp.
GTACTGGGCGCGTGCGACGCGCCCCTATGGTCGCAATCCGATGATCGTTCATCAAAATTTGGGGTGTGACACACCGCAAGGATCGTCGGGTTGCACCGCTACGCGGCTTATCCAACCTACGAAACCGGTGACGTGCAATGGGGGCTGACGTATTTTCATGGCGCTTGGAAAATGGCGAGTTGATTCCAAAAACGCAAAATCATGTGTTGATTCATTGTTTGTGACCAGAACAAAACACTGCAAGAATAGAGGTTGAAACCGGTAGGGGGAATCGTGCATTCCGATGTTGCCGATGGCTCGATATTACGTTGAAGATTCCGTTTGTCTGGGCGCTGAATTATCTGTATTTCCGATCCACTGTCTATTTCCACGTTTTTTTTCACTAATATTTCAAGGAGAAATGAAGATATGACGACACAATCATCCAGGATCCTTTGGACAAAGATCGATGAGGCGCCCGCGCTGGCTACTTACTCGTTCCTGCCCATCGTTCAGGCGTTTACCAAGGGGACGGGGGGCGAGGTCGAGACCCGTGACATCTCGCTGGCCGGGCGCATCATCGCCTCCTTCCCGGAACGTTTGACCGAAGCCCAGCGCGTTGCGGACAATCTGACCCAGCTCGGCGAACTGACGCTGCGTCCCGAAGCCAACATCATCAAGCTGCCGAACATCAGCGCTTCGGCGCCGCAGTTGAAGGAAGCCATCAAGGAGTTGCAGGGCAAGGGCTATGACTTGCCCGATTACCCGGAAAATCCGCGGACCGAGGAAGAAAAGGAAATCAACGCGCGCTATTCCAAGGTGCTCGGTTCGGCGGTCAACCCGGTGCTGCGCGAAGGCAATTCGGACCGTCGCGCGCCGCTCTCGGTGAAGAATTTCGCCAGGAAAAATCCGCACAAGCTCGGTCCCTGGTCGGCGGATTCCAAGGCGCGCGTCGCCTGCATGTCCGAAGGCGATTTCTACGGTAACGAAAAATCGGTCGTCATCGACGTGGCCGACGAACTCAGGATCGAACTCGTAGGCTCCGATGGAACCGTCAAGACGCTCAAGGACAAGCTGAAAGTCGCCGCCGGCGAGATCGTCGACGGGACCTTCATGAGCAAAAAAGCCTTGCGCAAGTTCTATGCCGAGCAGATCGAGAAGGCCAGGCGGGAAGGATTGCTGCTGTCATTGCACCTGAAGGCGACCATGATGAAGGTGTCCGATCCGGTGCTGTTCGGTCATGCCGTCTCGGTCTTCTTCGAGGATGTTTTCAGCAAACATGCCGAGACGTTCAAGTCGCTTGGCGTCAACCCGAATATGGGGCTGGGCGACCTGTACGCCAAGATCAAGACCCTGCCGGAAGCCAAACAGGCCGAAATCGAGGCCGATATCCAGGCGGTTTATGCCAGGCGTCCGGCGCTGGCGATGGTCGATTCGGGCAAGGGCATCACCAATCTGCACGTGTCGAGCGACGTCATCGTCGACGCCTCGATGCCGGTCGTCGTGCGCGATTCCGGCCAGATGTGGAATAAGGCAGGCCAGCTCCAGGAAACGCTGGCGATGGTGCCCGACCGCTGCTACTCGACCCTCTATCAGGCGATGATCGAGGACTGCAAGAAAAACGGCGCTTACGATCCGGCGACCATGGGTTCGGTGCCGAACGTCGGTTTGATGGCGCAGAAGGCCGAGGAATACGGTTCGCATCCGACTACCTTCGTGATTCCCGCCGACGGGTCGGTGCGCGTGGTCAACGCGGCGGGAAAGACGCTGATCGAACAGCGGGTCGAAACCGGCGATATCTGGCGCATGTCCCGCGCCAAGGACATCCCGATTCAGGACTGGGTCAAGCTGGCGGTGACGCGCGCGCGCGCCACCGGTGCTCCGGCCGTGTTCTGGCTCGACAAAAACCGCGCGCATGACGCCCACGTGATCGCCAAGGTCGAAAAGTACCTCAAGAATCACGATACCCGCGGCCTGGAAATCAAAATCCTGACGCCGGTCGACGCGCTCAAGTATTCCGTTGAACGCATCCGCCAGGGCAAGGACACCATCTCGGTCACTGGCAACGTACTGCGCGACTATCTGACCGATCTGTTTCCCATCCTCGAACTCGGCACCAGCGCCAAGATGCTGTCGGTCGTGCCGCTGCTCGCGGGCGGCGGACTGTTTGAAACCGGGGCGGGCGGCTCGGCGCCGAAGCACGTGCAACAGTTCCTCCAGGAAGGCTATCTGCGCTGGGATTCGCTGGGCGAGTTCTCGGCGCTGGGCGCGTCGCTGGAACATCTGGCGGTCAATTTCAACAACCCGAAGGCGCAGGTGCTGGCGGACGCCCTGGACGTGGCGATCGCCAAATTCCTCGACAACAACAAGTCGCCGGCGCGCAAGGTGGGCGAGATCGACAATCGCGGCAGCCATTTCTATCTGGCGCTGTATTGGGCCGAGGCGCTGGCGGCGCAGAACAAGGATGCGGAACTTAAAGCGCGCTTTGCCGCGGCAGCCAAGGCGCTGCGGGACAACGAAGCGAAGATCAACGCGGAATTGCTCGGCGCGCAAGGCCAAGCGGTGGACATCGGCGGCTACTATCTGCCGGATGTGGGCAAGGTTTCCAGGGCCATGCGTCCGAGCGCCACCTTGAACGCCATCATCGACGCGCTCTGATCATCGGGAGAAAATCATGCAAATCGTCAAGAAAGGCGTGGCCGGCACCATGCAGTCGAGCGACCTGATGGTCTTCGTCGAACCTGCCGACAGTCTGAAGGTTGAAATCGAATCGACCGTCATCAAGCAGTTCGGTCATCTGATTAAGGCCAAGGTCGATGAGGTGCTGGTCAAGAACGGCGTGAGCGCGGGCTTCATCCGCCTCACCGATCGCGGCGCGCTGGACTACGCCATCGAGGCGCGCATCGAAACCGCCTTGCAGCGCGCCAGCGTTGCCTGAGGAATTTCTAATTTGGAGGAGTCGTAGCCATGGCAGATTCTCAACTGCGCCGGACCTTGCTTTTCGTTCCGGGCAACATGCCGTCCATGCTGCAAAACATACCGTTGTTCAAGTGCGATTCGGTGATCATCGACCTCGAGGACGGCGTCAATCATGCCGAGAAGGACGCGGCGCGCAATCTGGTTCGCCGTTTTCTGGAAAGCTGGAAGGAGCGCAACAAGGAAGTGCTGGTGCGCATCAACCCGCTGTATACAAAGTGGGGGCATGACGATTTGCGGGCGATCCTGCCGCAAATGCCGGACGCCATCCGTTTCCCGATGTGCGAAACGCCCGAGTTGGCTCTGGAACTCGACGCCGAGTTGAGCAAGTATGAAAACGCGAACGGTCTGAAAGCGGGCCATTTCGGTATTTTGCCGTCCATCGAAACAGTCAAAAGCGTGCTCAACGCCTACGCCATCGCGACGTCTACGAAACGCATTTTCGGCCTGGCGTTCGGCGCGGAGGATTACACCGCCAGCATGGGCATCGCCCGGACCAATTCCGGCGAGGACCTGGTTCATCCACGCATGATGGTGGTCATGGCGGCCAAGGCGGCCGGCCTGCAGGCCATCGATTCGATTTTCGCCGACGTCAACGACATGGACGCTTTGCGCGCTGAGACCGCGCTGGTGAAAAGGCTGGGTTACACCGGAAAATGCCTGGTCAATCCGCGTCAGATCGATGTCATTCATGAGGTATTCGCGCCGAAGCCGGAAGAAATCGATTACGCCCAGGAAGTGGTCGAAGCGATCAAACAGGCGCAGGAAATGGGCACCGGCGTCATTTCGCTGAGGGGCAAGATGGTTGACGCGCCGGTCGTCAAGCGCGCTCTCAGTACCTTGCGCATCGCCTTCGCGCAAGGCTTGGTCGATACCCCGGTCGATGAGGAGATTCTCAATGGCTAAAAACAGTTTGGGACGCGAAATTCCCGAAGTCTTCAACGGCAAGCATTACCTGCCTTACAAGGATCCGCATTCCATCGTGCCGGAAACCTTCCATTTTCAGCGCGCCTCGCGCGTGCTCAAGCGCAATTACAGCGGCGCCAGCAAGGTGGTCGGCGGTTTGCGCGACGCGATCATTGCCTCCGGCTTGAAAAACGGCATGACCATTTCGACGCACCATCACCTGCGCAACGGCGACCGTCTGCTGAACGACGTGGTCAAGGAAATCGACGCGCTGGGAATCCGCGACATCAAAATCGCGTCGAGTTCGGTGCATATCGTGCATGCCGAGTTGATCCCCTACATTCGCAAAGGCGTAATCACGGCGCTGGAATGTGGCGTCAATGGCCCAATCGGCGAACAGCTTTCCAAGGGTGAGCTGGAGTGCCCGATCGTCGTGCGTTCGCACGGTGGCCGCGCCCGTTCGGTGATTTCGGGTGAAGTGCCCATCGACGTGGCCTTCCTGGCGGCGCCGTACTGCGACGAATACGGCAACTTCAATGGTTTCTACGGCCCGTCCGCCTGCGGCAGCCTGGGGTATGCGCTGGTCGACGCGCAGTACGCGCGCAAGGTCGTCGCCGTGACCGACAATCTGGTGCCGTTCCCGGCGCTGCCGATCAGCGTCGCGCAAAACATCGTGGATATCGTGGCGACGGTCGCTTCGCTGGGCGATCCGAAAAAGATCGTCTCTTCGACGACCCAGCTGACCAAGGATCCAATGGGCCTGCAAATCGCCAAATATGCCGCGCTGGTCATCGATGCGTCGGGCTACCTGAAGAACGGATTTTCGTTCCAGACAGGAACCGGCGGCATCTCGCTGGCCGTCGCCGGACACGTCCGCGACACGATGCGCGAGCGCAAGATCAAGGGCAGTTTCGGCTGCGGCGGGATTACCGGCTTTTTCGTCGATATGCTCGAAGAAGGGCTTTTTGAAGGCTTGTTCGACGTGCAGTGTTTCGACCTCAAGGCGGTCGAGTCGATCGGACGCAACCGCAAGCATCAGGAAATGTCGGCCGGTCTGTACGCCAATCCGTTCAACATGGGGGCGGTGGTCAACCGTCTGGACTGCGCGATTCTCAGCGCGACGGAAATCGACGTGAACTTCAACGTGAACGTCAACACCGAGTCCTCCGGCCTGCTGCTGCACAACACCGGCGGGCACTGCGACGTGGCCAACGGCGCCAAGGTGTCGATCATCGTCTGTCCGTCGATCCGTGGCCGTCTGCCGATGGTGCGCGACGAGGTGACGACGATCACCACGCCGGGAGAAACGGTCGGCGTGATTGTCACCGAACGCGGCATCGCTGTTAACGAGCATCTGCCGGAGCTTAAAGCGGAACTGATCCGCCGCCGCGCGCCGGTCAAGGACATCCATCAGTTACGCGACGAAATCTACGCGGTAACTGGCGCTCCGAAGCCGGTGGAGTTCACCGACCAGGTGGTCGGGCTGATCGAATATCTGGACGGCACCATCATTGACACGGTCAGAACCGTTCGCGCTTGAAATCCTGGCGGCCAGGGATAGCCGGCAGGCGGCTCTGTTTCGAGCGTTGAACGCGGGGCATCCGGCAACGCTGTTCGTGTCGCTCAATATTCCGGGACGGGAGAAAACGCCTCCAGGCGCGGAGGCATTTTTTGGGTGGATGAGCGAACACGTCAAGGCGGAATTTCCGGCCGCGATACCGTTGGCGTCGTCATTCGACGTTTTGGGGCATTACCTCATTCTTGGGCTGGAAGATGACTCACATTCGGTCAAGCGGCGGTGTATCGAACTCGAAACCGGACATCCGTCGTCACGACTCATCGATCTGGACGTTTACACGCCCGACGGCGTGCAGGTCGACCGGGCCTTGCTCGGATTGGCGGCGCGATCCTGTCTGGTTTGCGACCAGCGGGCGGTCGACTGCATCCGCACCCGGCGTCACGGCTTCGACGAAATCGTCGCCCAGGCCCATGAACTCCTCGCGCCGTTCCGAACTTGAACGGCTGGCCGCAGCGTTGGCGGCGGGGGCCATGCTGGAACTCAGGCTGACGCCCAAACCGGGTCTCGTCGATTTGCTCGACAACGGCTCACATCCCGATCTGTCGCTGCCCATCATGGAACGATCGATCGGCATGGTCGCCGTTTACCTCGAAGAAATCGTGGCTTCGCTGTGCGCGGAGGAGCCGTTCGCCCGCCAGCAAGAAATCGCCCTCCAGACCGAACACCGGCTCGATGCGCAACTTGGAACGAACACGCACAAGGGTTACATTTTCCTGAGCGGCATGTTGCTGATTGCCCGACACCATGCCGGGACATCCGACGAGGGCGCGCTGCGAAAATCGCTGTCCGCCATTTCGCGGGCGTTCTTCGACGCCGCGCAAAAACGGGATACCCACGGAGAACAGGCGCGCCGGCAGTTTCATACCGGCGGCATCGTGCGCGAAGCGCTCGACGCGTATCCGTCGCTGTTCGAGGACGCCCTGCCGGTTTTTCGCCAGGTAATGAAACAGCGCGCGTGCGTGAGCACGGCATCTTTCGCCATGATGGCGAGGCTGATGCAAACCATCGACGACACCACCACGCTGCATCGCGGCGGCATGGAAGGCCTGGAGCGGGTCCGCCGGGATGGCCGGGCGCTGGAGCGGATCATCGCCGAAGACGGAGACTGCGTGGCTTTTCTTGAACAGCTCAACCAGGATTACAAAGACCTCAAACTGACCATCGGCGGCGTCGCCGACATGCTGGGCGTTGCTTTCGCCTGGCTGATTTTCGGCAGCGAGATGACACCGGACGAATGAAACAAATCATTACAATTTCAGCGGGGGGCAAAAAGCATCGGTTGCAACTTGGGTACAGAATAGATACATCGCGTCGCGGCATGGTTTTTTTCGTACCGGTTATCGACGCCGGGGCAAGGCACACAACAGAAAATAATGGAGCGATGAATTTCAGCAAACGAATGATCGGTGGCTTCGCCATCGCGCTTCTTTTCATAACCTCCATACCCGTGGCCGAGGCTGGTCCGTGGGGACATGGTGTTTCCGAAAACGAACAAAACCGGCAGGGCGACTATCGGCCAGCGCGGCGGGGTTCTGGCGCTGGCGACGGACAATGGCCGTATTACCAGCGGCGGGATGGAGAAAGAGACGCGCGGCAGCAAAGGCCGCAGCGCTTGTCGCCTGAGGAACGCTCCCAACTGCGCCGCGACATCAAGGATGCCGGTCGGAAAATTTACCCTGGGCACCGCCACTGAACAGCCGCGCCGGAATACCGGTAAAAAAGCACCGCGCTTCGGTTAAGCGCTGCCCGCCAAAAGGCGATGGCACTGACCAGCATTGGCGCGAATTTGACCGCGGTTATACGTTCCATCGACAGCGCGCCGCCGCGCTACGCAACCGCTCTCGATCTTTTGAACTTCGGTCTTGGCGGCGGTTCCAGCAGCTTGATGACGGTCAGCGACACGTTGTCGCCACTGCCGTTGGCGCGTTCCCGCGCCTGATTGATCAGCAGATCTGACGCCTGACGGGCGGAATGGGCGGCGATGACGGCACCGAGTTCGGCATCGTTGAAATGTCCCCACAAACCGTCGGAACAGAGCATGAAAGCGTCACCCGGCTGCAGATCGTCGCTTTCGCCGTAGTCGATTTCCGGCGGCGCCTTGCTCCCCAGCGTTGAGAGCAGAACATTGCGGTAGGGATGCAGCAGCGCCTGTTCGTGGGTAATCCGGCCCTTGGTCACCAGTTCCTCGACATAGGAATGGTCGGTGGTGCGGAACAACAGGCGCTCGCCCCGAAAACTGTACAGGCGGCTATCCCCGCAGTGCGCCCAACTGACTTTCTCCGGTTGCAGCAACAACATGACCGCCGTGCTGTGCGGATCTTTTTCGTTGATGAAACGCGACCCTTTGATCAGTACGTTGGCTTCATTGAAACTCGTTTCGAGCAATTCCCTGGCCGATTCCTCGCGCGCCGAGAAGCGCGCCAGGTTCGCCGTCGCCGTATAAAGCACTTGCTGCGCGGCCAACGCGCCTCCGGCATGTCCGCCCATGCCGTCGGCCACCACGGCCAGCACCACGCCGCCGCCTTTCGGGTGCGGCAGCAACGCGGCGCGATCCTGTTGTTCCTTGCGATCCCCTTGATGCTGGGCGACGCAGGCATCGATCGTCACGAGTGTTTTTGAGCGATTGGCAAATCGTGAATACATAATCCCGTTTATTATTCGCTGGCGATACGAAGACCTGTCACCGGCGGCAAGTATAGCAAAATCAACGGGGTAGTCACCAGGAAGCGGAAACGGAATGAGCGCCTGTTATTATTGACCCGGCGCTTTTTCAGGGGGAAAAACCATCATGGGCAACCGTCTCGGCAAAATCGTCACCCGTACCGGCGACGCGGGCACTACCGGACTCGGCGACGGTACGCGGGTGGGCAAGGACTGCCCGCGTATCGACTGCATCGGCGAAATCGACGAACTCAATTCCAGCCTTGGCGTCCTGCTCGCCGAAACCTTGCCGGAAACCGTTCGCGCCGCGCTGCTGCGCATCCAGAACGATCTCTTCGATCTCGGCGGCGAAATATGTATTCCCGGTTCCGCGATCATCGGTGAAGCGCACGTCTCCCGCATCGAGGCGTTGGCCGCCGAACTCAACGACGAACTTACCCCGCTGAAGAATTTCATCCTGCCAGGCGGCGCCCGTTCGGCCGCGTTGGCGCATCTTTCGCGCGCGGTGTGCCGGCGCGTCGAACGCCGGATCGCGCAGTTGGGCAACAGCGAGACAGTCTCCGGGTTCACCCGTCAATACATCAATCGCTTGTCCGATCTGCTGTTCATTCTCGGACGCGCGCTCAACAGGCTGGAAGGATTGGGCGATGTGCTCTGGACCCAGGTCAAGGAACGTTGAACGCGCGGACGGCCAAAGAGGAAACCGGAAAACTACCGACCTGCCGGAACCGGATGAACTGGATTATTTATCAATCTTGCGGCGCGGTTTCCGCGAAAGCCGGGCGCTTCATCAGTTTGTTGTGCAGTTGTCCGAGTCTGGGGTGCTTGACGCGCCAATCGATTTCGGAAAAACGGAACGCCAGATAGCCGAGCGCGCAGCCGACGGAGATGTCGGCCAGAGTGAAATGGGTGCCGATGCACCACGGATTTTCACCGAGTTGGTTGGCCATATAGTCCAGGCCACGGATGATCTTGTCGTGTTGACGGGCGATCCATTCGGCGCTTTGCTGCGCCTCGGGACGCTTTCTTTCGAGAAACACCAGCGCCGCCGCGTCGCAGACGCCGTCGGCCAGCGCTTCCCAACGCTTGACCTCGGTACGTTCCCGGTTCGGCCCCGGCATCAGCTTGTTGTTCGGCGCCACGTTGTCGAGATACTCGCTGATCACCCGTGAATCGAAGAGCACGATATCGTCGTCGAGCGCGAGAACCGGGATTTGGCCCAGCGGATTGAGGTTGGCAATCTTCGATTCCGGCGACCATGGCGAATCGATCTCGAATCCATATTCGATCTTTTTTTCCGCTAATACGACCCGCACTTTGCGGACAAACGGGCTGGTGGGCGATCCGATGAGCTTCATGGCTTCCTGCGCTTGGAACTGAAAAGTCGACGGGGCGGATTATATACCAATGCCGAAAACTGAATTAGCTGGAGATTTTTCCGGACGGGTAAAATACCGCTCTTCTCGCATGTTTCAAAGGTTCGCGCATGTCCCTCAACACCCTTACCGCCCTTTCCCCGCTCGATGGCCGCTACGCCGTCAAGGTGGACGCCTTGCGCGGCCAGTTTTCGGAATACGGACTGATCCGCCGCCGTCTCCAAGTGGAAATCGAGTGGCTCAAGGCGCTGGCCGCCGAACCGCGTTTCGCCGAAATCCCCGCCTTTTCACCGGCGACCGTGGCCGAACTGGATCAGGTGATCGCCGATTTCGATCCGCCACAGGCGGCCAGGGTCAAGACCATCGAGGCCAAGACCAACCACGATGTCAAGGCGCTCGAATACTGGATCAAGAAGAAAAAGCTCGCGCGCAATCCGGAAGTGACGCGCGTCTCCGAATTTATCCACTTCGCGTGTACCTCGGAGGACATCAACAACCTGTCGCACGCGCTGATGTTGAAAGCGGCGCGCGACGAAGTCATGCTGCCAGCGCTGGACAAAGTGATCGCCCGCTTGCGCGATCTGGCGCACCAGCACGCGGCGTTGCCGATGATGTCGCGCACGCACGGTCAACCGGCGACGCCGACCACGCTGGGCAAGGAGATGGCCAACGTGGTGCATCGCCTGGAGCGCGCCCGGCGGCGGATTGGTGAAATCAGCCTGCGCGGCAAGATCAACGGCGCGGTCGGCAACTACAACGCCCATCTGGCGGCCTATCCGGACTACGACTGGGAAAGTTTCGCCAGGCGTTTCGTCGAATCGCTGGGGCTGGAATTTAACCCCTATACGATCCAGATCGAGCCGCACGACGCGCTGGCCGAACTGTTCGACGCCTTCGCGCGCGCCAACATCATCCTGATCGATCTCACCCGCGACGTGTGGGGTTATATCTCGCTCGGCTTTTTCAAGCAGAAACTGAAAGCCGGCGAAGTCGGATCGTCGACCATGCCGCACAAGGTCAACCCGATCGATTTTGAAAATTCGGAAGGCAATCTGGGGCTGGCCAACGCGCTGTTGCGCCATTTCTCGGAAAAACTGCCGATTTCGCGCTGGCAGCGCGACCTGACCGATTCCACCGTGCTGCGCAACATGGGCGTGGCGCTGGGTTACACGCTGCTCGCTTACGATTCGCTGCTGCGCGGCCTGAACAAACTGGAAGTCAACGCCGACCGCCTGCGCGCCGACCTCGACGCCCACTGGGAACTGCTGGCCGAACCGATCCAGACGGTGATGCGCCGCTGCGGCATCGCCAATCCTTACGAAAAACTCAAAAAATTGACGCGCGGCAACCGCGTTTCAGGCGAGGAGATGCGGAAATTCGTCAAGAAACTGGCTATTCCGGACGCAGCCAAACAGGAGCTGCTGGCGCTGACGCCCTGGGATTACACCGGCAAGGCCGCCGAACTCGCGCGCCGGATTTGAAGGAGAAGAAACGCCATGTCGCAATTTGCGGAAAACCTGAAAAAACTCCCCGGAATTTCTCATCTGGCGGCGATCCGGCTGCTCGATGCCGAAGGCAATGAAGTCGCCGTGATCGAAAACAAGACCGGCAGCCAAGGCTCAGTCGCCGTATACAACCACCTGGCCCAGACCTACGGCGCGATCACCCCGGACGCCGCCAGGAAGGGGTTGGAGCTTTACGCCGAGCACACCGAAGACGCGCGGCAGCACCCCGGCAAACATCCGAACATCGACCGGCTGACGGCCTTGATCGAGGAAAAGAGAACACTGCGCATCAAGCACGTCTTCGCCGTTTGATTATCCTTTGGCGAAGTTCCGTGAATCGGAAAGCCAGTGGATTTTTGGTTAAATGGACGGATGAAACAACTGTCACTGCTCGACGCTCAGGAAACTATAAAAAACCGCCCCTGCAAAATTCAAATCAGTTAATTTGTCGAATAAAGATTAGCGTACACAAATCAGCCACTGTGAACAGACCGCCATCAATTTGTTGATCGTAAACGACTATTTGCAACAGCCAACGACAATGGCGTTCATGCGATTACCCTGAAAGAAACGCGCGGGGCTGGAGCATCGAATTTTGGTCATCTTCGGAACAGTCGCCAGATACTTCGGAATGCAGACGGCGGTCTTGGGTTTTCGGGACGGCCTTTATTTTCACCACGGGTTTGTGAATATACGCCGCGCCTGGATCAGCGGGTTATATATCGCAACAGCCTCTCTTGCGCAAAAACTCCTCGATTATTTCCGCCAAAGCGATACTGTCACCGCTTGACAGTTTATAGTTTCGCATTTCAGGTTCGCTGATATTGCGTGTAAAATCGGCAACCTCAAAGCGCATACCGAAGCCTGGGAACGGCGCTGAGACAATTTCGTTGAGTTCAGGGTTTTCGTAGCAAACCTCAAAACCACCAATCAGCCACCACGGCGATTTAATCAGGATATAGCCTTTGGTTCCTGAAACAAGAAGCTGCCCCTCGCTCTTGACGCCGATTCCGGTTTTGGCGGCGGCCATCGCGTCCTTGTATTTGAAATACGCTTTTGCGTATATATCCACGCCATTATCGTCGTTAAAATATTTGAATTCAAGATTATTATAATCGCTCCCCAGCAATTTTATTATCGGCAGCAGTGGATAACTGGCAAGCTCCGTAAAACTCCCGCCGACGGATTGGTCATACTCGCGAACGTTTTCGCCGTGCGGCACAATTTTCGTGAATGCCGCTTCAACGTCGTACACCTTGCCTATCTTGCCGCTTTTTACACTCGCGACAAGGTTCAGAAATCCTGGAGCGTATGCCGTTTTTATCGCTTCCATCAGCACCAGTTTCCGCTTGTTGGCCAAATCGAATAATTCCACCGCCTCGTCTTTTTTAAGCACAAAAGGTTTCTCGCACAGAACGTGTTTGTACGCCGACAATGCCTGTTTGGTATATTCGTAATGCGTATTGTGCGGCGTAGCGATGTAGACGGCATCGACTTCATCGAGAAACCGTTCATATTCAGCGCTGTATGAATCGAGTCCATATTTGCGCGCGAAAGAATCCGCGCTTGCGCCGTGCGGATTATAGACCGCGGTCGCATTCACACCGCTGACAAATTTCAACTCGTCGAAAGTACGCGCCGCAATACGCCCTGAACCTACAATTCCCAATTTAACCACATCATGGCGCGCAAGCCGCAATTTGGAACTTGAAATGCGTTTGGTGCGTTCCAGATAAACGACTTCGCAGTATTCTTTCAGATAGTCGAACTTGCCTTTCCAATCTGAACCTATGGCAAAAATACTTACGCCATATTTTTGAATATCCGCTATCTTTTGCCCGTCCTGTTCCTCAACAACCACTTCATCAGCAATGCCAAGAATTCTGACGTTGTCGATACGTTTCATCAGCTGGTCAACGACATTCAATTTCCCGCGCTGAATATCGAATTGTTCGGTTGTAACGCCCACAATCAAATAGTCGCCGAGGGCTTTTGCCCTTTCAAGCAATTTTTTGTGACCATCGTGGAGTAAATCGAATGTGCCGTAGGTGATTACTTTTTTTTTGGCTTTATTACTTTCCAAAACCGACCGCAACTGTGTTGAAGACACTTTTTCAGTGTATGGAAAGAATACAAGCTCGGCGCCGAGTTTGTTGAGTTCAGGTTCTTCCCAAGCCCACCCGTCTGCTTGATGGTCATCGCCCGTAAACATGGCGTCGAAATGGTACTTGCGCCACGCGTTGACCTTGTTGAGCAAATCAATCGTGGTTACATCGACTTCATCGACATACTTGCAGGAACGGACGATTTCAAGACGGTCTGCAAGCGAAATAATCGGTGCTCTTTTTTTATTTTTGACGATGCAATCATCTGAAAGCACTCCGACAACAAGATGCCCGCAACATTCTTTCGCGCGGCGAAGCAAATTGAGATGGCCGACATGGAACATATCGAACGAACCGGATACATAGCCGATCGGGTAATACGTTGTCATGCCTGGAACCTCCTGTAATTTATCCTCGAATATACTCGGCAATATCTTTATCTGACTTTCGCCAAAATCCTGTCACTGTTTTTGCGGGTTCACAATACTTGCAAATCGGATGAGGCGCGGTTAAAAATTTTCGTACATCATCAAGTGTAATGAGGTCATCGAATAAATTCAACCGGTCTTCCTCGACCGGATAGATTCCGGCACCGGTTGCGTCACTGAACCGATGGACATCAGCCGCGATTGTACACGGATACAAATTCCCATTTTTTATTTTTGCGCAAGCGAACTGCGTACAAGCGGCGAAGTTCTGTTTTGCATCGCCCCCCCCCCCCCCCGGGTAAGACTTATATATGACCAAGCGTGCGCATCTGACTTGGATTTAATCTCGATATTTACGTTGTGAAAATCCGCCAATTCTACAATTTTGCTGTATTTCAAATGAACGGGATACGCCGATACAATTATATCAATCCGATTGTTGTGACACGTTTTCCAAAATTTACTGGGCATCTTTTGCAAGAGCAAGCCATTGGTTGTCAATATAATTTTTCCTTGATACATTTCACGGCTTAAAATTAAAAATTCACTGACTTGTGGGTGGAGCAACGGTTCTCCGCCCATTATACCGAACCACGCCAACTGTTCGCCGACGATCCGCAGATAGCGCGCAAAAGTCAATTTGAACTCGTCGAGAACAGCAAATCTCGGTTTGGCGTGCTGGCAAAAATTCAGGCAGCCGGCGCAATTCAGGTTGCAATGGTCTACAATTTCATATTCCACAGTCAAATATATTCTCCTCTGTATCATGGTCAATAATTGTAAATCACAACAAATGTCTGATTCATCAACGCCGAGCTGGATCGCTTGACGGATCATCTCGTCATTGAACTGCTCCGAACCGATTATCCACAATGCGCCACTGATGCCTGATGCTTCTGAAGGAGACATAACACCCAGGTTTTGATAATTGTTGTCAACAAAAGAGACAGGTTCGTTTAATCCTGCGTCGCGGAGAGTTTTATAAATAAGCTTTCCGACACACCCATTTCCGAAAATGAGTATTCTCGAATGAGAGTTTGTTTTTATCCTGCTTAAAATATTTTCAATAGCAGGATGAGTTTCGCGGACATTGTCTTTCATACGCTACATCCCTTTTACGTCAAAGTCCCGATAACGCAAATGATAAAAATCATCGAGCAGCTTGCTGTTGCGCATTTTCCCAAAAGAATAGTGCGCCGCAAACGTATTTTCGGAAACTATATAAGTGTAGAAATTTGTTTTTGCAAGAAAGTGAGTCGCGAAATCAGTTTCGTCATCGCCTACGCCGTTGCCTTGAAAGACGCTGAATCCGCCCATTTCCTCCCAAACCGCTTTCCGAAACAATATCGCGCCGATGGAAAATCTGTGCGGCGCAATTGAGTATGCGCGTTCGTTGCTTTGAAACTTTTTTGCTGTTTCGTCAATCGGCAGCGTATGTTCCCAGAAAAACATTGTTTCTTCAAATTTATACTCAAAATGAGTCTCGAAATCATAAAATGCTTTTCCGAATTTACTTTCGTACTCGTCCAGTAAACCGAGTTTTTCCAGGAACATTATATTGCCGTGCGGATTAACAGGAATCAAAGGGGCAACCATTCCCACGTGATACCGCGACTTTTCCGCTTCAATAAATGTTTCATGCAACTGAGAAAAATACCCGTCGCAAATAAACATATCCTCATCCAACTTATAAATCCATTCCGCCGTATCGAACAGTTCAATTGCGATATTCTGAGCGAGGCAGCAATTGTTCGTAGAGGTCGCCAAATACGACCAGCCATTCTTCTCGCACATTTTATCCAGTTCCAAAACGTTCTTTCCCGCCGTAACCACGCACACATCAATATCTTCAGGTGCGAACACTCTGATTCGCTTGAAAACAATTTCCCACAGCATGGGCTTGTAACCCGCGAGAACCAGCAACATCTTATCGCTTTTAACGCGCCTGTCAATAAAGTTAAAGCTATCCAGGAATTTTCTGACGACTGCCGGTTGAGTTTGATGCAAAACTATTTCGCAGCGATCTAAAATTTCAAGTGTTTCAAGCTGTGAAATAAAGGGGGCAAACAGATATGGTGATGTAATTATTATCGTGTAATCGCCACCCATTTCCCTCAACCGAACCGGCAAGATTATCTCAATCCCTTTAACCCGCTCTCCGAAAAGAAGTGTACTGTTATCGCATAAATAATCAACTTTCAAGCCGGTATTGAAATTCAGGAACGTTTGAGTCGCCTTCCCAGCTGGAAACACAACGACTTTATTTTCTCGATTGATTTTTGTCTGATCAAATTTGTCGCAATTAATCTTTCCGAAGTTTATCGCCATCATATTACTCTCCTATCCGTCAATTACGAACGTTCCGTTGTGAAACATTTGCGCTGTCTCTGTGTGTTTAATAATATCACCGCGCTCAGGGGCGTAAACAATATAGGCGTTTCCTGTTTTCCGCGCCACTTCCACAAGTATTGCAGACGACTTCGGAAAAACAACGATGATATCGCGATCGGCAACCAGATTGAATTCAGGAAGCGTTACGCTCGAATCAATTGATTCATCCGCGTTTGCATCCCACAAATAATCAAACTTGATATTTCTGTTTCCAAACACAGGCAATAAGCGTTTCGCAATCTTGCCCAGCGCTCCGTATCCGATAAGCCGCGGTTTCGTTGTAACAGTCGCGTTCGAAACATTATTCAGAACGATTTTATCTACTTCATTGATATAATCAAAGTAATCGCTGTTTGCAAGCAGTTCACTTGGTATTGACGGGGCGGGAGTAATCATTACGTCAATAAACTTTGAAAAGGATTCGGCGAATGGTTTAAGATATATTTCCGCGTCTTTAATCGGGCTTGCCATTTTGTCCATTTTATTCAGATGATAAAGAACGTCCTTTCGGTAGCCGTAATCAATCAGCTTATGGATTTTTCTTTTTTCTTTGTCCGGGATATCAGCTCTATCAATGCAATGGCGATACAAATATGAGTAATCAGAATAATAATTCACGACCTTTTCGCAAGTATCGAAGTAATACAAATCGCTGCCATGGCGGTTGAATTTGTAAAGCGGTTCATCGATTGTTTTCAGTTTGCCGCCGCCAAGCATTAAAGGCACGGCAAACAGCGGTTCATACGTTTTTTTGCGTTCCGTGCAAAACGTTTCGATGAGTTTTGTTTTGTCAATATAACTTTTTCGTGTCATGTAAATCCACGATGTTGTTATTTCCTGGCGAATTATGTGACGCTCCAGAAGCTGAACATTATCATTCATATTCGAGCAACTTGTCATGGGTTGCATGGCGAAAGTACCGTCATCATTTTTAACGCAGACCTGATAAGAACAACACGCCCACTCAAAATCCGCATGTTCATCAAGCCACGCCGCCATTTTGGAAACATACTCCGTATTCAGCTCATCATCAGCGTCGACAAGGCAAAAGTAATCGCCGGTCATATTGACAAGCCCTGTATGTACAGCCTTGCAACAGCCACCGTTTTCCTGGTCGATCAGTTTGACCTTGTATCCTCGCTTTTCAAATTTTGGCAAATAATTCACAATTACGTCACGCGTACCATCGGTCGAACCATCGTTGACCAAAAGCAACTCTATATTATTCCACTCTTGCGCCAAAACGCTATCGAGCATGGCGCCGATATATTTTTCCTTGTTGTAGCATGGCACAATCATACTGACTTTGCCCTGTGATTTGCTCATTGCTTTTGCTTCCCCTTAAACTCACTGACAAACAGATCGTCCAAAAATACAAAATAATCGGTAATGCCCATTTCTTCCAGTTGTTGACCGATTTCCCTGTGCCAAATACTGGCAACAATAAGTCTGCTGTTTTCATCAATCAGTTTCGGGATTTCTACGGGATTGCGAATCGTCATGCCGAACGCTTCCGTCTCCCACTTGTTCTTGTCGTTATCAAACATACATGCTACATTTTTGCCTTGACCGAAATCACGAAGCCAAATTCTCGCGCTGTCCGCCGCGCCGAAAAGATAGATTTTTTTATTTTGTGATCCACTTAACCAACCTGTATAGCGATTGATATACACCGAATAATCGCAATCCGTATCGTAAAACCAATAATGCGGATGAATAGTTTCCGCGCCCGAAGGCCAGTTCCAATAACCGTAAAGCATGCCCAAAACCTTGCGATAAGCGATTGGGGCATTAATTTCAAGATGTTCAAACTTGATCTTTTGCGGTGTACCGAAATAATCTTTATGCACAGTATTGTTTTGTAACAGGTAATACCCTGAATCCTCAATCTCGTCAAGCGGCAGAACGTCAATACAAATTCCTTGGTGTCCACCGCACTTGATTGTGTCAAACAGGTTTTTTTCGAACGCCGTCGTCCCATTTTTGCGCAATTTAATTGTATGAGAACGCCCGGCATCAAGTGGCGTTTGCATAAAGTATGGTTCGCCGAACCATTCTTTATGCGACAATAGCTTGTTGTAACTTTTGGTCGGCATAGCCACGTCTATGTCGTCGTCCCAAATCAAAAAACCGTTTTCCCGAACCGCGCCTAAAAGTGTTCCGCAAACCGCATACCACGTCAGGCTTTCGCGTTCGCACACATTGATAAACTGTTCCAGCAGTTCCAATTCAATCTCGCGCAACTTCTCCAATTTAGCCATTTATAACCTCATCGATCGTCATTACGGGACAACTTATAATGGATTTAATTTCGTCCGCTATCTCGTTCGCGCCTTTTAACGGCGTAACGATTATAACATCGGGGGTTTCGCTCATTTCTTCAACCGAAGCCACAAGCGGTATTCCGCGCACTATCGGCATCGACTTATCAATTACGCAAGTGACATCCGTGTCGTTAAGTTCCAAAACCAACCGCAGCATCTGTCCTCTCGCGCCGTATCCGTAAATGGCGGAACGTTTTATTTGCCTTGATCTAAGCGCAACAGCGACTACACACATCTTGTTGTATCTCGCACGTTCCGCCGCGCGCTCCGCCGCGCGCTCCGCCGCGCGCTCCGCCGCGCGCTCCGCCTGCTCCTGCATACGCAGCCAGGCGCGGTCTGTAAAACGCTCAACCGGTTTCGTGGCTTCCTTGTTAAAAACAAACTCTATCGTTTGTTTATCCGCCATCCCGGCTAATTGATCCCAGTCTTTTTCCAAATCATATCTCTGTTTAAGTGCCGCGACCCATTCCTCTGTTTTATCGCAATTCTTAAACGCAAAAGAATATAAAAGCGCGTGAATTGCCCGAACAAGCGCCATGCGGTAATCCACTCCGGCCCATGCGTATTCCTGATCAAAAAAGATTAATTTCCCGTTTCTTTCATCATAAAAGCAGTTTGCGGGAACCATCTCCCAGAAACATTTACCGCTGTTTGCTGTCTTGGTAATTTCATCGTTGATTTTATCAAACAAATAGAATAATATCTTCTCGTCAAGGGTGTGTTCCGAAAGCTTTCTTGTCATCCAGTCCCATAATGTCGGAAGCGCAATTCGCGCCATTGTGAGTTTCCCGTCACTCAGTTCAACCGGCAAGACGTTCACGCCGAATGAACAAAGCGCCTTGTGATTTTCAAAGGTTTGCGCAAGCTGTTCTTTGCCTTCGGAATATATTGCGATTTTCTCTGCCGTTTGGTCATTGCGCACTGTAGTGACAAACGCCTTTTCACGCTCTCGATATACGGTTATTGCGGCATAATCCACTTCACATGATTCATCGCTCGAAGAAACACACGCTTCGACCAAATAAGAGTTACACAAAAAAGGGAAAGCGCCGCCGCGAATAACCTCTTGCCAAAGTCCGCGTTCATCAAACTGCTTCGTATAATCGTCTGCAATATATTCGTGTCCGCGATGGTTCAGAAACTCATTGGGCAAGCAGCTTTCTGAATAAATTTCCCGTGTGAAATAATGATCAGTAAATGGATAATACCATTTTTGCGCAGCGAACCCCGCCTGTTTCAATCGAATCCCGACTTCTTTCCTGCTCTCGCCCGCCCAGAAGGTATACTCCGCACCCGTTCGCGGATTGCGCTTTCCAGAGAAGTATTGCAAGCCATACGGATTTGCAAACGCCAGTAACAAACGCCCGCGTTCGTTCAGATATGAATAATATTTACTCAACAGGTCAACTGTAATCTCACCGGAGTCAACCGCGACCACATAGTCAAATTTCTCACTTCCGGCATATTCACCGGCAAACGAAATAACACGCCCGCACCTGTTTTGCAACATCCCTGAAAGCGCTTCGCCGCTCTGCTCAAGCGCGGATGAATCCTCAGCAAACGGATACCAATTCAAAACGCCGTTTCGCATGGGCGTGGTTTTATGGAAATCATATAAGGATGTGGGTTCTAAATGTGACATAAATCCTCATGTTTTCTTAACGAATATAAAACAGTATCAAGCATATACCGCTCTCCGGAAACGACGTAATTGTGATGCCGCAAAAAGTATTTGTTTTCAGGATGCAATTGCCAAAGATACAACGTAATCTCAACAATATCTTCAGGTTTGTGATATAAGCATATCGCGAGCTTTGGGTTATCTCTCAGTAAAACTTTTTCCGCGCCTTTTAACGCTTCAAGTTCAGCACCTTCGACATCCATCTTTATAAACGTGACCCTGTCCGCGCCGACTGTATTATCAATCGTGGCTGTGCAGACAATTTCTTCTCCTTGGCTATCAATTCGCGCTCCACCTGGATCAAATGTGCCTTCTTCTTCTAACTTCGCAAAGCGAAGCTCTGTTTCTTCGCTCCACACTGCTTTTTGAACCACGTGCAGACGCTCCACGCCCTGTAAATCGGCAATAACACGTTTATAACTGTTAGGACTTGGCTCAAAACCGTATATTTTTTTGTAGTCACCGCCGCAAAACGAAATAAATTGTTTGACAGAACCACCGCTTAACATACCGCAGTCTACATAAACCTCGCCTTTTTCAGGTAACATCGGCTCGCTGAAGTATTCCCTTGTGTGAATATAATTCGTACATCTATATGCGAATCCCGGTAAAAACAAACGTTTTTCACTAATTCCCCATGTCAGTAATTCAGAACAAATCTCCTCATAATAGGCAACATTTGAGATTAAAACATTACAGTCTTTATATTTCGCCCCAAGAAGTTCACGCGGCGCTATCGTTTGGAGTCCAAGACATTCATTCGGTTTTTCTTTTGCAAATCTCTTATCGCATACGGCTATTGGCTCTCCGCCATGTTTTTTCAAAAGCTCCAAGCACTCAGGCAGTGCGCGTCCAGCGCCATATAAAATTACCCCCCCCCCCCCCCACACACCCCGCATATTCAATACTTAAAATCCGTTTCGAGGGATGAAAAAGCGCGTTTACTTCCATTGTCATTTCTTTCAAATATTTCAAGTCGCCCGTAAAAAGGTACAAAAGTCTTTTCCGAAAGATGTATCTTGATTCTTCGTCTGCCAAATTGTTATAAAAGTCATTTAACAGACCATATTCCTGTTTAGTCATTGCCCAACTCCTTATGCCTTTCCAAATCATTTACAAACACTGCGTCAACGCCAAATGATTTCGCCTTGTTAAAATCATCGTCAGAATCAACAGTCCACGTTCTTACCACAATGCCGATGGATTTGCACTTGTCAACATAACCCGGATAATCAAGTTGCCTGATGTTTGGGTGAACCCCATCTATCCCGGCTTTTTTACACAGCGCCGGGGAAACCAATATCCCGCCGCCGCACAGCAAGGCTGTTTTGGCTGTGCTGTCGATTCGCTTTACTTTTTCAACCGTGCAATGGTTGAACGACGACCAGATAATCCTGTCAGCCAGGCTGTATTTACCCACCAGTTCAACACATTTTTGCTCTAACCCTTCATAAAAATGCACACCTGTTTTGAGTTCGATATTTATATCGATTCCTGACGGCTTCAACAATTCCAAAACCTCGTCAAGCGTTGGAATTGCCATGAATTTCGGTTCACTGATTCCACGTTTGTTAAAGTTGAAGTTTTTTAAGTCGCATAGTGTGTAATCCCGCACAAAACCTGAAGCATCGCTTGTTCTGTCCAATGTTTCATCGTGAATTACCACTACTTCGCCATCTTTTGTCAGTTGAACATCAAATTCAACGCCATCCGCGCCAAGTTCGATCGCCTTGGCGAAACCCGGAAGCGTATTTTCCGGCATCTGGCGATACGCGCCACGGTGTCCCCAAATCTGCATTACACCCATGCCGCCTTTCCATTGCGCACAATGCGGTCGTTACCCGCGCCAAATCTGATAAAATCAAGTTTCCTGATTTTCGTGTCAATAAGCAAAACATCCCAACATTCCTGCGTTCTGTCTCCCAGCGCGCGGCACGGTACAACCGCGCCATGTGGTTTATGCTCAAGAAAACACTCGCATTTTGAGCAATTTATCGACACAATCGGAAACTTGCCGTTAGATAAATCATTGAACAGCAAATCGCAGTGATTATGTCCATTGATGAAAGCCAGAATATTATCCGCGTACCTGTCCAGAATCGACATCAGACTCACGCGCCCGCGAATATCCTTTACCCACGCCTGCAAGCGCACCAGCGGCGTCAAGTGTGAAAACACAATCGCGTTGTAATCTTGCGGCATAAGGCTCAACACCGAATCAAGCCAATGAATGCAGCAGTCGCAAAAACCGTATCGCGATGATTCTTTGGGGTCAAAAGAATCCATGAAAATCAGGCGCAATTTTTGCTCATTATAATCTTCATAAAACCGTGGTTTTTTCGGATATACAATTTCGGTGTTACCCTTGAAATAGTTGTAATCGTGATTGCCGGGGACTATGTAAACAGGAACCCCCAGAGAGTTCATGTCACCTGTAACCCTGCCGGAAAACTCTTTTGTTTTCACCGCGGTCAACATTCCATCAGTTAAATCACCCAAGTGTATTACGCCGTCAAAGTTAACAAATTCATGCGTTTTCCGCAGACTGTATGCGGTATCTTCCCAGGTGCCGTTTATAACATAATGGGTGTCGGCGAGTAACGCAAACTTGAGTATACCGTTTTTATCAATTTTGTTTACACGTTCGTTTACAGTAATACACTCGCCGTCAATCCATCCTGATGGCATTGGTTCTGTTCGCCACGGTTCCCACTCCTGATCCGGCGCGTAATCGTAGGTGTATATCCATTGGTGGTTGTGTTTCTGGTTTGTCATTTACGATAAATACCCCTTGTATGATGTTTCCGTCTCAAGGATGTGGATTTTCTTGAGGATCACTTTCCGAACACTCCGAAGCGCGCGAGCTTTCCCAGTTTCGCGCGTCAGCGGCGATTTGTTCGGCCAGCGCGGCGATCAGGCGCTGTTGTCCGAGTACCAGTTCGGAGTAACCGCCCGGAGCGGGATTTTCAAACTGGCCGCCGCATACCAGGCGTGCGTCGGCGGCTTCGTTGACAAAGCCCAAGGACCAAGCGGCGTCGAGGCGGACTTTATTGCCGGGCCAGGCGTCGAAACGGCGAACTTCGACTTTTATCCTCAATACGGGGGGACGCGCGGGTTTGGCGAGACCGGCGGCATCCTGAGTTTTCAGGCGGGATGACAGTTCGGCTGACAGCGCGCGGCGCAATTCTTCACCCAGCGTCCCTGCCCAGCGCTCGCCCTCAAGAATGGCGACGCCGGTCGAACCCTGGCGCGTCACCAGTTGCGGCTGATCCAGCCCGGCTGAAATTCCGACGGCAAGGAGTTCGATCAGGAACGCGGCGGCGCGTTGGTCGGCCGGCGCTTTCTCAGATGCCGGAAGCAGGGTGTGATAGTGGATCGGCGCTGAGGCGCAAGCGCTCAACGTCAGCGCGCAGACGGCTATTCCAATGCGCTTTGAAAGGGTCTCGCCTCGCCGCGCGGCGGCGTTGTCTCCGGCGCGTCTCCGCGTTTTCGTTTTCAAATAATTCATCGTGATGGCTCCTGCTCGATGCCTGGCGCCGGCGATTCATCCGGGCGACCGCGCAGCAAGGATTCCGGGTAACGTCCGAGAAGATCGGTCAATACGCGCAGCGAGCGGGCGGCGCGTTGTACTTCCCGCAACGTCTGGACGAGATCGCGCGGCAATGGCGCGTCCTCCGCCAGCATTTCTGCCGCCGCGCCGAAGGTTCCTTGCGCCGCTTCCAGCGTCAGTTGCACACCGCGCAAGGTTTTTGCGGCTTCCGGCAAAATCTCGCCGTCGACCTGACTGAGCGTCTTGTTCAGCACGCGCAGCGTGTTTTGCAGCTCCACCAGCGCGGTATCGAGATTTTTGCCGATGGCCTCGAATGGCAGCTTGTCGATTTTGCCAACGATACTGGCGAATTGTTCCTGCATACGCTCGAGGCTGCCGTCGACGGTGGGGAACGTCAGCGGACGCGCGGACGCGTCGAACGTCACCTTCGGCGTGTTGGGGACGTATTCGATCGAGACGTAAAGCTGCCCGGTCAACAGATTGGCGGGACGGGCTTGCGCGCGCATACCAAGCGCTGCCATTTCGCCCAGAAATCCAGCGATCCGTTGCTGCGCATCGAGGTCAGGTTGTTGCGGTTTTTTCAGTATGCGGCCAAGCCGTTGCGGATATATCTGGAGGTCGACCACGGTTGGAAATTGACGTTTGAGCGCATCGTAATCCAGCGTTATCGACACCACTTTGCCAATGTCTACGCCCGAAAACAGGACCGGAGCGCCGATGGACAGCCCATGCAGCGACTGATTGAAGCGGAGCCGAAGGTAACGCGCCGGGCCGTCGGGCGGCGCCATCGCGGCCGCTTGATCGTTGGCCAGAACATAGCGCGCGTCCCGCGCTGCTGGTTCGCCCGGATCGTGTTCGGGCGCGGCGAAAGCGATTCCGCCAGAAACGATTGTGGCGAAGGACTGCGTTTTGAGCTTGATCCCGTCCGCGCCGAGTGAAATATCCACGCCGCTGGCGTTCCAGAAACGGGTATTGGTGGTGACGAAGCGGTCGTATGGCGCGTCGATGAAGATTTGCAGACTGACGCTTTGACCGTCCTCGTCGAGTCGATACGAAGTCACGCGCCCCACCTGAACGCGCCGGTAATATACCGACGAACCGATGTCCAGTGAACCCAGGTCTTCGGCGCGCAGGATGAATGACCGGCCAGGCGTGTCGCCGGCCACGGCGGGCGGCGTTTCCATGCCGGTAAAATTTTTGCGGACGATGGACGACGATCCACGGTCGACGCCGATGTAAGCGCCCGATAACAGGGTGTCGACGCCCGATACGCCGCCGCTGCCGATGCGCGGACGCACCACCCAAAAGCGCGTATCCGCGCGGGTCAGGTTTTCCGCTTTTTTATCCAGCGCAATCGTGGCGACGACGCGCGCGCCGTCCTGATCCTCTTCCAGCGTGATTCTGGAGACCGTGCCCACGGTCACATCCCTGAATTTGACGGGCGTCTTGCCGACTTCCAGCCCGGCCGCCGTGCTGAACGCGACGGTGATTTCCGGGCCAATCGACAGCCAGGCGTTGACCAACATCGACACCCCGATCAACGCCGCCACCGCCGGCACCAGCCAGACCAGCGAGACCTGCCAGCGGCGGCGGATTACCACGGGATCGCCGGGTTCCTGCAGTTGTTCCGTTTCCCTGTTCATCGCCAATTGTCCAAAAAGCCACGGTCAGACCCAAAGTAAAACTCAATGACCGAGGCGACGAGCCGACGCGGCGGCGCGGAAATCCACGAAAACGCGTGCCGCGTTTCAACCGGGGAATCCATGCGCCGCCCTTGTCAGGTCAATCCTGACTGGTCATCAAATTATCCCGGTGAATCATCTCCGGCTCGTCGAGGCAGCCCAGAATATTTTCGATCTCCGCGCTGGCGTGGCGCGCAATGCGCCGCGCGTCGCCGCCGCTGTAATTGATCAGGCCGCGCGCCACTTCCTTTCCTTCGGGCGAGACGCAGGCGACCGCCGCGCCGCGTTCGAACTCGCCTTGCACTTCGACCACGCCGATCGGCAGCAGGCTCTTGCCTTCACCCAGCGCCTTGACCGCGCCGGCATCGAGCAGCAAGCGTCCGTTGAGTTGCAGATGGTCGGCCAGCCACTGTTTGCGCGCGCTGCGCCGTGGCGTCCCGGACACCAGCAGGGTGCCGACCGCTTCGCCACGGGCCAGACGCGGTATCACGTCCGGCTCGCGCCCGCTGGCGATGACCGTATGCGCGCCGCTGCCCGCCGCGCGCCTGGCGGCGATCACCTTGGTAATCATGCCGCCCTTGCCGTACTGCGTGCCCGCCCCGCCGGCCATCGCTTCCAGCGCCGGATCGTCCGCGCGCGCCTCGGCGATCAGCATCGCTCGCGGGTCCTTGCGCGGATCGGCGGTGTATAGCCCGCTCTGGTCGGTCAGGATGATCAGGCAATCGGCGTCGACCAGATTGGCGACCAGCGCGCCGAGCGTGTCGTTGTCGCCAAACTTGATCTCGTCGGTAACGACCGTGTCGTTCTCGTTGATGATCGGCACGACGCCGAGCGCGAGCAGCGTGGTCAGCGTCGAACGCGCGTTGAGATAACGTTTGCGGTCGGCCAGATCGTCGTGGGTGAGCAGCACTTGCGCGGTGTGCAATCCGTGCGCCGAGAACGCGCTTTCATAGACCTGCACCAGTTCCATCTGTCCGACCGCGGCGCAAGCCTGCAATTCATGCACGGCGCGCGGACGTTTGCGCCAGCCCAGACGCCGCATACCGCAGGCGATCGCCCCGGAGGAGACCAGCACCACCTCTTTCCCTGGCGCGCGCAATTCGGCGATCTGCCTGGCCCATTCCCCGATGGCCGCCGTATCCAGCCCTTCGCCGTTGTTGGTGACCAGCGCCGAGCCGACCTTGATGACCAGCCGTTTCGCTTCGGCGACGCGTGTCGTGTTTGTCAAGTTCGTCGTCATTTTTCGCTCAATCCGTTTCAGTGTCGTCGGGGAAGAATTGATTGACCGGGTGGTCGTCGATTTCCACCGGCGTCAGTTTATCCAGCGCCTCCTGCAAGGCAAAGATCAATGCCCGGCAGCCGTCGCCGCTGATCGCGCTGATCTGGAAACACGGCATTCCGTCGCCGGACGCTCCATAGGCGCTCAGGAAATCGTCGACGCGGCGTTCGCGTTCGTCTTCCGCAATCAAATCGAGTTTGTTGAGCACCAGCCAGCGCGGTTTGGCGGCGAGTTCCGGGCTGTATTTTTCGAGTTCGCCGACGATGGCGCGCGCGTCGCGGACCGGATCGGCTTGCGGATCGAAAGGCGCCAGATCGACGAGGTGCAACAGTACGCGCGTGCGCGCCAGATGTTTGAGAAAGCGGATGCCCAGACCGGCGCCTTCGGCGGCGCCTTCGATCAGGCCGGGAATGTCGGCGACGACGAAGCTTTTATTCTCGCTTGAGCGCACCACGCCCAGGCTGGGGTGCATGGTGGTGAACGGATAGTCGGCGACTTTGGGACGCGCCGCCGAAACCGCGCGGATGAAAGTGCTTTTCCCCGCGTTCGGCAAGCCGAGCAGGCCGACATCGGCGAGCACACGCAGTTCGAGGCGCAAGTCGCGCTCTTCGCCAGGTTCTCCCTGAGTGTGCTGGCGCGGCGCGCGGTTAGTGCTCGACTTGAAATGGATGTTGCCGAGGCCGCCCTTGCCGCCCTGGGCGATCGGCACGGTCTGCCCGTCGCGCGCCAGATCGGCGACCGCCTGCCCGGTATTGATGTCGGTAATGACCGTTCCGACCGGGACGCGCAGGACGATGTCTTTACCGCCCTTGCCGTAACATCCGGCGGACGCCCCATTCTCGCCGCGCTGCGCGACGAATTTGCGGGTATAGCGGTATTCGATCAGCGTGTTGATGTTGCGGTCGGCGGTCGCCCGGACGCTGCCGCCGCGACCGCCGTCGCCGCCGTCCGGGCCGCCTTCGGGTTCATACTTCTCGCGCCGGAACGAGGCGACGCCGCTGCCGCCGTCGCCGGCGGCAACGTAAATCTTCGCCTCGTCGATGAATTTCATGTTCGCCTCCATAAAGCAGAAAGCCCTACCGCAAGGATAGGGCTTTCGCTCCCGCCGTGGCGGACCGACCTGACCTGGAGTTCAGGCCGCCGCCACGATGCTGACGGTACGGTGCTGCTTGGGCCCCTTGAGCGCAAATTCGACGTGTCCGTCGATCAGCGCGAACAGCGTGTGATCCTTGCCGAGGCCGACGTTCAAACCCGGATGAAACTGCGTGCCGCGCTGACGGACGATGATGTTTCCCGCCGAGACTTCCTGACCGCCATAACGCTTGACGCCCAGGCGTTTCGATTGCGAATCGCGACCGTTACGCGAACTGCCGCCTGCTTTTTTGTGTGCCATGTGACTCTTTCCTTTCCGTTGGCCGACGCTCAGGCGGGAATGCCGTCGATGCCAGCGATGCTGTCGATGCGGATTTCGGTGTAATTTTGACGGTGTCCCTGATGCTTCTGATAATGCTTGCGCCGCCGCATCTTGAAGATCGTGACCTTGTCGTGACGGCCTTGCGCAAGCACAGTCGCCTTGACCGCCGCGCCGGCAACGAGCGGCGCGCCGATTTGCACGGACTCGCCCTCGCCGACCATGAGCACCTGGTCAAGCGTGATTTCCGCGCCAACTTCTGCCGGTATCTGTTCTATTTTCAATTTTTCGCCGGTGGCAACGCGATACTGCTTGCCCCCGGTTTTTATGACCGTATACATGTTGTACTCCAAAAAAACCAAGAAAAAGTAAATCAGGAACCGCGCATTATACGCATTTCACTTGTTGAGTCAAAGAGTGTTGTCACGAGTTTTCAATCTGTCCGGTTTTGCGGCACGTAATCTGTCCGCTATTCACAGTCACCTGAATGAGGTACGCGATGAGACGGACTGAGCTGTCACATGAGATACGGAAGAGCAAAAATCAGCGCCAGCCCTTCAGTCCGGGGTTTCAAACCGGAGTTGGTTTTACGATAAAAGCGGACAAGTCTGAAAACTCGTGACATGTTCAGTTTGCCGCAGGTCTGTATTGAACCGGCAAAAAAAAGCGGCTGCCGGTGTTATCCGGCAACCGCGCGATTTTGCCAGCGTGGATTACTTGACGATCAACTCTCTCCAGGAAAGACGGCGCGCTTTGTTGCCGGATTCGCCGAATTTGCCGTTTATATCGCCGAGGAAGTCCGGTCCCGATCCGTCGCCTTGTCCCAGGATGCCGACCGTGCCGTCGGGATTCCGCACGAACACCGGGCTGGTTACCATGAAGTCGCCCCATTTTCCGCCGGCGAAACCGTTGCCGTTCTCATCGACCTCGTTGCCGACATAACCGCCGGTCACGTAATCCAGGAAGTAAAAATAGCTCACCCCGGCAGGAACGCACGCGCCAGATTGCGGCTTGTTGGTCATCAGCGCCAAAGTCCCTTGCAGCAGCTTGATCGTCGTGTTGACCCGCTCGCCGCCGGCCAGGAAATCGACGTACCAACCGTCCTTATGATCCCAATCGACCGGATTCTTGGTGATCTTCACGATCGGTTCATCGGTGACGCAGTAAGAATTGCCGGCGGGACAAAGCCCACCGTCCTTCATCACCTGTCTCACGAAACGGCCATCGTCCGTGGTATCGCGCAGATTGTCGTAGCTGCATTCGTTCAACAGCCCCTGGCTGCAACTGACCTTGCCGCTGTCAGAGACCACGACCGTGTTCGGCCACGGATCCTTGAGCGCGTACACCGACTGCCGCGTCTCCGTCACCAGGTCAGGCAGGCCGAGCAATTGGCCGGTGCCGGCGAACACCACACGGTGCCCCAGAACCAAAGCGAGTTCCAGGCGCGTGGTAATCGGCTGCGCTTTGCCATCGTCATCCTTCAGCGTCGCGATCAGGCGCGCGTTGCCGGCGTCGCCGTCGTCGTTGATGTCGAAGCGCCACACATTACCCAACAGATCGCCGCCATACGCCCACAGCGCGGTATTGTTCAAGGTCGGGTAATCGGCCCAGGCCGCGATTTTCGCCAGTCCGCTGGGCGTATCGGAGCTGCCCGCGCTGGTGGTAACGCGGCGGATCGTTTCGCCGCTATTGGCGTCGAGCACGAACAGACGCCCCTTGCCGTCGCCAGTGTTGTTATACCCCGACGTCACAGTGTTGTTATACCCCGACGTCAACAACACCACCCATGTGCCATCGGTGAGTTTGGTGATCACCGGATTACCGAAGGTGTAGCCCAGATTCTCGTCGGTAAATTCCCACATCCCCTTGGGATTCGCCGGATCGGTGATGTCGAGCGCGTAATACCCCTTGCCGCCCAGATTGACGCCGCCGACCAGAATCGTCTTCCACTCGGCCGTCCCCGACGCGTCCGGCGCGCAATTGGCGGCACAGATGTCGCCCATCACCGGCGTTCCATCGACGTAATAGCGATGCTTCGCGCTATAGTTCTTGTCGGCCAGTTGATACAGCTTGGGCAGCATGAACGTCGGTATGTAGGCCCATGCTTCCTTCCCGCCTTCGCCGTCGTTTTTATCCTTGTCGGCCTTGAAGGCGTGCAACATGCCATCGTTGGCGCCGACATAGATCATCGCCGCGCGGCCGCTCCCCTCGCGGTTGAGCCTTTCCTTGAAATTGCCGTAGCCGCGATCGATGTAACTCCACAGCGCGTGTTGTACGTAGACCGCTTCCGATCCCACGATGTCGCCCAGCAGGTTGGCGCGCTGGCGGTAATACATCGTCAGTTCGTTGCCTGGCCCCTCGTGGCTGCGATCCCCGCGCAGGAAATTCACCAGCGACTCGCCGCCGATGCTGCCCTGCTCCGCCGCCAGCAGGCAGATCGTACCCACCGCACAGAGTTGTGAAAGATCGCCGATATTCGGTTTTTGGAAGAGCTTGCGCTGATCGTCCGTCAGATTGCCCCACTCGAAGGACGCCAGCTTATTGTCACCGTCCTCCTTGAAGAAGTAGATATTCCGGTTGCTGGCGCTGCGTTTGTCGAGTTCGGTTTTGGCCGACCAGGTCAAGGTCTTGGTCAGGTTGCTGACCGAACCGCTGAGGTCCAGGCGCTGCACGTCGCCGACCCAGGTTCCCGATGTAAACGAAACCTGGAAAGCGCCGACACTGTCGGTATCGCTCAGATTGGGGCTGGTGACGGTGATTGCCGCCAGCGAACCGTCCTTGAGCATTACTTCCTGCAGCGCGGTGCTGATCCCCGCCGCCATCGACGCCGGATTTTCGGCGCTGAAATAACTGCCGCGCCCGTTGACCGCCGCGTGCCACAGATCGTCGATCGTGGTCTGTTTGTTGGCCAGCGGCTTGGGCCAGTTGCATTGCCCGATTTCCTGCCACGAACAGACGCCAGTCGTCGGATTGGCCATCACGCCTTCCGTCGCGACGCTGTAGAAGTCGCCCGAGGTCGCCGTTTTGTAGTCGGCCTGGTATTGCATCACCCCCGACGCGCCGAGACCCAGGGTATAGGTGCTCATCCGCTGCTGATCTGGCGTATTGGCGCAGACGTCGTTGCCGGAAGAGCCTGAGATGCAGTTGCCCAGCGTTTCGTCGCGCAAATCGGTGATGTAATAATATTCCGCCACATCGGCCAGGGTGTCCGGCGTGGATGCCCCGGACACGATGTCGCAGAGGGTTTCGATGTAGTTGGGCCCAAGCGGCGCGATGGGTGTGCACGAGGTGACCGTGGTCGGTGCCGTTACGGTCTCCGTACATTCAGTCCGCAGCCAATTATTGGCGGCGCTGGCGTCGGCCTCGGTGCAATCCGGCGCGAAGCCGGTCCAGGCGGCGACGTTGTCAATCGAACGGCAGGTCGTGATCGTCCCATTGACGGCAGTCACCTGGTTCGGAGTACACGGCGGATTTGCCGGTAACACACGGTTCGAAACACTCAATGCCGTCGGAAGGGGAGGCGCAAAGTCACTCTTCTGAACCACCCGGTAGGCGAAGCTGTTGTTGTCCACGGGTGGGTAGGCCGGATCGTAATCGGAATGAAGCCGCCAGTCGCCGTTTTGGACCAGTTCACACTTTGTTGTGTCGTCCTTCGAGCAGTTTGCATCTATCGTCCACGGATTGACCGGATCCCACTGCGAACTCCAGCCCGTGCCATTTTCACACGCCGTTATGACGGTATATGGGGAACTTTCCGATCTGGCGACATTGCTATCCGGACAGGACCCCGTCTGCCAGTCGGAGTCGGTCCAGGAAGCGGGGTCGTACCGACACTCCACTTCCGAGCCGATTACGGAGCTTGACTCACAAGTTTCGCCACTTCCGACAGCGCCCCATTCCTTGTTAACCGATTGGCAATAGGTGATGACGCCGTTGTCACCGGGAATACAATCGCCGGTACAGGCGCTTGGTGTAGAGCTTGGCGGGGTCGTGCCAGCCGTTGTCGGCGTGCAAGTGTCGGCGTTAAACCAACCCGTCGTGCTGTCGATCACCTCCGTCCGCACATATTGACATTCCACGCTCCCCTTGCCTTCATCAGCAGTGATCTCATTTGAGGTGCATGAACTGGCGTCTGCCCAACTCGACCAGGCGGGCGTACAGGCAACAACACCAACACCGGAGGAATTGCAACTATCCTCGCTTGATCCCGTACCCGTTATCGCTTTGCATTCTCTTGCCGGACCGACGTAGTTGGGACCGCCGCTGCGGGATTGCGCCGCGCACCCCTGTGCCATGGTGGCGGTAGACGACGTTGCGGTGGTGGCGTAGGAGCACCTTACTACCGTTGCGCCCGATGTGGACGCGGTACAGGAGGAGGCATTGGTTTGTGTAGTGGCATATGCCGTCGTGCATACCACGGGGTTAATCGCCGAGTAGACCGTGCCGACCGCCGTGGAGGTCTGGGGCGTTGTCGTCGTCGCTCCAGCCGGACAGGCTTCGGCAGTCGTGCTGATCTCTCTGTATTTACACGTGAGGGTCGACGAGATAGTGCAGGAGGAGTTCGTGTCCGTATATATTCCGCTCCATCCATCGTTGCTGCATGTGTATGCTACGAAATCGTTATAGGTATATGGCAACGTCGTGGCTGTACAGGTCTCCGGAGCGTTCACCAGCGCCGCGGCGCCCCAAGCGTATTGGCACTCCGTAGTCCCACTGCCGACGCCAGAAGTAGCGGTGGAAAGCGTTGTGTTAACTACCGCGCCAACGCTGCAAGAGCCAACCCCAGATGATACGTTAGTCCAGGCCGGACTGTAGGTGACAGAACCACACGCGTCCTTAAAGGGCACGCTGAAGCTGTCTGTCAGCGTGGTGCTGGTGGCGACACACGCGGTTGGAGGAACATATGCCGTCGTGTACGCATAATACGCGCACGCCGACTTTGTATTATAGGTCACGCTTTCGTTATCTTTGCCTTCGTTGTTGGTTACATCCAACCCGGCCTTGACGACACACGAGTCAACCGCCACGGCGGCGCTGGCGGCGGGTTTTGTGCATTTCACGCGATCCGTGCCGGTGGTAACCGGAGTACAGGAATCCACGGGGGCCTGCGCGGTCCATGTGGTCCCGCTGTTGGAAGAAGTTTGCTCATAAACCTGGGTCAGCGTTTGCTTGAGCTGTGTGGTCGTCTTCAGGACAGTGGCAACCCGGTACTGGAGCGTCCCTGTGGTCTTTTGCAACGCGTTCTTGGTGCTTGTTTGCAGTTGGTATCGTTTGACGGATACCGTCCCGGTCTCCTCTTTGAGAGGATACTCTTTCACTTCCCAACCGGTCTGTGTAGTGGTCGTCCAGAGATTTTTGCTCCGGCTTTGTAAATGCCATAACTGCGCCTGGTATTGCTTGCCCCGTTTCTGCAACTGCGCGGTGCGGAACAGCGGGACGTTCTTCAGGATCTTGTGCATGACCATGTCGACAATCTCCCGCTGCTCGACTTTGGTCTGATACCAAGGCCGATCCGGGGTAAGCGTCATTTTTCTTTGTATCGTGTATTTTTTGCGCACACCGGTACCGGCGTCGAGCATCGGCCTGATTTCGTTGTTGTCCTGATCGTCGACCAGCGTCGTTCCGTCGAGCTTGAAGCCGATCTCGTTCGCTTTGTTGGTCCAGTAACCGTCGGTCGACAGGATCGCCACGTTCGGCTGGCAGTAATATTGCATCGGGTCTTCGACGGCAACGCCGTTCAGCGTTTCACCGTTGAGTTTTCCAGCGTAAAGCCGACCGGCCTTGGACAGCGCGGCGCGCAAAGGGGTGTCGGCTGTGGCGACGGGCTTCGAGGCAAACAGTTTGTCGTACCACTCTTGTTTGTGCGTGTAGTCAAATTCCGAAATATTCTGGAAATCGGTTCCGGTATTGTTATTGATGCTCAAATAACCGATCCGGTATTTGTCGTTGATCGACTCGAATGAGCGGCTGGTCGCCGTCTTCATGGCTTGCATCCGCGTGCGGTAGTAAGCCCACCAGTTAGCGTAGTTGGTCATTTCTTCGTCATACGTACAGGTGTCTCCGGCGCAATCCGCGCGCGTCGCCGCTTTCGGGTAGGTGCTTCTTCCCGACTCGATGACGGTCAACAGGTTTTCACCGGGGGCAAGATTGATGGTCGCGGTCGTTTCACCGGGAACGGTATAGGACGTCGTGGGCCTGATAAAGTAGGTGTTGCCGCCGAGGGGGGAGGCTTCGGAGTTGTACCAACCGGCCGTCATCGACCCGGTTGTTTTGGTGACGGCCGAGGTCCCCGTGACGACAGGCGCGGTGATGATGATGGCGGCGACGGTGGCGCTGAAGCTAGTGGATTTATCCGCGCTGTATCCGGCGATTGTGCAATTGCCGACACGCTTGTAGGTACAGGCGTTGATGCTGGCGATGATAGCTTCGGCCATCGCCGCGAATGTCGACGCGTTGACGGGCGCGGATAGAATTTCTTTGATGCCTTCGCTGTCTGTTACCTTGATGTTGCTAAATATGGTGTTGCTGGCGGTGCCTGCAATGGTCAACCTGGCGCGCCGGGGCGCGGGGAGGCGCGGAAAGGTATAGAAAATGGTGCTGGTCGCGTCCGGCTTTTCAACCTGGACGGCCTGACACGCGCCCGCGTTTGTTCCCGATGGTTGCGCTTTGGCCTTCGCCAGCGCGTCTGTCTTACACCAGCGGAGCCGCGCGGGCACTGGGTAGGTTTCGCTCGCGGCGCTCTGGTTGGCGCAGTCTTTCAGTGTGCGGTCTTTACAGTACTCGCCGGGTACCGTGGTGTAGTAATACGCATAGACCAGATTCGTGGTGTCGGTTGACTGAATGCCGTAACCGTCGGTTTTTACCTTGGCCCAGCCATTCGTTCCATCGCTGGTTTCTGCGCGGGTCTGGCTGGGGTATTTGGTGTCGTTGGTCGAGCCGTCGGCGTTGAAGTAGACGGGCGGCACATAAGTGATCGCCGGGTTGTAGGCGACGCCGTTGAAACTGGCGTTCTTGCTCTGGTAGGGGAATACCACCCCCGTTTCTTCGGCCCAGTCGGGCAGATAGTCCCAGTCCATACTGCCTGAATCGTCCATGATGAACAGGATATTGGGCTTGATCTCCATCGAGATGGCCCCCGAAATCGGCGTTTCGGAAATTTCGGTCAAGCCGCCGAACGCCGGCGGCGTGAGCAGCGACGCGGCCAGCAGGGCAGTACGGAAAAAGATGCGGGAAGTGGTGGATGTTTTCATGGCGGTTTCCTCGGCGAATGCGTCGCGATCAGAGTACGAGAATGGTTTGCGTGTAGACAACGGTGTTGCGCGGGCCTTCTACCCGGCTGGTGATGCGGTAGTAAACCTTGGGGTCTTCCACCGGCGGCGGGTCGCCGACGTTTTTGGAGTTGCCGGTTCCCGCGAGCGGGGGGATGGAACAGTCAGCGTTCGTTGGTTCCCCTTCACGTTCGCAGAGACGGTGAATGATGTAAGTCACGCGGTTGTCGGCACTGTCCGTGACGCCGCCCGAACCGCTCGGTATCAGCGAATCGTAGAAGCATCCCCAATCCGGGTCGCCGTCGGATGTCTGGCAGTTGTTGTCCGGTGAAGGATCGACGCGCTTGGCCCAGTAGTGGCTCTCGGGGACGTCGTCGTTCAGATTGTTGGCGCCGAGCCAGATCAGCGCTTCTTCCATGCCGCGTTCGGAGGAGAGCACCGCCGATTCGCGGAACGCGAGGTTGCTGGAAATGAGGTTGGTCATGTTGACCGAACGGATCAGCGAGAGCGCCGAGAGCGTCATGGCGATCAGGACGATCAGGGCAATGACCAGAACGACGCCGGTCTGCCGGGCAGAGACGACGGGGATTTTGCGGGGAGTCATCATGGTTTTTCCATCCAGGGAATGTTGCGCAGCGGGACGACGGTTTCGTAAATTTGATAGCGGTAGTTTTGCCAGTTTTCGAGAGTGCTCAGATCGATCTCGCCGCCGCTCCAGGTGGGGGCGGTGGTGGTGACGGGATCCTTGTTCCATTCGCCGTTGCGGACGGCCAGCGCCAGTTGTATCGCCGAGACGCCTGTCGTCGCCGAGGACGCCGCGATGGCTTTGAGGCTGACGATGCCGTCGGCGACGACGAGCCAGTTCCCCCTCTCGCGGCAATCGATGAACGGTTTGGCCAGGTAATCACAAGTGGTCAATTGGCCATCCCGAATGGCGTAGCCGATGATTTTCAGCTCGGAACCGAAGTTGAACAGTAAGTCATTTATAACGGCCTTATGGCCATCCGCCGCTGGCACGATTACCCAATTCCTGACTTCGGTGCTGGTCGTATCCATGTCCGGGTTGGCGTTCGGACAGATGTTGCCCGGCTTGATCAGCGACGCTTCGCTCATGACCAGCTCACAGGTTCCAGAATCCGACGACGGCGCCGCGACGGCCCAATCGCCATCCTTGAAATGGCCGACGGAGCCGATGCCGTAACAATCGGAGTTCGAGTACGTGTCATCGACAACGGTGTCGCCTTCGGGAGCGCCCGCGCTGCTGCCGTAAACGATGAGCAGGGTGTCGGCGCCGGTGTCTCCCGACGGAAGCAGATTCCACTCCGCCGGCGGGTTGATCGTGATCGGCTTGAGATCGGGCAGCTCGATTGCGGCAACGGTGTTGGCCTCGGACGCGTCCAGCGAACAGCCGCGCAGTAATTCGTGCGCGTTGAAGCCGTAGCCGCCCTGTTTGATGTCGCGCTGGATCGAGTAAATCGCCAGCGCGCCGTTGTTCTGCGCGTCACCGGAACCGGTGGTCATCCGCTTCTGCGCTTCCGAGGTGCGCGCGACTTGCATGATGACGAGGACGCCAATCATGCCAATGACCAGGGCGACCATGATTTCAACGAGCGAGAAGCCGCGATTGGCGGGTTTCATCTTCGCCATTCCCGTCATTCCTCCGTCATTGCCGCGAAAACGAAAATCCGGGTTTCCCGCCGCCGCGTGGATTCCCGCATTCGCGAAAATGACGGGGGATGATAAAAAATACGTCTGCGTCATTGATTCCTCGATATTTGCGAAACGATGGTGTAACGATGCCGTTCACCTGCCAGCATCGATGGAGTTTTCCAGTACAACGTGATTTCCACTTGACCGGACTCTGTTTGGTCGACTTTATTGACGCAGACTCTGGGAAGCGTGGACATGGATAAAGCCGCCGGTTCGTTCTGGCAATCTTCTTCGTCACCGCTCGCGCAGAGAACGAGAGCTCCCGGACAGGGATCGGGTTTCTCACCGTCGCCGCTGTCGCAGGGGACGCCGGGAAGATCTTGCTGCCGGGGGTCGTCGTCGCGGCCGCAGAAGTCTTCCAGCCATGCCTTGTAGCTGTCGCCATCGGGCGATTCAAAGGCGGTTTTCATGTCGTCGATGCTGCTGTCGCTGGCCCACATCTGACCAACCAGCCGGTTGGCGAGCAGCGCGGCTTTGGTGCGCAGCCCCGCGTCGGCCGACATTTTGATCGAGGTGGCCTGAATGCCAATGACGGTCAATATGCCAAGCGAGAAAATCAGAATGGCGAGCAGCGCTTCAAGCAGCATGACGCCGGATTGGAGTCGTTTATTCAATTGGTCCCTCCACACGCTTGCGCGTCGCCGCTCAACGCGGGATCGCACATGCGAATATTGCCGCCGCTGTTTATTTCGACGCGCAGACAACGCGTCTCTTTTCCGCCTGTCGGGGGAACACAGTCGTCGGCGCCGTCGGCGCCGTAAACGTTGATGACCGTCTTGCTCGCGGCGGGCGTGGTGAGACGCCCCAGCCCGTTGAAGGTGAAAAGACTCGCGTCGGCGGCAATGATGGTCTTGTTTCCGCCGGCCTGTTTGCCATCGTGCGTCCGAACGAGGTGCGGGAAATCCTCATCCGACAGCGCCGCGCCGCACTCGCCCGCGGCGCTGTCGCGGCTGACGATCCAGTGCGGCCCGGCGCTGTCCAGAACGCAGCCATCATCGAGCGTGTCGGTCAGCTGGAAGTGCATGGTGGTGTTTCTTTTGAGGGCTTCGGCGCGCGTCAGTTGCAGTCCGGACAGGATCGACTCGGCCGCGCCGCGAATCCCCAGGTTCCGAATCCACAGCGCGAAATTCGGCACGGCCAGCGTGATCAGTATCGCCATCAGGGCCATCCCGATCATCAGCTCGATCATGGTGAATCCCCGGCGGAATCGCGGTCGGGAATCCAGGCAAAAGCGGCGCGGGAACTTCAGCATACGCCGCCCTTTTTGGTGATCCAGCAGGTGCTGGAGTCAGTCCAGCCGGAAGGGACGCTGTCTGTTTTCTTCTCGTCGTGTTCATTGACGGTGTATTCAAAATCTTTCATCGTGCCGCCTTGTGTGCCCACGGCCTTCACGACGAAGGTGTCTGCCGTCGCCTCCTCGCAGGTGAAGGTGAAGTATTTGCTTATGGGCGGTGCGGCGCAGACGGCGCAGTCGCTGTATTTATGAGCGTCCTGGTAGCACTGTTCCATCCTGGACTGCATCGACGCAAGCCCGCTGATGGCTTCCATGATCCTGGCGCGCGTCACATAGTCGGTATAAGAGGGAATCGCTATCGCCGAGAGAATGGCGATGATGGCGACCACGACCATGACCTCGATCAGCGTAAAGCCACGGCATTGGTTTTTATCAAGCGTCATGGTCAACCTACCTTTTGCGGATGAACGGGAATGAAAAAGCGGCTGGCGCAACGATGAATCGCTGCGCCAGCCGCTTGCGGAATAAAAACCGGAGGACAAACGCCGGACCTTCCCCAAGGGAAAACCCGGCGCAAAAATGAAAACCGACGCGCCGCGAACAGCGGTGAATCCGATCGGTGATTTGCGGGAGATGAGCGGCGCTTCGCGCCGGAGAGTGGTACGAGAGTACGAAAGCCGGATCGCGCAGCGCGCGTCCAGCCGAGAAAAACCTACGCCATGAACACTTGCTTGCTTGCTTGCTTGCTTGCTTGCTTGCTTGCTTGCTTGCTTGCAAAAATTATCGGCGCTGTTTCTGGAATGTCAAGTAAAAATGGCATTTTCCTAAACTTTTTTTGAAAAAATGGGACGTGGAAGAAACGGGCGGATTATCTATCACTTTTCCATGAAATATCAATCGCCAAACGACAAACGGTAGATATTTGGGGTCTAACGGTAATCAGATCCGCGTCAAAAAGACGCTTGAAAAACCGGATTTTCGCGTTCTCCGGATTCCGGCGTTCGCGGAAACAGCGGTCATTTCAGTGAGCGCCGCCGCTGCCATCTCGCCTCTTTCGTGGCCGCCGCCACCTGTCTGCCCTGTCTGCCGACAGGCGGGCAGCCCCCTTCAAAGGACGGAAATTAAACCAAACGCGCGTCGGGTTTAATTCCCCGCCGTAGAGGGGTGCCCCGGCAGGGCTGGAGAGGAGATGCCACGCAAGGGCGCTTATTTATTCCGTGCTTTCAAAACCGTCCGATGAATGACATCCTTCCCCCCCCCTTGCTGGAGAGCGCATGATGGGTTTCGCAAATTCAACCGATTTTTTGACTATCGCCAAAATTGTGGAAATCACGGTAAACCCACGCGCCGCAGCCCTTCGTCCACACTGAGCGGCGGAACCCATCCCAGGGTGGTTTGCGTTTGCCGCATGTCGACTTGAAGCGATTGGCAAAGCCGGCGCATGTCGTCGGCGCGTCCCAATACGCCCGCCGCCGCGTCGAGCCAACCGACGGGAACTGAAATCAGACGCGCCGGACGTCCCAAGGCCAGGCCAAGCCGTTTGAGCAAGTCGGCCGTCGATAAATCCTCGCCGTCGGATACCAGGAAAGTCCGATTGGCGGCTGCCGGATGGTCGATACACGTCACCAGCAGATCGATGAGATTATCCAGCGCGACCAGACTCCGCCGATTCCGCGTCAGCGCGCCGAGCGGCAAAGGCCAGCCGCGCGCCAGCCAGCGCGCCAGGGTCAGAAAATTGGCTTTCACGCCGGGGCCATAGACCAGCGGCGGCCGGACGATAACCACTTCCAGTCCGGAGTCAAGCGCCAGCGCGCGCAGCCCCGATTCGGCATCCATTTTCGAGACCCCGTAAGGATCGGACGGCGCGGGCGTTTGCTCCGCCGTGAACGGCTGGTCGGGCAAGGTGTATTCCCCGTTGGCCTTGATCGAACTCAAAAAGATGAAACGGCGCGCTCCCGCCGCGACGGCCTGCCGGGCCAGATTCAACGTCCCTTGCGCATTGATTCGCCGATAGGCCACCAGCGCGTCGCCGCCGGATTCGCGCATCACGTGGACACGCGCGGCGCAATGAATCACCACCTCGACCCCGTCGAGCGCGGTCGCCCAGTCTTCTTCCGGCGACAGCGCTTTCCCGTGGATTACCGTCAAGTTCGTGTGCGACCGTTCGCACAGGGCGGTGTGCGTCGCCGCGCGCACCTGAAACCGCGACGCCAGACGCGGCGTCAACGCGCGCCCCACAAAACCTGCGGCGCCAGTCACCAGGATCACGCCTTGCGCTCCGGTCTGTTTTCCCACGCTTGTCGGTCTGGAGTTGAAAATGACATCAGATTTCGCCGATGGCAAAAAGCCGTTTGTGTTCCTTCATCGCGTAGCGGTCGGTCATTCCGGCGATATAGTCAGCCACACGGCGTGGTTGTTTGTCAGGACCGCGATAAGCCGGTGGCAACATGCGTGGATCGTCGAGATACGCGGCGAACAGATCGCCAACGATGCGCTGTGTTTTCCAGGTCATGCGCAACACTTCGTAATGTTGATACAGATTCTTTCTGAGGAAGCGCTTCATCTCGCGCTGCGCGTCGTCGATGCTTTCGGAAAAGCGCACGATCGGCATCCCGGCTTGCCGAACGTCATCGAGCGTTCGCGGCGCGCAGCGCGAGATATTGGATTCCGACATTTCAATTAGATCGCAAACCAGCGTGTTGATCATCCGGCGGATGGTTTCGTGAATCAATCGCCGCTCGTCCACACCGTCATACGCGCTTTTTACCAAGGCCCAATTGTCCGCGAACAACGGGACTTCGTTCAATTGATCGAGCGACAGCAAGCCGGAGCGCAAGCCATCATCGATGTCGTGATTGTTGTAAGCGATTTCATCAGCCAGATTGCATATTTGCGCTTCCAGCGAAGGCTGGGTCCGCTCGATGAAGCGCTCCCCGAGATCGCCGAGGCGGCTTGCCGTTTCGATGGCGCAGTGCTTCAGGATGCCTTCCCGCGTTTCAAAGCACAGATTGAGACCGTCGAAAGCTGCATAACGCTGTTCCAGCTTATCCACGATGCGCAGACTTTGCAGATTGTGCTCGAATCCTCCGTGGTCACTCATGCAGTTGTTCAGCGCGTCCTGCCCGGCGTGCCCAAACGGCGTGTGTCCGAGATCGTGAGCCAGCGAAATCGCTTCCGCCAGATCTTCATTCAGCCTGAGCGAGCGCGCTATTCCCCGCGCAATTTGCGCCACCTCCAGGCTGTGCGTCAGACGGGTACGAAAATGGTCGCCTTCATGATTTACAAAAACCTGGGTCTTGTATTCAAGCCTGCGAAAAGCGATCGAGTGCACGATCCGATCGCGATCGCGCTGAAATTCGCTGCGATACGCGGAAAGCGGCTCGGGAAAACGCCGTCCGCGCGAATTGTCCGCCGAAGCGGCACAAGGTGTCAGATTCGGCGTCAGGATTTCCATCGTTCCGATAACTCCTTGAGCAAATACTGGAGAACTTCTTGAACGCTCATCCCCCCACTGTCCATGACAAAATTCGCCGCGTCTCGATAAAGCGGATCGCGGGCAATGAAAAGTTGGGACAGTCTGGATAGAGGATCGGCGACTTGAAGCAATGGTCTGTTTTTGTCGTAACGCGTTCTTTCCCAGAGCATTTGCGGCGGAACGTTGAGATAGACGACAAAACCGCTCGCTCGCATGGCGTCCCGGTTTTCCCCGCGCAGTACGCTGCCGCCGCCGGTCGCTACCACACAGGCTTTTTCCGCCGCGGTCTCGGCGATCATATTGGCTTCACGCTTGCGGAAACCTTCCTCGCCTTCGATCTCGAAAATCGTTGGAATACTCACCCCGGTGCGTAACTCGATTTCCTTGTCCGTATCGATGAAACGCACGTCCAGACGTTTGGCCAATGATCGGCCAACCGTCGTTTTACCAGCGCCCATCAGACCGACCAGATAGATGTTCTTCGAGAATTTATCCACTTTTTTATTTTACCGCGGGGTGACTGCAAAATATGTTGTTGAATAAATTGGTCGAAGCGGCGCGCGTGAAAGATAACCGCGCTGAAAAAACCACGACGATCATCGTTGACTCGAAAAGCATCAAAAACACGGACTGTGCCATGGTAAATGGCCATGACGCTGGAAAAAACGTCTGGAATCAAGCTGCACCCTGGCGTAGATACAAACGTTCTGCCGCACACGAGCGTGTCAGTTTCGCAGGTTGGATAAGCAGCGCCAGCAGCGTAATCCGACATCCGTACTGTGACGCGAAGCACTGCCGATTATTTTGCCGCTTGCAAAGTCAGCGCCGCTTGAGCGGCGATGGACGGTGTAAGATTACGCCGCTGCGCGGCTTATCCAACCTACAAAACCACCTTGCGTTCCGACGACCATGTGTGTATTTACAAAACCACCCAGCGTTCCGATGCCCATGTGATTATCCGTTCATGCCATCGCCCTGAACAGCTGCGCCCTTCAACCGTTGGCAAAGGACACACAAAAGCTGACCAGTCTGAAAACTCGTGACAGAACACTACAGGGTATTTGCCATCCTGCAGACTGTCACTTAGACTTTCATGGTCGTCCATCGTGAAACCCCTCTTTGAGTGTGCCTGGCGGCTCGCTCCGGTGGTTTCTCCGACGGACATCCGTATATGTCAAACTTTTACTGTCACCACGGCATAACCGGTGGATTATCCATGGGATTTATCTGGAATACGGCGGACGTTCAAGGATGAGCTTCCTCCCCATCATCCTCTGGTCCGACGCGCTGATCTGGCTGCTGGCGCTCTCCGGCGTCGCGTTCGGCGCGCTGGCGTCGCGCAGTCCGCCGTCGCGGGCGGCGTGGCGGCGGGTCGGCGCGCACCGGTCGGGAATGGCGGCGGTGACGATTCTGGCGGTGTTCGTGCTGGTCGGTCTGCTCGATTCACTGCACTACCGGCCACGGCTGAAAAATTCCGATCCGGATCAACCGGCGGCTTACGCCGTTGAAGTCCTCTCGGCGCTCGACGCGCTCGCCGCGCCCTTGCGTCTGCGCAGCGAAAAAACGTATTCCGCGCCGCTCGCCACGCGCGCTTATGCCAAGGAAACGCTGGAAATCCGCGCCGCCGATGGCAGCGTGCGCACGCTGCGCGATTTTCCGCGCCTGAACCATGGCGGCGCGCGCCTGGGCGACGACGAGGCCGGGCGCGATCTCGACGTGTTGAACAGAACGCTGACCGCCGTCGCGCTCGCCGTCTGCCTTTTCGCCGCGCTGGCGCTGGGCGCGGCGGCTGGATTGTCCCGCCGGAACGCTTGCCGCTTCGGACAGGCGTGGAGCGAACTGTGGAAAGGCGAGACCGGATTCGCCTGGAACGCCGTGCTGCCCGCCGTCGGCGTCCTGCTGCTGACGCTGCTGCCGATCCTCGCGCTGTGCGGCGATTACCACGTCTTCGGCACCGACAAGGTGGGGCAGGACGTTTTCTATCAGATTCTCAAAAGTGTGCGCACGGCGCTGGTGATCGGACTGGTGACCACGTTGGTGACGCTGCCGCTGGCCATCGGGCTGGGCATTCTCGCCGGTTATTTTCGCGGCTGGCTCGACGACGCGATCCAGTACCTGTACACCACGCTCTCGTCGATTCCCGGCGTCCTGCTGATCGCCGCCGCCGTGTTGATGATGCAGGTGGTCATCGACACCCATCCGCAATGGTTTTCCACCGCCGCCGAGCGCGCCGACCTGCGTCTGCTCGCGCTGTGTTTCATTCTCGGACTCTCCAGTTGGACCAGCCTGTGCCGCCTGCTGCGCGGCGAGACGCTGAAATTGCGCGAACTCGAATACATCCAGGCGGCGCAAGCCTTTGGCGTCGCCGATCACGCCATCCTGCGGCGGCACATCCTGCCCAACCTGACGCACATCGTGATCATTGCGCTGGTCATGGATTTCTCCGGCCTGGTGCTGGCCGAAGCCGTGCTGTCCTACGTCGGCATCGGCGTCGACCCGACGATGGTGAGCTTCGGCACGATGATCAACAACGCGCGCATGGAACTCTCGCGCGAACCGGCGGTATGGTGGTCGCTGGCGTCGGCGTTCGTCTTCATGTTCGCGCTGGTACTTGCCGCCAACCTGCTGGCCGACGCCGTGCGCGACGCTTTCGATCCGCGGATGGTGTGATTCGTTGTAGCATTTTGATTTAACATTTATAATATTCACAATGCTTAAACCAGTTCGATATATCCGTGATAGAAACTGAATCGAGGGCAGTAGCTATGGCAGATTCGAGCAAATCCAAAGTTCTCGCTTTTGACTTTCTTAAAAACGTTTTCATCTT
>JAITNL010000248.1 GCA_031290495.1 Accumulibacter sp.
GCTTTCGGAAACTGACGCCACGCTACGAGAAAACCGATTTGTCTTACCTCGGTTTGCTCCATCTGGCAGCTGCTATGATTACCATCAACAAAATCATTGTTATTTACGGATAAGCACTAAAGCCACGACCGTAAGTATCATCGCGCATCACCAATCACCAGCGACGCAACGATTTCCGCCGATGACAAAATCAACTTTACCGACCGACGATTTCAACGGACGCCGCTACAACGCCTACAACGACTGGGTGCGGCGCGTCCACGGCGGTCGTCTGCAAAAGGTTTCCGTCGACGCCGGTTTCACTTGTCCGAACCGCGACGGTACGCTTGGCGTCGGCGGCTGCGCGTTCTGCAACAACGCCGGATTTACCCCCGGCTACCTGCGCGAGCAGCACGACATTCTCGATCAGATCACTACCGGCGTAGCTTTCATGCGCCGCCGCTACCACGGTGTGAAGGCGTTTCTGGCGTATTTTCAAAGCTACACCAACACCTATGGCAAGATCGAACAGCTGCGGAAATGCTACGAAACCGCGCTCGGCCACCCGGACATCACTGGGTTGGTCATTGGCACCCGCCCCGACTGTCTGCCCGACGACGTGCTCGATTACCTCGCTGATTTGGCGCGCTGGGTTCCGCTGGAACTGGAAATTGGCATCGAATCGTGCAATGACGCGGTGTTGCGCGAATGTCGGCGCGGGCACGATTTCGTCTGCACGCAAAACGCCGTCCGGCGAGCGACCGAGCGTGGTCTATCGGTCACCGGGCACCTCTTGCTCGGCTTGCCGCTGGAAACGCGCGCGAGTTTGATCGAAGGTGCCAGAGCGCTCGCCCAGCTTTCGTTCGACGCGTTGAAATTCCACCAGTTGCAGATCATCCGCGGCACACGCCTGGCCTGGCGTTACCTCGCCAACCCCGCCGACGTTCCGCTGATGAGTCCGGAAACCTACCTGGACGCAGTGATCGACATACTGGAATATTTGCCGGGGCATATCAAAATCCAGCGCTTGGGCAGCGAGATTCCAGCCAAACAGCGCGTTTCGCCCGATTGGGGTGGCCGGTTCTCGCGCTTCCTCCCGATCATGCTCGACGCCCGCCTGACCGAGCGTAAAACGTGGCAGGGACGTTTGCGGCGCGGCGCTGTTTCGCAATCTGGATAAGCCGTGCCAACGGCGTAATCCGATGCCATTTCACCGCCGCTTGAACCGTGATTACGAAATCAGCCCGTGACAATCCGATGACACGATCAAGCTCTGACGTTTTTTCCGCTCGATGAACGATACCGTTATTTTCCCCCCAGACCGCCCAACAGCGCGGCGACCACGCGGCGCGGCTTGTGTGGGTGTTCGGGGCGCGGCGCGGCGCGCGCTTTCTCGGCATCGGTCAGCGCGGCGATCGGAAGCGGTTCCGCGCTCTCGTAAGGTTTGCTGAAGTCGAAACCGTCATGGGCGATGTGACTGGCGCGTTTGCGTTCGGCGGAACGCTCGCGCAATGGCCGCGCGGCGGGATGCGCGGGCGCCGGCGACGGCGTCTGGTGGTGCGGTTTTTTCCTTCCGCCCGGCGGATATTCGTAATCGTATTCCGGCTCGAAACCGGGCACGATTACCTGCTCGATCTGTATCTTTATCAGCTTTTCGATGTCCACGAGGTAGCGCGCTTCGTCGGCTGAAACCAGCGAGACCGCGACGCCGGTCTTGCCCGCTCGCCCGGTGCGGCCAATACGGTGCACATAATCTTCCGGCGTATGTGGAATCTCGTAATTGATTACGTGCGGCAATTCGTCGATGTCCAGACCGCGCGCCGCCACGTCGGTGGCGACGAGTACCCGTGTTGTGCCGCTCTTGAAAGCCGCGAGCGCTTTAAGCCGGTCGAGCTGGCTCTTGTCGCCGTGAATCGCGTCGGCGGCGATCCCGGCGCGCTGGAGATCGCGGGCCAGGCGGTGGGTTTCGATCTTGGTGCGGGTAAACACCAGCGCCTGGTCAAATTCATCCGATTTAAGCAGCTTCACCAGCAATGCGCGCTTGGCTTCGCTAGCGACCGGGTGGACGCGATGTGTGACCGTTTCGGAGGCCATGTTGCGCCGGGCAACTTCGACGAGCACTGGCGAATGCAGCATCTTGTCGGCCAGTTTTTTGATTTCGTCCGAAAACGTGGCCGAGAACAGTAGACTTTGCCGTTGCGTCGGCAACAGATTGATGATGCGCGTAACGTCGGGAATGAAGCCCATGTCCAGCATACGATCGGCCTCATCGAGGACCAGCGCTTGCACTTGGCCAAAATTGAGGCATTTCTGTTCGACCAGATCGAGCAGACGCCCCGGCGTGGCGACCAGCACTTCGACGCCCAGCCGGATTTCTTCGATTTGCGGCTTGATATCGACGCCGCCGTAAGCGCACAGGCAACGAAAAGGGAGGTATTTGCCGTAATCCCGGACCGCTTCGAAAACCTGGATCGCCAATTCCCGCGTCGGCGCCAGCATCAGGATGCGTACCGGGTGACGCGCCGGCGAGGGGCTGGCGCTGGCGAAGGGAAGAATACGTTGCAACAGCGGCAAGGCAAAAGCGGCCGTCTTGCCGGTCCCCGTCTGGGCACCGCCCATCAGGTCCTTGCCGGAGAGAACGATCGGGATGGCTTGCGCCTGGATCGGTGTTGGGGTCGTATAACCTTGGTCGGAAACAGCTCGTAACAGCTCGGGCGCGAGGCCGAGTTCATCAAAACGCATCGAAAGCGCCTGCAAATAAGTAGAAAATCAAAGGGATAGAGGTGCGGATTATACACACTTCGACGACGGGAGCGGCGGACGAACAGGGAAGGCGATAGTCAAAATAATGGCAGAAAAGCCAGATTACGCCGCCACGCGGTTTGTCCAAACGCGCGCCTACCCTCAATTTTCATTTTCCCATTGCGGCAGCCTTCCCATCCCCCTTGCGTCAGCTTTCCCTTCTCCCCTTGCGGGAGAAGGTGCCCCGGCAGGGTGTTTAGACAGGCCACATAGGTAACACATGTGCCGGGACATAGGTAACACTGTTTCCTGTTGAAACAAACAGGAGTTTTGCCATGTCTTGGAGGGAAAGAACGGTGAATCAGTAAGGTCGGGAATTTGTCCGGTTGGCGGAACAGGAAAGGGTTTGTTTCAGTCAGCTTTGTGAGCGTTTTGGGATCAGTCGCAAGACCGGCTGCAAGTGGCGGGAACGCGCCCGTCAGGGCGGCGTGGCTGCTTTGCGGGAAGCGTCCTGCCGACC
>JAITNL010000258.1 GCA_031290495.1 Accumulibacter sp.
TGTCGGCGGCGAGTTCGATTTTTCCGCGATGAACAACCGGGCGGCGCGTCAGGCGCGGGGCGAGTACCTGCTGCTGCTCAACAACGATACCGAATGTATCCACAACGACTGGCTCGACGTGATGATGAGCCACGCGCAGCGCCCCGATGTCGGTATTGTCGGCGCGCGCCTGTTGTTCCCGAAAACCCTGAGAATCCAGCACGCCGGCATGGTACTGGGAATCGATCAAAGAGCGGAGCATGTTTTCACTCACCTGACATACGACGCGCCTGGTTACATGAACCGCGCGCTCGTCGATCAGGAGTATTCAGCCGTCACTGGCGCTTGCCTGCTCATCCGTACCGCGATTTTCCACGCGGTCGCCGGTCTCGACGCAACGCTCAAGACACTGTGCCAGGACGTCGACCTTTGCCTGAAAGTCAAGGAACTGGGCTATCGCGTTATCTGGACGCCGTCCGCCACGCTTCTGCATCACGCCTCAGCGACATTGGGGCGAAAACCAGATGCGCAGAAATCGGCGATTATCCAGTTGGAATACAAAGAATCACTCGCGCGCTGGAAACACCGCTTTACCAACGACCCCGCCTGGAATCGTAATCTCAGTCTGGGTCTGAGAAATGTAATCCCCAGCCTTGAAAAAGAACTGGTCATTCCCTGGAATCCTGATTTCCATGATCGGCCACGTATTCTGGCCATGCCGGCAACCGGTCATGGAACGGTGGAATACCGGCTCGCCGGGCCGCTCCGCGCGCTGAACGCCCAAGGTCGTCTGCACTACGCCGTCGTTTGCCAACCGCGTCACGATGAAGCGCAGTTTGCGCCGCATTCCGTCGAACTGGATCGCCTAGCGCCCGATGTGCTGCTTCTGGACACGCCAGTTGACGATATTCGTTGTTTGGCGCTCCTGTCCTGCAAAGAATGGAATCCGGAAATTTTCCGCGTCTGCCTGCTTGACGATCTGATAACCATGGTGCCTGAAAGTAACCCGATGTACGCCAAATTGCCATCGGACAAAATCACCGACAGATTGCGGTTCGTCCTGAATACCTGTCATCGGCTGATCGTCAGCACCGCGCCATTGGCCGAGGCTTATCGCGGCATGATCGACGATATCCGCATCGTTCCCAACGCGCTGGAATGGAAAATCTGGGGCGGACTGCAATCACAACGCCGCCGCGGCAAAAAATTGCGCGTCGGCTGGGCCGGAGCGCAGCAGCACGCTGGCGATTTGCGTCTTGTTCTAGATGTCGTGAAAGCGACCCACAAGGAAGTCGATTGGATTTTCCTCGGTATGCTCCCGGAAGGCGCAAAACCTTACGTCACCGAATTTCACGACTATGTACATCATTTGGCCGATTACCCGGCCAAACTGGCGTCGCTCGATCTCGATCTGGCCATCGCTCCGCTGGAAACGCATCCGTTCAATGAGGCCAAAAGCAATTTGCGTCTTCTTGAATACGGCATTCTCGGCTGGCCGGTCATCTGCACCGATATTTTTCCGTACCAGACCGGCAACCCTCCAGTCACGCGCTTGCCCAACAATGCGGATCAATGGATTACCGCCATCCGCGAACGTATCGGCGAAGCTGACTCGCTCGCCCGCGAAGGCGACGCGCTGCGCGAATGGGTCAAACGTCATTACCTGCTGAAAAACAGGCTGGATCAATGGTTGAGTGCCGTAACAAAAGCATAAAACAATCGCCGTTCCCATCCGTCATCGTCATTCCAGCTTTCGCGTGAATGACGGTTTTTTGCGGCAACCGTTATATTCGCGCCCGCAAAAGCCAAGTAGCGCTGCCGTCCTCTGGTTTTTTACGCAACGCCCAATCGGCGTCGCGCGCTTGCATTCCAATTACAATACCTGACGCTAACCAGCGTTCAGCCCATCAGGTTTTCATAATGAAACGCCACCTGTTCTGGTATTTCGCCGTTCTGTGCTTCTCTTTTGGCCTCGGCTTAACCAATGTTTCGTTGTCGGGCGAAGCTATCGGCGGGATTCCCTGGCACGCGACCGCGCGGAACTCCTCAGGTATCGCTCCGGATCCCGCGCAAATCGCCGACCTCGCCATCGTCCAGGTCTACGCGGCGCCAACCTACGGCTGGCGTGGCTTGGTCGCCCAACACCCCTGGATTATTTTCAAGCGCGCCGGGGAAAAGACGTTCACCCGTTACGACGTTATCGGATGGAGTGCCGGTCAATACGTCCGGCGCGACTACGCGCTTCCCGACGGTTTGTGGTACGGGAAACGCCCCAGGCTCCTCGTCGATCACCGTGGCGACGGAGTGGAAACCATGATTACCCGCGTCGAAGCGGCGATCGAAAGCTACCCATTCGCGGACAGCTATCACGCGTATCCGGGACCCAACAGCAACACGTTTCTTGCCCATATCGGCCGCGAAGTCCCTGAACTCAAACTCGATCTGCCTGCCAACGCGATCGGCAAGGACTATCGCCCAATCAGCAATCCGGTTGGACTTTCACCGACGGGCAGCGGCGTACAAATCTCGATTCTCGGACTGTTGGGCGTCAGCGTCGGTTTACAGGAAGGTCTGGAAATCAACGTGCTGGGAATAAACCTTGGGCTTGATCTGAACAGCCCTGGTTTCCGTCTGCCATTCATCGGACGGATCGGCATTGACGACACATCGGTTTCAGATTCTCGCCAGGAGTGACGCGCGGCATCGGTTAAAAAATTACCTTGACGTTGTGATTTTTCGCTATGCCGCGCAGTGCCAGAAGTGGTCTAATTGCGATTTTTCTTTTTCCGCAAGCTGGAACGGAAATATCATGCCCATTTATGCCCTTGGTACCCTTACGCCAACTATCCATCCGCAGACCTGGATCGCTCCGAACGCTTCGGTTATCGGCCAGGTTCATCTGGAAAAAAATGTCTCCATCTGGTGGGCTTGCACCCTGCGCGGGGATATCGGCCCGCTTTACGTCGGCGAAAACACCAACATCCAGGACGGCTCGGTGTTGCATACTGATCCTGACTTGCCCGTAACCGTCGGGCGCGATGTCACTATCGGTCATTGTGCCACCATCCACGGCTGCACCATCGGCGAGGGTTGCCTGATCGGCATGGGGGCAACGCTGCTCAACTATTCGGCAATCGGCAAACAGTGCCTGATCGGTGCCAAAACGTTGATTCCCGAAGGCAAGGTCATCCCCGACCGCTCCCTTGTCGTCGGCGTTCCTGGACGCATCGTGCGGCAACTGACCGATGCGGAAGTGGACGAGATCGCGCTCGGCACCCGCCGGTACGTGGAAAACTGGCGGCGTTTCCAGCAGGAACTGCGGCAGCTCTGAAGCTCAGCTCAAATATGTTTTGAAATGCGCGAGCGTCCGCTCCCAGGAAAGCTTGGCCGCGGCTTCGTCGTAACGGGGAGTCGAATCGTTATGAAAACCATGCTGCGTTCCAGGATAGCGGTGGATCTGGTAATTCGCGCCCGCCGCCTTGAGCGCGGCTTCGTATGCCGGATAGGTGGCGTTGATCCGTTCATCGTGTTCCGCCAGATGGCATAACAACGGTGCTTTGATGTCGGCGGCGCTGGCCGGGTCGGCAGCCACGCCGTAATAGGGAACTCCGGCCTGCATGTCGCCGCCCAATGTCGCGGCAAAATAATTGACGATTCCACCGCCGTAACAGAATCCGGTGACGCCAAGTTTCCCTGTCGACAGCGCGTGCTTCTTGAGGTGGCGCGCGCTGTTGAGCAGGTCGACGCGCAGTTTGGCCGGATCGAGACTGGCCTGTAGTTCGCGCCCGTCGTCGTCGTTACCCGGATAGCCGCCTACCGGGGCGAGACCATCCGGCGCCAGCGCCAGGAAACCCGCGACGGCCAGACGCCGCGCCACGTCCTCGATGTAGGGATTGAGGCCCCGGTTTTCATGCACCACCAGCACCGCCGGAAACGGCCCCGCTCCCGACGGCTGCGCGAGGTAGCCGCGCATGTCGCCGGAATTGCCGCCGGGAGATGGGTAGGTGACGTAGGAAGCCTTCATGCGCGAATCGGTGAATGAAATCGTCTGCGCCTGCGCGTAACGCGGCATCAAGGCTTGCGCCATCGCTATCGCCGAACCGCCGACGACAGCCAGCGCCGCCACCCGCGAGAAGAAATCGCGTCGGCCGATGCAGCCATGACAATACTCGTTGTAGAGATCGATGACGCGCTGGTCGATCGGCTGCCGAGTGTCGTCCTGACGGGTCAGGTTGGTATTGGCGGATGTCTCGTTCATGGTTTCTCCTTTGGTGTCGATCGAATGCGGACAATGGGAAATCATTGTGCCGCAATTGAAAGAATGGCGGCAAATCCGATGTACAGTGTGCATCTGCCCGGAAGCCAGGTGGCGATGTTTTTTTCATTGCCCTGCAAAAACCCCCAAAGCCC
>JAITNL010000051.1 GCA_031290495.1 Accumulibacter sp.
CAACCCATCTTTCATACCATATGCGGTGGTTGCTCAGTCCATGCAACACTATATATTGTGGTGAAAAGGCAACGTATTGATAAAAGTGTTGATATCAATACTTTTTGAGACTATCACCACAATAAAAAGCAGTCAAACGGGGTGATTGCGGGAATGGCATGGACCTGGAAATATCATGAGCGTTGGATATTATACCAATTTCTCATTACTGTAAACATGTTACCAATATCGAACTACGTTCCTGGTAAGTTAGACCCAGACTATGCGCATGAATCTGGGAATGGTTATCAAACAGTTGCGTGAACGGTGCGAATGGACACAGGACGGACTGGCGCGTCGCGCGGGTACGACGGCGGCGAATATTTCGCGCGTTGAAAGCGGTAAGCACAATCCCGGCGCCGAGTTACTGGGGTCGATTGCTTACGTACTTGGGGTTCGTGTGTATGAGTTGGTGGCGATGGCCGAGGGTTTTCAGCCGCCGCAACTGGCCGCCGGCTTCGATGCCGACGAAGAGGCCATCGTCCGCCAGTTTCGCCGGATGGGAGCAGAGGAAAAGGAACTGTTCAAGGCCGTAGCCACCACTTTTGTAAAAGTGAGGCCGTTGACGTCAGCGCGCTCCACCCGTCAGGATCGGCGCTCCAAGTTGCCAAACTGACAATGAATTTCATCTGGTCGCTTCCCTATGCCCTGCTTCGTGCCAAGCTGCGCGAGACGCGGGAGCAGGCAGGAATCACGCAGGTACAATTGGCAACATACTTGGGCAAGCCGCAAAGCTACGTGAGCAAGGTGGAATCGGGGGAGCGGCAGATGGATTTTCTGGAAGTCAGAGACTATTGCGTGGCGTGCAAACGTGACTTTGTGGAGTTCGTTGCAATGCTTGAAGCAATGTTGACTTGCGTATAGCCAAGGGGCGGTCCACCGCCCCTTTTGAGATTTACCAATACCCAGCCACCCCAACCCGCGCGTCACCTTGCTCGCCGCCTCCCGCGCCATGCTAAGATTGAGCGCATGAGAGAACTGATTTTGGGCGGCGCGCGTTCTGGCAAGAGCGCGTTGGCGGAACAACGGGCTGCCGCCAGCGGTCTGCGCGTGATTTATGTGGCAACCGCGCAGGCGCTCGACGACGAGATGCGGCGGCGCGTCGCGCGTCATCGGACCCGGCGGTCGGCGTCGTGGGGGCTTGTAGAATCGCCTTTGAATCTCGCGGCGGCGTTGCGGCGGAACGCGGCGGCGGAGGTCTGTCTGTTGGTCGATTGTCTGACCCTGTGGCTGTCGAATCTTCTGTTCGCCGGCGAGGCCGCGTGGCAAGCCGAAGCGGGTCTGCCGATCAATTGCCCGCTGTTCCGCGACGAAACGCAGACGATGATCGACGCGTTGCCGCAGCTCCCTGGCCGAATTATTCTGGTATCCAACGAAGTCGGCTGCGGCGTCGTGCCCATGTCCCCGGTTTCGCGTCTGTTTGCCGACGAACAGGGACGGTTGAATCAGCGCGTGGCCGCTGTGTGCGAGCGCGTCACGCTGGTGGCCGGCGGGTTGCCGCTGGTGTTGAAGGACGACGCGCGGGCGAACCCTGAATAGGCGCGTCCGGGTTTTGAAACATCGCAAGGCGGCGGCTGATCGACATTCACGCGGGCATCCGCTATCTCAGGTCCGGTTATCATTGCCAACCTTGAATTGCTGTACGGATTTTTACGATGAATCGACATTTCAGTTGGTGTTGGGCGTTGCTGCCGCTGCTTTCGCCGCTTCTGGCGTTCGCTCAAACGGTCGACGAAGCCGAGTGGCTGGCGCTGGGCCGGAACGAGAATTTTCGGGCTTTTCTGGATCAGCGCTCGGCACGGCGCAGCGGCGATCTGGCGCAGGTGTTTCAGTTGATTGATTTCACCACGGCGCAATGGGCCGATGAGCGGACCGTGGTGGGGTCGATCCGCTCGCTGGTCGAATACGATTGCGCCAATCCCCGCGCGCGGACGCTCACTTTCGAGGCGTATTCGGAACAAATGGGCCAAGGACGGCAGGTTGCCAACGAGCAAAAACCCGACGCCGAATGGGAAAACATCGCGCCCGGCGGAACCGGCGAGAGCGCGCGGCGGCTGGTCTGCGGGAAATGAGCCGACAACCGCGGTTGCACACTTCCGGGATTATCGCGATTCCTTGACGATGCGTCCGAAAGCCGGTTGCACGGGGCGCGCGTTGGGACGGTACAGACGCCGCAGCATCGACAACTGTTCGGCGGAAACCTGCCGCGGTTGCTTGAGCACCATCCACAGCACACCCTCGGTACAGGGGGGCGTGGTCAGCGAACCCATGAAAGTGAAATAGCCCGAATCCGCTGGCAGCAGCGCGTTGATGTCGATGTCGTGTCCAGGCGGCGCGGTCTCGCCGCTTTTTTCCAGCGGAAAATTGTTCAGCGCGGCTTGAATCACCGGGTTTTCGCTGCCCATTTCCAGCAGCACCGAAACAATCGCCAGCTTGCCGTCATCGGCGCTGTGCACCAGCTGCGCTTCCATCGGGAAAGCCCGGCCAACGACGGTAAACTCCGCCGGGCTGTGAAAACGGATGTAGATCAGGCGATAGATTTTGCCGAGGGTCTGGATGTAACCGCTGCCGTCGATTGTCAGTTGCAGATGACGGCCTGTATCGACGACATGGAACGGAGCGGCCTGGTATAAAAATTGAATGGCTTGCAGATCGACGCTGAAGGCGTCGCTCAGGTCGATGGGCGATTGACGCTTGCCGGACGCGCAAACGGCGTAATTCGGGCTGAGTTGGCCCCAGTGTTCGGGACCGGCGGCGTCTTCGTAAGACCAGTTTGGCGACGGCGCGCGGCGTGCTTCCGCCGCCGCCGGACGCGCCGCTTGTCTGCCGGACACCGCGCTTGCGGGTTGGCGGGGGGCGCGCTGCCGATCTTTTTCCACGGCTTGCTTGACCAGCGCGTCGTTGGATTGGCGCAGGTCGGCGGCGAGTTCGTTGATCGTGCCCAGCGCCTGGTTCAACGACCGTGGCGCGGAACCGTCGCCCAAGGTGCGGCACACCTCGCGCATCAGGATGCCGTCCGGCGTACCGCTGCGCACCGGCAGCTCGAACGCGCCTTGCACTTCGTCCTGGCGCAGCAAGCTGTTGTCCGCCGTGTAATAAGTGCGCTTGAGCGTGACGCGCGTGCGCTCGGCGCAGTCGTAGCGGGTTTCAAATTCGATGATGTGATACGACACCGAACTCTTGGGATCGACAATCGGTCTATCGAACACCACGCGCCCCTTGGCCAGCAGGGAACCGCCAGGGCCATGAACGATGCTTTCCCGGTCGATCTCGACATGCCGCCCCTGTTCCATGTTGATCGTCTGCCAAGCCGCCGAAACAGCGGCGGGCAGCGCGGCGGCGAGGACGGCGACGAGTATTTTCAAGAACATGCCGGGATTTCCAGGGGTTGTCTTGCGATTCATCTTTTGACGACTCGCCTGTTGCGTAGTTTAGCGCTATTTCAGAGCTTGTTCCGTCCGCCGAAACGTGCCGGGGCGCTTCCCCTTACCCCGCACACGTAAAGCAGACGTTAACCCGGCAGATAACGCACGCGCAGCACGCCAGGGACAGCCTTCAACGCGTCGATCACCGGCGGCGTGACTTTGGTTTCCACGTCCACCAGCGTAAACGCCAGATCGCCGCGCGACTTGTTTACCATGGTGTTGATGTTCAGGCTGACGCCGGCCAGCGCGGTCGAAATCTGCCCGAACAGGTCCGGCGCGTTGACGCTGGCAATCGCCAGACGAAAGTCCGAGCCGCGCGGCAGCGCGATGTTCGGGAAGTTGACCGAGTTGCGGATGCTGCCATTTTGCAGATAGTCGGCCACTTGCTCCGCAACCATGATCGCGCAGTTTTCTTCCGCTTCCTCGGTCGATGCGCCGAGATGCGGGAGGGCGATCGCGCGCGGATGCTGGTGCAGCGCATTGCCCGGAAAATCACAAAGGTAGGATTGCAGAAGACCGGCGTCGATGCCGTCGATGACGGCTTGCGTGTCGACGATGCCGTCGCGCGAAAAGTTGAGCAGCACGCTGCCCTTTTTCATGATTTTCACGCGCTCGGCGTTGATCAGATTGCGCGTCGACGGCAACAGCGGGACGTGCAGACTGACAAAATCCGAAGGCTTCAGCAATTCATCGACGCTGGCCGCTTTTCTGACTTGCGGCGGCAGCCGCCAGGCGGCGTCGATGGTGAGTTCGGGGTCGAAGCCGATGACTTTCATGCCCAGCGCAAGCGCGGACTCGGCCAGTAATGAGCCGATTGCCCCCAGACCGACGATGCCCAAGGTACTGCCGCGCAGCTCGCGGCCGACGAACTGCTTTTTCTCGGCCTCGACCTGCTTGTGCAGGGACTCGTCGTCGCCGTGCAGACCAGCGGCGAAGTTGACCGCCGGCACGATGTTGCGCACGCCCATCAGCATCCCGGCGAGAACCAGCTCCTTGACGGCGTTGGCGTTGGCCCCCGGCGTGTTGAACACGACGATGCCGCGTTCGCTCATGGCCTGGATCGGGATGTTGTTGGTACCGGCGCCGGCGCGCCCGACGGCCAGCAGACCGGGCGGAATCTCCAGTTTGTGCATGTCGGCCGAGCGCACCAGGATGGCGTCGGGTTCGGTCACGTCGCTGCCCACCACGCAGGTGTCCGGCAGACGCGCCAGTCCCTGTTTCGAGATGGCGTTGAGCGTCTTGATTTTGTGTGTCATGGTTTTCCCCTTTTTATCGCGTCCGGGTCCGGGCGCATCACGCCTGGGTTTTTTCAAATTGTTTCATGTAATCGGCCAGCGCCTGCACACCTTCGACCGGCAAGGCGTTGTAGATCGACGCGCGCATCCCGCCGACCGAGCGGTGTCCCTTGAGCTGAATCATGCCGCGCGCCTTGGCGCCCTTGAGAAATTCATCGTCGAGCTGCGGATTTTTCAGGGTGAACGGAATGTTCATCAGCGAGCGGTTTTCCTTCGCCACCGGCGAACTGAAGAGACTCGAAGCGTCGAGCACGTCGTAAAGAATCCGCGCCTTGGCGCGATTGACCTGCTCCATCGCCGTCAGGCCGCCCATGGTTTTGAGCAGTTTGAACACCAGTCCCGCGATATATACGGCGTAAGTCGGCGGCGTGTTGTACATCGAATCGTTGTCGGCCTGGATCTGGTAATCCATCATCGTCGGCGTACCGGCGACGGTCTGGCCGAGCAAGTCTTCGCGCACGATGACGATGGTCAGTCCGGCCGGGCCGATGTTTTTCTGCGCGCCGGCGTAGATCAGCCCGTATTTCGATACATCGACCGGCTGCGACAGGATCATCGAGGACATGTCCGAGACCAGCGGCACACTGCCGGTGTCTGGCGCGCCGAAGATTTCGACGCCGCCGATGGTCTCGTTCTGCGTGATATGCACGTAGGCCGCGTTCGGGTCGAGCTTCCATTGCGACGGCGCCGGGGCGTAGGAGAAATTACGCTCTTCCGACGTGGCGACGACGTTGACCGCGCCGTATTTCTTGGCTTCCTTGATCGCCTTTTTCGACCATTCGCCGGTGTTCAGATAATCGGCGGAAGCTTTGCCGCGCAGCAGATTCATCGGCACCATGGCGAACTGCAGCGACGCGCCGCCCTGCAAAAAGAGCACCTTGTAACTGGCCGGGATACCCAGCAACTCGCGCAAATCCGCCTCGGCTTCGGCCTGGATGCTCATGTATTCCTTGCCGCGATGCGACATCTCCATCACCGACATGCCGCTGCCGCGCCAGTTCACCAGCTCGGCCTGCGCCTGTTGCAAGACTTCCAGTGGCAGCGCGGCGGGACCGGCGCTGAAATTGAATATTCGATCCATGATAAAAATGCCCTTTCGTTGGAAAAATGAAAAACTCAAGCGATTGAATGAAAAACATGAAGCGGAAAAATCAAAGCGGGTATTTTAACGAAAGACTACCTTTGTGACAGGTCTGGAGCGTCGAATTGTCGCGGATTTTCAGACTTGTCCGGTTTTGCGGCACACCAGATGTCCGATGTTCATGGAGTCACCGTGGATGCGGCCGATGAGACGGACTGAAAGGGTGAGGAGACCATGGGCGCCGGACAGATTGAAAACTCGTGGCATCATTGAATCAGACACCGATTTACGATAGGATTCACGGCGTTGCGCCAAGTTACCGTTCACTTCCACACATCGTTTATGGGGTGTTGCCATGAAAAAAATCTCTCTTTCCGCATTCGTCATTGCCGCCGTCGTTTCGGGTTCCGCTTTGGCCCAAATTACCATTGATGGCAGCCTGTCGGACTGGAAGATCGACCCGAAGACCTGGGTTTCTTCACTGCCCGGCGTGTCCTATACGGAAGAAGACCAGACAGGCAGCGGCGCTTATTATCTGAGGCCCGGCTATGGCGGGCAAGCTTACGATGCCGAGGCGATGTACGCCATCATTCAGAACGGTACGCTGTTCATCGCGCTGGCGACGGGGCATAACCCGCTGACCGTCGACAATTTCGGCAACAACGTTTATGCCGCCGGCGATTTTGCCATTGATTTCGGCAATAACGGAACGTATGAACTGGGGATCAACGTCGTCAATAATTTCCTTGGCGGCGTACTCGGCGGAGTTTATGCCAATCCGGACTGGGCCTATGGTCTTTGGGATGTTGCCGGAAACGAAGTGGCACCTGGTTCCGCTGCGGCTGACATGGCGCATCCCACGTCGCTGCGCGGCGGCACTTTGCTCGGTTCGGCTGAATCCAGCTATACCACGACCGGCGTGTCCGGCTACGGCAGCAAGGAAGATGACCTGCATTATTTCTACGAAATCAGTCTTGACCTTCAACTGCTGTACGACGCTGGCTGGGACGGTAACGAGTTCAACATCCACTGGACCCAGAACTGCGCCAACGACAGTATTCTGCTCACCGTTCCGGGCAATCCTGGTGTGCCAGAACCCGGTTCGCTGGCCTTGTTTGGTGTCGGTCTGGTCGGTTTGATCGGAATGCGCCGCCGGCCCGCCAAATAATTCGCCGCTACACCAGAAACATCTCCAATAAACGGTTGAGGAAACGCTGTCCGCGCCGGGTCGGAGCGATCCGCTCGGCGTCGCGGATCAGCAGTCCGTCATTTTGAGCGCGGCGCAGAATCGGCTCGACGACGGTCAAGGGCTGCGCCGTGCGCGTCTCGAACAGCGCGGCGTCAAACCCTTCGGTCAGGCGCATGGCGTTCATCATGAACTCGAAGGGCAGATCGCCCGCGCGCACTGAAAACTCCTCTTGCAGCGGCTGTCCGGCGGCTACCCCGTCCAGATACTGTTTTGGCTGCTTCCAGCGCGCCTGTCGGCGAACCTCACACGCTGTTCCGGTGGGCAGCGTCAGCTTGCCGTGCGCGCCGGCGCCGATGCCCAGGTAGTCGCCGAAAGTCCAGTAATTGAGATTGTGCCGACATTGACTGCCGGCGCGGGCGAAAGCGGAGGTTTCGTAATGAACGAAGCCCGCCTCGCCGAGCCGGGCTTCGATGGCGTTCTGCATGTCCGCGCAGCGGTCGGGATCGGGCAAGGAAGGCGGCGATACGGCGAACGCCGTGTCCGGTTCGATGGTGAGCTGGTAGCAGGACAGATGGCTTGGCGCGCAAGTGAGCGCCAGCTCCACGTCGGCGAGCGCCTGCGCCACGGTCTGTCCGGGCAGGCCATACATCAGATCGAGGTTGAAATTATCGAAATGGCGCGCGGCGAGATCGGCGGCGCGCCGCGCCTGACGGGCGTTGTGGATTCTGCCCAGCGCTTCGAGATGCGTCGGATCGAAGCTCTGGACGCCGAGCGACAGACGGTTGACCCCGGCGTCGCGGAAAGCGGCGAATTTGTCGGCAAGGGCCGCGCCGGGGTTGGCCTCCAGCGTGATTTCCGCGTCGTAAACGAGCGGCAGGCGGGCGCGAACGGCGGCGAGCAAGGTATCGAGCGCAACGGCGGAAAGCAGGCTCGGCGTACCGCCGCCGATGAACACGCTGACGATCCTGCGTCCCCAGACGAGCGGCAGCGCCGATTCCAGGTCGGCGATCAGCGCGGCGATATAGTCGGCTTCCGGCAACTTGTCGCGCAGCGCATACGAATTGAAATCGCAGTACGGACACTTGCGCACGCACCAGGGGATGTGCAGGTAGAGCGAGAGCGGCAAGGGCGCGTGGAATTTCAGCGCGCCGGGTTCCGCCGTCGGCCTCGTTTCCAGTAGCCGGATCGGGATCGCGCGCGCGGGTTTTCGTTGGATCATGCGCCTTGGGTCATGTACGCCAGATCACGCGCGCCGGTTTTTCAGCCGATCCACCAGCAGCGCCAGCGCCTGGCCGCGATGCGAGCGGCGATTCTTCTCGGCGGCGTCGATTTCCGCGACGGCCAAACCGTCCTCGGGCAGAAAGAAATAAGGGTCATAGCCGAATCCGCCCGCGCCGCGCGGCGTATCGATGATCTCGCCGTGCCAGTCGCCTTCGGTGATGACCGGCTGCGGGTCGCCGGCATGGCGAACGAAAGCCAGCACGCAAACGTAGTGCGCGCGCCGGTCGGCTTTCCCGGCCAGGTCGGCGACCAGCTTTTCGTTGTTGCGTTGATCGGATTTCGGTTCACCGGCGTAGCGCGCCGAGTGCACACCGGG
>JAITNL010000119.1 GCA_031290495.1 Accumulibacter sp.
TCACGCGACACTCAAATTTTTTCAAAAAATGACTTGACAAGGCTCACGGCTTGAATATAATGAGCGCGTTTTCATCCCGTCACTTTTTTTCAAGAAATTTTCGGAAATATGAACATTTCACTTGACTTTTCCAAAGTCGACCACATAATTTTTGCAAGCAAGCAAGCAAGCAAGCAAGCAAGCAAGCAAGCAAGCAAGCAAGCAAGCAAGTGATGATGTAAACAACTCTCTCTCCGCGTTCTCCAAGCGTAGTTCACTGTTAAGCGCCCTCATTGGGGCGCTTTCTTTTTTTCCGCCCCGGCGCAAATTCAATTCCGGGGCGCTTGTCGGCTTACGGTTCTCCGCGCGATTCCCCGGCGTGGAGGCGAGGCCGTGACGCCCGCATCCCTCGACCTCTCCGTCGTCATTCCGGTTTACAACGGCGGAAAGACGATTCGCCGCTGTCTGTTGTCTTTGCACGAGGCTTTGACGCGGGCGGGTATTTCCCGCGAGATTCTTGTCATCGACGACGCTTCCCGCGACCGTTCCGCCAAGGTCGTGGACGGGCTGACGCGCGAGATTCCCGGTCTGCGGCTTCTGCGTCACAAGAAGAATCTCGGTTGCGGGCCGGCGCGGAATTTCGGCGTTGCCGAGGCGCGCGGCGAGTTTCTCTGGTTTGTCGATGCCGACGATGTGGTTTCCGTTGCGGGATTCGCCGGGCTGGATTTCAAGACGGAAACTTCGGGTTGCGATGTGCTGTTTTTCCGTTACGCGCATGTGCTTGAGAAAAACGGTTCCGTTCTTCCCTGGGATGATTACGACGGACGTATTTTCATGGCTTGTCCCAAGAGCGGCTTTTCCGCCGAGGACTATCCCGCCGTCATCGTTTCTTCCCACGCCCTCTGGTTCAAGTGGTTTCGCCGCGATTCCGTGTCGCGGGCGGGGATGGTTTTTCCTTCGACTTACGTCAATAGCGATCACCCCTTCACCATCGCCAATCTTTGCGCCGCCCGGCGAATGCGTTTTCTCGACCGTGAGCTTTATGTCTATCGTTTCGACGCGTCCTCCATTTCCCGTGTTCTCGACGAACGGCGTTTGAGTTTTCTTTCCGCGTTGGAGTGCACCGAACAGTGGCTGCGTGAGCGCGGCATCGACGGCGGTCGTCTCGCGGCTTTCCATATCAGCAAGGCGCATTTGTTATTGCTGCATTTCCGTCATTCCGGACCGCATTGGGAAAGTCATTTGCGCGGAGTCATGGAATCTTATCTGGCGTCTCTGGATCGCGAGATGGTCTTGCGTCTCGCCGAAAACGAATTACTCCTGCCCGAACTCAAGGCGCGGCTGCTCGAAATCCATCGCCTCGATCCCGTATTGACTTCAAAAACCCTCGCCCTGCGTTCTTCTCTCGGCAAGCTCTGGCAACGCTTGCGCGGGAATTTCACTGTCTCCGCGTCTCAACCAACCCTTTCCTAAACCAACGTCATCGCACAGGAGAAACGCATGTCCTCTTTACACTCGCGCACGACAACATCACGTCGAAATTCCCATTTTCTCTGGGAATCCATGTTCTCTCTGATCGCTGTTTTCTCCGGTCTCTTTGCTGCAACCACAACAGTCAATGCCGCCGAAAGCCTGTATGTGTCTGGCGGTGGGGGCGGGGGCGCTGGGACATGCTACGGTACTGCTGGCGGTGGCGCAGGCGGTTATGTGGGCAATAGTGCTCCAAGTGGTAAAGGCGGCGACGGCAAATACGGAGCAACCAGCGGCGGCACTGGCGGTGGTAACAGCGGCGGAACCGCCAGTACCTACGGCGGTGGTAACGGCGGCGACGGCATCGGCGACGGTGGCGGCGGTGGCGGCGGCTGCCGAGCTAGCTCCGGAAATGGCGCCGGCGGTAGCGGCAGTAATGGCGTCGGTACCGATGGCGGTTCCTGCTCTGGAGGTGGCGGCAGTGGCGGCGATAGCAACAGTGCCGCCGGCGGCAGTGGTGGTGGTCATGGTTCTGATGGTGGTGCCGGCGGTGGCGGCGGCGCTGGCATTAATACATCCGGGGACTTCAACCTTGTTTCCATCGCTGGCGGCGGCGGCGGCGTAGGTTCTTATTACGGTGGTGGTGGCGGCGGTTCCGCGTTGCTTGTAGCCAACGATGATATCAACGCCAACGAATTGTTCGTGACGGGCGGCAAAGGCGGTGACGGCAGTAGTGATGGCGGCAGTAGCGGTAGTGGCGGCAACGCCGTTCTGAATGCTTCCGGTCAAACCATCGCCGTGACCGGAACACTCAACATGACTAGCGGCGCAAATGGGGTGGATAACTACACCACCGGCGGCGCGGGCGGCAGCGTCTCCCTCACTGCCGAAACACTGAAAGCCGGGACTATCTTCCTGACCAGAACCGCTGACGGCGGCGATTTAACCTTTGCCGTGACCAATCTCGAAATTGGTGACACCGGCACAACGCTGACTGCCAGCAACTTGAACAGCGACGATGCCACTATCGACTATCTGCTGCTGACCAATAACCAGAATTTCACCCTGAGCGGCAGCAATGTCACTATCAAACAACTCAAGATCGACGGCGGCACATTGAATGCCAGTAACTGGGACACCCTGATCGCTGGCGGCATTACGTACAACACCTCTCAGGAAATTCTTCTGGAAGCTGGCGGCGCCACCGTTGACATGAGTGACAACAAGACACTGAGCAGAAAATTAACCGGCAACGGTGGCTTGACCAAGACGGGTCCCGGTGTTTTAACTTTGACGGGATTGAATGACTACACCGGCAACACCACAGTGAACGCCGGAACGCTCGCCGTCACCACCGGCAGTATCGGTTCAGCCTCTTCGAACAACATCACTATCGCTAATTCCACTCTCACTATCGGCAATTCCGGCGCGGTCACCGCGAGCGGAAAATATAAACAAGAAAGCACCGGCACACTCAAAATCACCCTTGCCGAAGGACACGGCAGCGCCTATGTCACCGCCGCTACGGCGATTCTCGACGGCACACTCAATATCAGCGGCATCAGCGGTGCCGTACCGGATACGGCCAGCGCCCTCGATCCCACGAAATATCTGCTCATAAGTACCACCAGCGGGATTACCGATGACTTCACCACGGTCACCATCAGCGGCGGTACCGGCGTGGATTACGCCACCGTCGTCACCACGAAAAACGCCAATAGCTACACCGCCGGGCTTGACCTGACCTGGTACAGCGGCGCCGACGCGCACGGTAATTTCACGCTGGACAGCGGCAATACGTTTGAAGTGAATGTTCCGCTGATAGACCAGCCGGGAAATTCCGGCTGGAACGACAACAGCCTGACCAAGAAAGGCGACGGTACCTTGATTCTCTCCACCGACAACACCTATACCGGCGCGACCACCATTTCCGCCGGCACACTGCAAGCCGGCGTCGCCAATACGATTCAGAACAGCAGCGCGGTAACGGTTAACGGAACCTTCGATCTCAACAATTTCGCCCAGACGATCAAGAACCTCTCCGGCGCCAACACCGGCGCGATCACCTTGGGCGGCGCGGCGCTCACGGTCAACCAGAGCAGCGCCGGTATCTTCGGCGGCGTCATTTCCGGCACCGGTTCCTTGACCAAAACCGGTTCCGGCACCTTGACCCTCAGCGGAACCAACACCTACACCGGCAGCACCACGGTTTCCGCCGGAACGCTTGAACTCACTGGCAGTCTGGGCAATGATTTGGCTTATGCCGGGAGCGTAATTGTCGAAAGCGGCGGCACCTTCGATCTTTCCGGCGTTCTGAAAACTTCCGGAGTGACTGTCGAAAGCGACGCTTTCTTCTACATCACCGGAACAGAGTTGACCGTCGATGGAACGCTCGACATCCTGTCCGGCGGCACATTCGGTATTGTTGATCACCATCAACCAGAACTCTATCTGGGCAAAGACTCCCAATTGAACAACAACGGTCTGATCATCCTGAGCCATGTAGACCCTAATGTGACTAATTTCAACACCCTGCGAGTTCAAACACTCTCCAGCACCAACAACAGCAGCAACATCAGGATGTACGTCGACATCTTCGGGCAAACCGGCGACCTGTTCGTCGTCGACGGAACCGCGACAGGTCGTCACAACCTGATCATCAAAAACTGGGGCTTCAACCCGACTGGCACCGAAGCTCCCCTTATGGTAGTGAAAACAGACGACATATCGGGTGCTACCTTCACCAGCGATCCCCTTTCCGTCGGCGCTTTCCGGTATCTGCTGCTCAACGGCCTCGACGCCGGGGTAGACGACGCTCACGCCGTCAACAACTTGTATCTCGTCCGCCGTGGCTGCAACTCCATCTGCGCCGACTCCGTCGGCGGGCAAAGAGTCAACGCCGAAACCGGCTTCATGCAACTCGCCAATCTGGGGCAGCGCGTCGGCGAACACCGCAACCTGCCGACGACGGAACGTCAATCCTGGGCCAGAACGTATCGCAGTCAAGGTTCCGAAGACGGCAAACGCAGTTTCTTCGGCTACGACCAGGACACCACCGGCGTACAGATCGGTCGCGAACTCCTCGCCCAGGCCACCGGAAACGGCGGTACCCTTCGCGCCGCCCTCTCCTTCGACTACGCCCGCACCGACGCCGATTTCGACGACCACGCGGATACCAAGCGCGACACCGGATCGATGAAAGCCGAAAGCTACGCTCTGGGCGGTTATCTCACCCACACCACGGCGAACGGCGCGTATCTCGATCTCGTCGGCCAGGTCGCCAAGCTCCATAACGATTTCACCATCAAGGCCGATAGTTCCCGCGACAAAGTCACCCAAAAAGGCTGGCGCGCGGGTCTTTCCGTCGAAGGTGGCTACCCCCTGTGGAAAATCGACGCCGCCTGGTTACTTGAAGGTCAGACGCAATTGAGCTACCAGTACACGAAGTACCAAGGCTTCAAGGGCGACACTTACAAAGTCGACTCCTACGACGCTGAAACCCTGCGCGGTCGTCTTGGCGCAAGGCTCGTCCGCGAACTGACGACCGCCGAAAACAAGCCTTTGAAACTCTACGGACTGGTCAACGTGTATCGAGACTTCATCAATCCCGAAGCCGTTTCCATCAATAAGGTCAATGTTTCCGAACGCTACGGCAAATCCTGGGGCGAAGTCGGCGTCGGGATGCAGGGCTGGGTGTCGAAATCCACGTCGGTCTTCGGCGATGTCAGCTATCAACACGGGTTCTCTTCGCCAGCCAAGGGGAGTGCCAGGGAAGGCGGGGCGGTAAATATCGGCGTGCGGTTCAGGTTTTAAGCGTCGGCGGCGGGGCGCCCCGGAGGATCGCCCCTGCCAAACGCGCGCGTGGTGGCGTAGGTGCACCGACCTGTGTCTGCCCCCGCGATTCCACCGTCCGTAAAACCGTAGGGGCGCGATTTATCGCGCCCTGGGGCCGGATGTTGCGCATGTGGCGTATCTGAGGCAGCAGCGTTTTTGGCCTGCCTGTCGGCGACAGGACGGTTATTTAGAGGGCGTGGTTATTTATGGGAACCGCTGTATAGGCGGATTTCCCCTGGTTTTCGAGGCGTTATTTCGCCAGCGCGGCAAGTATTTCCCGCAGTAATCGCCAGCAGCGTTCGACCGAGCCAATATCGACGCTTTCACCGGGCACATGCGCGCCGCGAATCGTCGGGCCAAAGGACAACACGTCCATTTCCGGATATTTGCCGCGCAGGATGCCGCACTCCAAGCCGGCGTGGATCACCCTGGTGAGCGGTTCGCCGCCGAAGGTTTGGCGGTAGACCTCGCGGCACGTGGTCAACAGCGGCGACGCCGGATTCGGCGACCAGCCAGGATAATGGCCTGACACCTCGGCGCAAGCGCCGGACAACGCAAACAGGCTGACGATCTCCGCCGCGAGTTCAGCGCCGGCGCTGTCGATCAGCGAACGCACCAGAAAACAACATTGGCCAGCTTCCGGAGTCAATTCGACGATGCCCAGATTGTCCGACGTTTCGACCACTCCCGGCGCGCGCAAGCTCATGCGCCGGATGCCCTGCGGCGCGGCGTGCAGCGCGGCGAGCCAGGCCGCCTGTTCGCTGGACCCCATCGTGCGAACGCTGCCGTCCGGCGGCAAGGGCGCGCAGCACAGCGTGACCCCGTCGTCGATCCCGGCCAGCTCATCGCGCAAGACACGTTGCAGTTCCGCGAGCAGCGCGGCGATTCCGGGCACCGCTTCACGCGGGACGGCGAGCACGGCGGACGCCTCGCGGGGCAGCGCGTTGCGCGCGCTGCCGCCGCGCAGCGAGGCGATGTGCAAGGGCCAGCCACGCCCGATGACGCGCAGCGCGCGCGCCAGCAGCTTGATCGCGTTACCCCGGCCTTCGTGGATGTCCACGCCGGAATGGCCGCCGCGCAGACCGCGCGCTTCGACGCGCAAAGCGGCATGGTCGTCCGGCCAGACATCCGGTTGCCCCGAACGCCGCGCGTTCACGTCGATGCCGCCGGCACATCCGAGATAGAACGCCCCCCACTCCTCGGTATCGAGGTTGAGCATCAGCCGGCCCGCCAGCGCGTCAGGCGCGAGTCCGCGCGCACCGCCCATGCCGTCCTCCTCGGCGACCGTAAACAAGGCTTCGAGCGGCCCGTGCGTCAGCCCGTCATCTTCCAGCGCGGCCAGAATCAGCGCCACGCCGACGCCGTTGTCCGCGCCGAGCGTAGTGTGTTCGGTCAGCAGACAGCCGTCGCGCAGAACTGGTTCGAGCGGATCGCGCGTGAAGTCATGCGACACATCGGCGTTGGCCTGACACACCATGTCCAGATGCGCCTGCAACACCACGCCCGGCGCCGATTCGCTGCCCGCGCTCGCGTTTTTGCGCACGATCAGATTGCCCGCCGCGTCGACCGTCGCCGCCAGACCGCGCGCCACGGCCCAGGCCCGCAGATGCTCGCGCAGCGGCGCTTCGCCCCCGGATGGCCGATGGAAAGCGCACAGCACGGCGAAATGCCGCCACACGACCGCCGATTGCAGATCGCGGAAAATGTCTGGAAGAATCGGCTGCATAAGTGTTTTACCAAAAGAAATAAGTGTAGCAGGGCCGGGGCATGAAAATTGGCGCCCGGCTTTCAGGTCTGTCGAGCCAACGTGTTTTGGAAAATGTTTGCATTCTCCCGCCCTGCCCCGCCATTTTCGCGCAAGCGGAAATCCATGCGCTCGTCTGGTGAAGCGCGCGATTTTTCTGTAATTACAAATGGCGATAGTCAAAAAAATCGGTTGAATTTGCGAAACCCGTCCTGCACCCTCCCGCGAGGGGGGGATGTCATTCATCTGACGGTTTTGGAAGCACGGAATAAGTGCTTATCCGTAAATAACAATGATTTTGTTGAGGGTAATCATATAGCAGCTTGAGAAAAATTATCTAACATATCCGCAATGCTTGATTGAGTATGTATTATATTAAATAATGTAATTTTTGTCAAACTGCTATAGCAGCTGCCAGATGGAGCAAACCGAGGTAAGACAAATCGGTTTTCTCGTAGCGTGGCGTCAGTTTCCGAAAGCGGTTGGTCCAAGAGTGGAAACATTCCACGACCCATCGGCGAGGGATGAAATCGGGGT
>JAITNL010000174.1 GCA_031290495.1 Accumulibacter sp.
ATGCGTGTAATCTTCATCTCGACGCCTCCTTCTCCGTGATTGGGTTGATAACACTTCCAGTCTGGCACATCGATGCCGTCAGGGGAACAGGAGGCGTCCATTCCATTGACCTATGCGGGTTGCGGTTTTCAGGATAATCCGGGTTGAATCACGAATAAACACGAATCGTCGGCGTCAGTGCTGCCACGCGCGCAAAACAATGCCGCGAATGAGATGTAACCGCCGATGAAAGAAATGATCCGCGCCCGGAATGACGATGACTGGCAATTCGAGCGGCTCGGCCCAGGCGAGGACGTTGGCCAGCGGCACGGTGGTATCCGCCGCACCGTGAATGATCAGCGCGTCCCCGGCGACCGGGCGCGCGGCGTATGTCCGGGCAACGCTGTCGATGGCGCCGACGGCGGTTCCGACCAGCGCCAGCCGCCGCGCCGGCTGACCGGACTTGACCAGCGCCTCGGCCACGCGCGTCTGTACGTAAGCGCCGAACGAATATCCGGCCAGGATGACCGGCAATTCGCCGAAAATCCGCCGCGCCTCGGCGAGCACGATCAGCATGTCTTCACTTTCTCCGCGCCCCTCGTCGTGCTGCCCGCCGCTGCCGCCAACGCCCCGGAAATTGGGCCGCAAGGCAACGTACCCCAGCCTGACGAAAGCGCTCGCCAGCGTATGTACGACCTTGTTGTCGTTGCTGCCCCCAAACAGCGGATGCGGATGACAGACGAGCGCCAGACCGCGCGGTTCGGCGGGCGAAGCGATCCGGGTCTCGATGATTCCAGCCGGACCGTCAATCGCGATGATTTGTTCCGTGTGTCTCATGTTTCAATCCATATCCGGCGAAGCCGAAAGAAATAATAATAAAGCGCTTGCGCCCCTCCGGTGCCGGATTATCCTCTTGCAAGAGTGTGTTTTGATAAACCGGGGCAACGCCAATGAATGGCTCTTGCCGCACAAGCTGCGCGCTTGTTCCGGAACGGCGGCCATTTTCCTTTTTCCCTTTTTAGTTCCTATACTTTGCGCCTTCGACAAGTCTTGAAGGGGATATTTCATGTCTGAAGAAAACCAGTTCAAAGGTAAAACCGGCTTGCGGCGTGTGTGGAACGCGTTGCGTTATTCGCTGGACGGTCTGCGCGCCGCCCATGCCTGCGAGGCCGCTTTCCGGCAAGAGACGCTGCTGGCGGTAATCCTGATTGCGCTGTCCTTTTTCCTGCGGGTGACGTGGACGGGGCGCGCGCTGATGATCGCCAGCGTGCTTTTGGTGCTGATCGTCGAACTGGTCAATTCGGCGATAGAGGCGATTGTGGATCGCGTGTCGCTGGAACGGCACCCGCTTGCCAAACGCGCCAAGGATGTCGGCAGCGCGGCGGTTCTGCTGGCGCTGCTCAACGTCCTGGCGGTGTGGGGCGGCGTGTTGCTGGACAATTTTTCGTCGGTTTCCTGACGCCCGAAGCTGCCGGCGCCGCCAACGCGATCAGGACGTTTCTTGCGCTTGACGCCCGCCCGGCGCCGGGCGCTCTTCGTCGGTGGCCGGCAAGCCCAGCGCCCGCCGGGCTTCAATCGCGGCCTTCGCGTCGATTTTCCGCAGCAAGGGTTGCACCGCCATTCCCAGCGCTTCTTTTTGTTCCGGTTCCAGTACTTCGCCCAGCAGACCGAACAGTCCAGACAAGGCTTTGTCCCGTTGCGCCAGCGGGCAGTCGGGACGAATCTCGATACACACGGAGTTGCCGCCGCAGATCATCGCCTGTCTCAGACGCTCTTGCGCCAGCGCCAACAGCGCTTCCGGGGAAGCCATGCGTTCGTCGGACGTTGCGGCCACGCCGACGCTGGTGGTCAGGCGAACCTTGCGTCCGTGGACGGCAATCCGTCCGGTGGCCATGCTTTTGCAGACGCGTTTGCCAAAACGCATACCCGTGCGCAGGTCGACACCGTGTGAAACGATGGCTACGCGGTTTTCGCCGCATCGTCCGAGCACGTCGCGCCGATCTATTTTCGCGGCCAGCAGTTTGGCGATCTGTCCGTTCAACAAATCCGGAACGTCCGCGCCAAAACGACCAACCAGCTCATTCAGGCGATCAATCCCGAAAACGAGCACGCACAGGGATTCTTCCGAACCCAATTCGTGTGGCAGCGACGCCACCGCCGCGACGAACGCGTCCTCCTCCAAAAGGTTGGCAAACGATACGGCGCGGCTGACGCGCGTTTTTTCGCGCGCCTCCTCTTTTTCTTTGCCTGTTTCTTCCTGGATTTCTATTTCTTCCAGCATTATTTCAAGCGGCTTGTCCTGGGCTTCCGGGAGTTTTTCTTCGCGCGGCGCTTCCGGTAACGCTTCCGGCGGATCTTCCGGCGGTTCAATCCGCGATGCCTGGTACGGTACTGACAGCACTTCCTCCAGACGTTCCGCCATCGCTTCCCTGGTCATCGATTTGGTCATGAACCCGGCGACCCACTGGCGCTGCCAATCTTCGGCACCGGTTTCGTGGCTGTCGTCGGACGCCAGCAGCACCACCGGAGTTTCACGCAAGCGGCGCAGCGCGCTGGCGCGCATCCGTTCCAACAGATCGTGCGCCGATAACCGGGGCGGATTGATGCTCACAATGACCGCGACGATACTGCTGTCGAGCATCAGGCGCTGCCAAGCGGATTCGCCGTTGTCTTCCTCGACGACGCCGAAGCTGTCCTCCAGCCGCTTGGCCAGAGTCGTGCGCACCACCCGCGAACCATCCACTACCAGAATCCGGCGTTTGCCTGCCAGCGTATCAACCGCGGAATCCGTAAACGCTTCTTTGTTCATAGTCGGCGCATGTCCAGTTTTTCAGGGGATTTGAAATAAACAATATCGTTTGCATGAAACTCATTGTGACCTGCTTACTTATACAACGATTTACGTATTTTGACAAAAAGACTTTGCGCAAGCGGCGCAACCGATTGCGCGCCCCTGCCGTGAGTTTCTGATTCATGAAATGTCGGTTCGGCAAGAGCGAACGACCGCCATTGGCGGGACGGCGTCAGACCAGTCCGAGACTTTCCTCAAGACCCAGATGCACGTTCATCGACTGCACGGCGGCGCCGGAAGCGCCTTTGCCGAGGTTATCGAGACGCGCGACGACGACCATGCGCTCGTCGTTGCCGAAGACGAACAAGTCGACGCGATTGGTGTCGTTGTTCGCTTCGACGTCGAAGAATCCGCCTTCGCCCGCAGCGTCCAGAGCGGGCGGCGCGACGCGGATGAAAGGCTCGTCGGCGTAATGGCCGGCGAGGATTTGCCGCACGTCCTCCGGCCCTGCCCGGCGGGAAAATTGCGTCGGATGAAGATAGATGGTGACCGCCAGCCCCTTGTAGAAAGGACCGACAATCGGCTGGAAAATCGGCGCGGCGTCGAGTCCGGAGTAAACGCGCATCTCCGGCAGGTGCTTGTGCGTCAGGCCGAGCGCGTAGGGACGCGGCGCGTCGACGCGTTGCGCGCTCTGGTAGGCGGCGATCAACTTTTTGCCGCCGCCTGAGTAGCCGGTGATGGAACTGGCCGCAATCGGCGTCGCGGCAGGCACCAGACCGTCGGCAACCAATGGCCGCAGCGCCAGAATGAAGGCGGTGGCGTGACAGCCGGGATTGGCGACGCGTTTGCTGGCACGGATTTTGGCGCGCTGATCCCTGGCGAGTTCGGGCAGGCCGAACGCCCAGGCGGGATCGACGCGATGCGCCGTCGACGCGTCGATGACGCAGGTGCGCGGGTTGTCCACCAGCGTCACCGCCTCGCGCGCGGCGGCGTCTGGCAGACACAGGAAGGTCACGTCGGAGGCGTTGATCAGGCGTTTGCGCGCGGCGGTATCCTTGCGCTTTTGCGGGGCGATCCGCAGTACCTCAATATCGGAACGCCGCGCCAGGCAGGCGTCGATCTGTAACCCCGTCGTGCCTTCCTGACCGTCGACAAAAACTTTGTGCGCCATACGTCACCTTCGCTGGAAGAATCGCTTGAAGCGGTCATTATCCCATAGCGCCGCCACGGAAAAACGACTGGCTTGATCGCGTCAGCCTACTGTGTGGTCACGCGAATCCGGATCGTCCGACCGTACCGAATGGCGCTTGCGCGCCATGAAGACGCCGCTGGCGATGACGATGGCCATGCCGAGCAGCGACCATCCGTCCGGGAAATCCCGGAACACGACGAAGCCGATGATCGCCACCCAGATCAGCTGCGTATAGCTGAACGGCGCCAGACGCGCCGCGGACGCGTGTACGTAAGCCTTGATCAGGATCAAATGCCCCAACGCGGCAAACAGACCGAGGACGGCGAACGCCAGCGCGTGTCCCCAGGTTTGCGGCAATACCCAAACGTCGGGAAGGATTCCGGCGAGCAACAGGGTGCCGACCAGTCCGGCGTAGAAGATCGAAGTGTAGGGACTTTCCAGGCGCGCCAGGCGCAGCGTGACGATCTGATAAGTGGCAAAAGTGACGGCGTTGGCAATCGGCAGCAATGCTGCCCAGGTAAAGACGCCGCTTCCAGGTCGGATGATGATGAGCACACCGGCGAAACTGCACAGAATGGCGATCCAGCGCGCCGGTTCCACCTTTTCCTTGAGCAAAACAACCGACATCAGGGTAACGAACAGAGGCGACAGGTAAGCAATCGCCGTGGTCTCCGCGAGCGGCAGGAATTTCAGCGCGGCGATGAAGAACAGCGACCCCATGAGCAGCAGCAGGCCGCGCAAAACCTGTTCCGCCGGACGCTTGGTGCGTATCAGCCGGGTACCGTAACGCGGTCCGAGCAGGACGATGACAAGCAACAGGTGGAAAGCGAAACGTGACCAGACGATGAGCGACACCGGATAAAAGAGCGTCAGATATTTGGCCATGGAATCGGTAACGGAAAATAACATCACCGCCGTCAGGACCATCAATACACCCTTGGGGGCGTTGCTGCCGGCAATGGGATTGGCGACCGCGGAACGGCGGGTGCGGCCAAACAGCTTGCCGAGGCTGAAATGAAACCGGTTGGGCGAGGGGAGCATGACAGGATTATCGCATTCGGGGACGCTATTATCCTGGATACGGCGCTTGACTGGTGTTGAGGCGATGCGCTGGCAATCTGACTGGCGGACATCTTATGTGCCGCAAAACCTGACCGATTGAGAACTCGTGACCCGGCCTTGGGATTGCTTGCAGTATTGCTGTATTTCTGGTATTTAACCGCTTCTCTGCAAAAAATGGACGGAAGGTTCCGATATGCCTGAAGAATTGCTACCCAAACAGTTTGCCCCTTATGTTCCCAGGAAGGGCGAGGCGTACATGAGCGGCAGGCAAAAGGCTCATTTCCGATCCATCCTCGAAACCCTCAAGGCGGGACTGATGCAGGACATCGAGCGGACGGTGCATACCATGCAGGATGAAGCCACGGTATTCGCCGACCCGAACGACCGCGCGAGTCAGGAAACCGACATCGCCATCGAACTGCGCAACCGCGACCGCGAACGCAAGCTGATCAAGAAAATCGAGGACACCATCGTTCTGATCGACAGCGGCGATTATGGTTATTGCAGCGGCTGCGGCGTGGAGATCGGCATCAAGCGGCTGGAAGCCAGGCCAACGGCATCGCTGTGCATCGATTGCAAAACGTTCGAGGAGGTACGCGAAAAACAGATCGCAAAGTAGCCGGAAGCAACAGGACTTTCCGCTTCGATCGCGGGTTTGTTCCTTCACACCCGATAAAAAAGGCGATAGTCAAAAAACCGGTTGAATTTGCGAAACCCATCCGCGCTCTCCCGCAAGGGGTAAGGGAAGGCGGTCGTTCATCGGGTTTTCTACCATTATTTTGACTATCACCATAAAAAAGGACGCCGCGCGGCGTCCTTTTTATGTTCCGCGATTCGCGTTTATTGCGGTGGCGCGGCTTGGATTGCCTGGGCGGCGGCTTCGGCGGCAACGGCCTTCATCGACAGGCGGACACGGCCTTTCTCGTCGGCTTCCAATACCTTGACGCGCACCTTCTGCCCTTCCTTGAGGTAATCGGCGACGGCATTGACGCGCTCGTTGGCGATCTGCGAAATATGCAGCAAACCGTCGCGCCCCGGCAGGACGCTGACGATAGCGCCGAAGTCGAGCAGTTTGAGCACCGTACCGTCATAGGTCTTGCCGACTTCGACATCGGCGGTAATCGCCTCGATGCGCGCCTTGGCCGCGTCGGCGGCTTGCCCTTTGACCGAGGCGATGGTGATCGTGCCGTCTTCCTGAATGTCGATGGTCGTGCCGGTTTCCTCGGTGATGGAACGGATCACCGCGCCGCCCTTGCCGATTACGTCGCGGATTTTTTCCGGATTGATCTTCATGGTGTAAAGGCGCGGCGCGTAAGTGGATACTTCCTCACGCGGCGCGGCGACGGCGGACTGCATCAGCGAAAGAATGTGCAAACGCGCTTCCTTGGCCTGCGCCAGCGCCACTTGCATGATCTCCCTGGTAATCCCCTGAATCTTGATGTCCATCTGCAGGGCGGTCACGCCGCTGTCGGTCCCGGCGACCTTGAAATCCATGTCGCCGAGATGATCCTCGTCGCCGAGAATGTCGGTCAGCACGGCGAAACGGCCTTCTTCCTTGATCAGGCCCATGGCGATGCCGGCCACGTGCGCCTTGAGCGGCACGCCGGCATCCATCAGCGCCAGCGTCGAGCCACAGACGGAGGCCATCGAGGAGGAACCGTTCGATTCGGTGATTTCCGAAACCACGCGCATGGTGTAGGAAAAATCCTCGGCTTTCGGCAGCGCCGCGATCATCGCGCGCTTGGCCAGACGACCATGACCGATTTCACGCCGCTTGGGACTGCCGACGCGGCCGCACTCGCCGGTGGCGTAGGGCGGAAAATTGTAGTGCAGCATGAAGCGTTCCCGGTATTCGCCGGCCAGCGAATCGATGATCTGTTCGTCGCGGCTGGAGCCTAGCGTGGTGACGACCAGCGCCTGGGTTTCCCCACGCGTAAACAGCGCCGAACCGTGCGCGCGCGGCAGGACGCCGGTACGAATCGAGATCGGCCGCACGGTACGCGTATCGCGCCCGTCGATCCGGGGTTCGCCGGCCAGGATGCGGCCACGCACGACGCGCGATTCGATTTCAAACAGCAGATTGCCGATCGTCGTGGCGTCCGGCGCGTTTTCACCGACCGCCAGCGCCTCGACCGCGCGGGCTGAAATTTCGTTGAGGCGCTGTGTGCGCTGTTGCTTGCTGGTGACGCGGAACGCTTCCTGTACGTCGGCTTCGACCAGGGCGTTGAGTTTTGCCGCCAGTTCCTCGTTCCTGGGCGCGGGCGTCCATTCCCATTCCGGTTTGCCGGCTTCCTCGACGAGTTCGTTGATCGCGTCGATCACGGTCCGCATCTGCTCATGGCCGAACATCACCGCGCCCAGCATGACATCCTCTGGCAGCACGTCGGCTTCCGATTCGACCATCAGCACCGCGCGCCCGGTTCCGGCGACGACCAGATCGAGACGACTGTCCTTGAGCTGCGTCAGTGTCGGATTGAGCACGTACTGGCCGTCGAGATAACCGACGCGCGCCGCGCCAATCGGGCCGTTGAACGGAATGCCCGACACCGCGAGAGCGGCCGAGGCGCCGATCAGCGCTGGAATGTCCGGATCGATTTCCGGATTGAGTGAGACAACCATGGCCACGATTTGCACTTCGTTGTAGAAACCGTCGGGAAACAGCGGACGCAACGGACGGTCGATCAGGCGCGAAGTGAGTATCTCCTTTTCCGAAGGACGGCCCTCGCGTTTGAAGAACCCGCCAGGAATACGCCCGGCGGCGTAGGTTTTTTCGATGTAATCGACGGTCAGCGGGAAGAAATCCTGACCCGGCCTAACGGTTTTGGAGCCAACCACGCTGACCAGGACAACGGTGTCGTCCATCGACACCAGAACAGCGCCGCCGGCCTGACGCGCGATTTCTCCGGTTTCCAGTGTGACCTGATGCGCACCGTAAGTGAAAGTTTTTTTGGCGATCTTAAACATTATTACCTCTCGATTGGTTTATTACGCATACCCACGATGTCGGTATGCCATTCATCAATTCGCCGGATTGGCGAAACTACAAAAAGAACAGCGGACAACCCCAAGGGGCTGTCCGCCGTATCTTGTTCAGGAGGACAAACAAACCATCCGCACGGGAGCACGACCGGCGAATTATTTGCGCAAACCGAGGCGCTGGATCAGCGAGCGATACGAATCGACGTTCGTCCGCTTCAGATAATCCAGCAGCTTGCGGCGGCGGCTGACCATGCGCAACAAGCCGCGACGCGAGTGGTGATCCTTGACGTGTTCCTTGAAGTGCTCGGTCAGGTCGTTGATGCGCGCGGTCAATAGCGCGACTTGGACTTCCGGTGAACCCGTGTCGCCGGTGACGCGCTGGTATTCGCCCATGATTTGCGCTTTTTGCGCAACGGTAATCGCCATGTCAAACTCTCTTTCTGAATAACGGCGCCGCCCCGGTTTGATAGAGCCAGCGCCCGGTTGATGAAAAAAACATCCTGCTTGGCGAAGCAAGGCGCGGATTATATCGCCGCGCCGCGTCGACGGCAAGCGCGACACACTTGCGACATATATGGACAATGCCGTTTTCCGTGACCGGGAAAAGAGTTCGGCGGTCGTAAGCGCGTCAAACACGCGCGGCTGGTCGGTCATGCTCCGCGTCCCCTTGTTTTGCCCCTCAAAATATCCAAACGCCTTTCGGTCGTTCGAGGCTCACGTTATACTTCGCAATCGTCCGCCAGTGCTCTTGTCATGTTCACTTTCAACTCTTCCACCGATCCTGAAAACACCGCCGACGGCAAATCCGCCGGTTTGTCGCCGTCGGCAGGAATCCGTGGATTCGAGGATGCGCTCAAGCGCTTGCGCTTGCTGAGAAACATCAGCGCGCGGCACGAAAAAAACTCGACGATTGTTGACAACCTTTACGCGCGTTGCATCGAAACCGTCGAAAAACGATTGCTCTTGCTGCCGGAAATGTCGCTGCCCATTCCGCAAAAGCCCAGACAGATCATTCGCAACATGCAGGATATGCTGGAAGCGCTGGCCGGTCTTCTGCTCACCAAAGACGGCGCGGCGCCGGCGTCCGATGAAATTCCGCCGCTGGCGCTCTGGCGTGCCCTGCGCCTTTTCTCCCGGCATCTGTTCATCAGCAACCTGACGGCGGCGCCGTCCGGAACGGGGGTCTGGAAACAATTGCATCAGGTATATAAGCTCGCCGCCCTGCAAGGCGTTACCTATGCCGTTCCGGAAAAGGCGACGCGCTCGATCCGGGACGAGTATTTTGCGGCGATCTTGCTCGGCTGCGCCCAGCCGACCTCGTTTTCCGGGCGCGACGTTTATTTTCTCGACAGGTATCTTGAACGTTTCTCCGAACACGTCGACACGAACGTCGACAATCCTCTGGAAAACCTGGGTACGTTCTGGATCAACCAGGAAAGCGACGCGCCCGCCACGCCGTATTCCAGAAAACCGCCGCCGCCCGGTACGCCGGTGCTCAGTTTTTCCTGTCACCGTCTGGTCGCCCTGCTCGAAAATCAACTGACCGCGCTGGATACCGGCACGCCGTCAAAGTGGATCAATCTCCCCTCTTTCGCCAGCACGCCCCTGGGAACCAGCGTGCTCAACCGCCTGATCCATCTTTGGGGCAATCCCGGCACGCGGCGTTTCCCCCGGCGCAGTCAGAACTATCGCTGCGAGATGTGCTTTGGCTTCGACAACCTCTGCCAAATCTACAAGAAAACGCCGCTGCCCGTCGAAACGTCGCCGTGGATGGTCACTAACGAAAGTCTGGACGGCTATGCCGTGATGCACCTTTCGGGAAAAACGCGGGCAATCACGGTCGGAGACATCGCCGCCTTGCGCACGGAAACCGGGAACAACTGGCAACTTTGCATCATTCGCTGGGCGCTGTCGGAAAATCAGGAACACATCGAATTGGGGTTGCAAATCCTGGCGTCCCGAGTCTGCACGGCGAATCTCGTCTGGCGGGCGCAAATGGACGAAACTACCGGCGTCGCCGCCACCAATTACCAGTCCACGCTGGTCCTGTCGGCTACCCCGACGCTGTCGTTGGTCGTTCCCGTCGGAGCGCTGACGGAACATTCAAAGAACCTCGTTCTGGTCATCGAGCGGGATAACGTCGAGATACGCGAAATCAGCAACGTCCATTGCGACGAGCGCAACGGTCTGATCGAGCTGTACGGGATTACGTCAGCCTGGAGTTAGGCGCGTCCCCACCCGCCTCCACGGTGGAACTTCAACGCTCTTCCCGTGGAGGCGCGGCGAAGAAAAAACAACCTCAATAGCGGTAACGCTCCGCCTTGTACGGCCCTGTGACCGGTACGCCGATGTAGGCCGCCTGTTGCTCGGTAAGCACCGATAACCGCGCGTTGAGTTTCTTCAACTGCAGACGCGCGACCTTTTCATCGAGATGCTTGGGCAGGGTGTAAACGCCGACCGGGTAGTCGGCGGTACGCGTAAACAACTCGATCTGGGCGATCGTCTGATTGGCGAACGAGGAGGACATGACGTAGCTCGGATGGCCGGTGGCGCAGCCCAGGTTCACCAAACGTCCCTTGGCGAGCAGGATGATGCGCTGCCCCGACGGCATGACCACGTGATCGACTTGCGGCTTGATTTCTTCCCACGGGTACTGCTCGATCGAGGCCACGTCGATCTCGCTGTCGAAATGGCCGATGTTGCAGACGATGGCCTGGTCCTTCATGCGGATCATGTGCGCGTGCGTGATGACGTGGTAGTTGCCGGTGCAGGTGACGAAGATGTCGGCCTTATCGGCGGCGTAGTCCATGGTCACCACGCGATAACCTTCCATCGCCGCCTGCAGCGCGCAGATCGGATCGATTTCGGTTACCCACACCTGCGCCGAAAGCGCGCGCAAGGCTTGCGCCGAACCCTTGCCAACGTCGCCGTAGCCGCAGACCACCGCGATCTTGCCGGCGACCATCACGTCGGTAGCGCGCTTGATGCCATCGACCAGCGATTCGCGGCAGCCATAGAGATTGTCAAACTTGGACTTGGTGACCGAGTCGTTGACGTTGATCGCCGGAAACTTGAGATCGCCGCGCTCGTGCATCTGATAGAGACGATGCACGCCGGTGGTGGTCTCCTCGGTGACGCCCTTGATTTGGGACAGGCGAGTGGAATACCACGTCGGATCGGCGGCGAGCTTGGCCTTGATCGCGGCGAACAGCACCGCCGCTTCCTCGCTGTCGGGCTGGTCGAGCGCCGCAATGTCTTTTTCGGCGCGCGCGCCAAGGTGCAGCAGCAGCGTGGCGTCGCCGCCGTCGTCGAGGATCATGTTCGAGTAACCGCCGTCGCGCCATTCAAAGATACGGTGCGTGTAATCCCAGTAATCCTTCAGCGATTCGCCCTTGACGGCGAAAACCGGGATGCTCTGCGCGGCGATCGCGGCGGCGGCATGATCCTGGGTGGAAAAGATGTTGCACGAGGCCCAGCGCACCTGCGCACCGAGCGCGGTCAGCGTTTCGATCAGCACGGCGGTCTGGATGGTCATGTGCAGCGAGCCGGTGATGCGCGCGCCCTTGAGCGGCGCTCTGACGGCGAATTCCTCGCGGATGGCCATCAGGCCGGGCATCTCGGTTTCGGCAATGCGGATTTCCTTGCGTCCCCAGTCCGCGAGTTTGAGGTCGGCGACAACGTAATCGGTGAAATTTGTCACGGCAATTCTCCTTCAAGGCAATGGCCGGCGCGAGAGAAGGAAGAGATGAAGCGAATCGGCTGGCTTCACCCATCCTCCCGCGACGGCACGGTGGGTCGGGTGAGCGCCGTTGATGATTCCGAGCCTGGGATGTTGACAACAAGATGTTGACAACGTCTCGCAGCGCTCCTCGGAAGCGAGACATTTTAAGGGATTTGCGAGAGCAGGGGTAGGAACGTCTGCCGCGAGTGCCGCGATCTTTCAATCCGTCCGGTCAGGCAGTGCGCGATCTGTCAGGCTGCCATGATCGCCTGAAGGAGGTAAGCGGTGGGACGTTATGCTCCTGCCTCGCAAAAGAACCGGCGCAACGTCGGCGCTCCAGTAAAATGCGAAAAATTCACTACCTCTGAAAAGGAGCAAGCCATGCCCGATGACCTCCGCTATTACCGTCTCACCGTTCAGGTTCCGGTGCAATACGCCGAAACGCTCAAGGACGCCCTGTTCGCCGCTGGCGCTGGCTGTTACGGCGGTTATGAACGCTGCTGCTGGCAGGTGCTCGGCGACGGACAGTTCCGTCCTCTCCCCGGCGCGCATCCGGCGGTGGGCGAGGTCGGACGCGAGGAACACGTGGCGGAATCGCGTATCGAATTTGTCTGCCGCGAAGCCGACCTGCCCGCGATCACCGACGCGCTCTACGCCGCGCATCCCTACGAAGTGCCGGCCTTCGATTTCGTGCCGGTCAGCCGCCCGGCGCGCACGACGCCGCGCAGGACATGAAACGTATTCACCATTGACCAAGACATCGCATGAGCATGACCGCCATTGAATTTCTCATCCGTATGCGCGAGCACTTCGCCAGGGGCTTGCGGCACGACGACCCGGAAGTGCGCGCCGAGGTGCGACGGGTGCTGGATTTTCTGCCGCCGCTGGAAAATACGCCCGAGCCGGATATTTCCAAGCCAGCCGAGGAGCCGAAGCTGCTGCCCGCCGTCCGCGCTTTCCTGAAGGACAACCCGGATATTCTCGGCGGCGGCTGGCTGGATCTCGCCGAACGTCTGCACTGGCGTTATTCCTACGAGCAGCGGGCCGACGATCCCGATCTCGACGCGCGCATGGGCTGGTACGAGTTCATCGGCCCGGCCGCGCCGATGCACAGCGACCGGGTCGGTTTCGGCATCACTTTTGCCCGGCCCGGCGTCAATTACCGCCCGCATTATCATCCGGCCGCCGAGGTTTATAACACCGTCATCGGTTCGCTGACCCAGCGCGTGGGCGACCGGGAGTTGACGCTTGTTCCCGGTTCGTTCAGCTATCACCGTCCCAATGTGATTCACTCGACGCGAATCGGAGACGCGCCCGTCATTCAGATCTATTCATGGACCGGCGATGTCGTCACGTTGAGTCAATACGCTGACGCGTCAGGCCATCGCCTTTGACCGGGGCAGCGCTTGACCGGAATCCGGCGTTTTTCTACCTGTCCGGCGGAACGTATCCCTGTACCTGTTCGGCGCCGTCGCCGAAAAAGTGTTTCTCGATCTGTTCGGCGAGATATTTACGATGTTCGGGATCGGCGAGATTCAGGCGGTTTTCGTTGATGATCATCGTCTGCATACGTACCCATTGCTGCCACGCCTCCCTGGAAACGCTGGCGAAAATCCGCTGGCCCAGTGCGCCGGGATACGGCGGCAAATCAAGGCCCTCGGCGGCGCGGCCGAGTTTGACGCAATCAACTATTCGTGTCATCTGAATCGACTCCTGTAAAAGTGAAATTGAATCGACGCCTGTCTCACAGCGTCTTGGCGAAGATTTTGGAACGGCGCTGCAGGTTGTAAACCAGGCGCTTTTCCTCGGGCAGGTCGGACAGCGTTTTTTCGCTGAATCCCTGTTCCCGGAACCAGTGCGCGGTCACCGTGGTGAGCAGAAACAATTGCCTGATGCCGACCGCGCGGGCGCGCGTCTCGATGCGCTTGAGCAAGCGCTCACCATAGCCCCAGCGCCGGTACTGCGGGTGCACCGCGACGCACGCCAGTTCCGCCTGCTCGTTGCCGTAGGGATACAGGGCGGCGCAGCCGACGATCATCCCGTCGTGCTCGACCACCGAAAAGCGCGTGATTTCGCGTTCGAGCAATTCGCGCGCGCGGCGCACCAGCGTTCCGCTTTCTTCCAGCGGCTGAATCAGCGCCACCAGACCGCCGATGTCGTCAGCGCGCGCGTCGCGCAGAATTTCCAGCGATTCGCGCGTGACGATCGTGCCGACGCCGTCGCGCGAAAAAAGTTCGAGCAGCAAGGTGCCGTCTTCGTTGTAACTGATCAGATGCACCCGCCCGACGCCCGAACGGCTGGCGCGCACGGCGCACGGCAAGTAACGCTTGAGATCGTGCGAAAGCCAGTCGCTTTCACGTATCAAACGTTCCGCCGCGTCCACGGTCAGCTCGTCGATCAGTTTGCCGTCGGCGCCGGTCACGCCCGGGCTGTCGGTCAGAAAGATCAGCTTGTCGGCCCGGAGGGCGGTGGCCGTCGACTCGGCGACTTCCTCCATCGCCAGATTGAAGCTCTCGCCGGTTGGACTCGAACCCAGGCAGGAGAGAATGACGATGTTGCCGAGACCCAATTGCGCCCGGATGCCGTCGGTGTCGATCTTGCGCACCGTCCCGGCGTACTGCATGTCGACGCCGTCGATCACGCCGACCGGCTTGGCGGTGATGAAGTTGCCGGTGACTACGCGAATCGTGCTGTTGGCCATCGGCGTATCCGGCAGCCCCTGCGAGAGCAGCGCTTCGATTTCGAGATACACGCTGCCCACGGCGTCGATCGCGCATTCGAGCGTGGCCGCGTCGGTGACGCGATAACCGGCATGAAATCTGGACTCCAGTCCCTTCTCGCGCAATTCCTCCTCGATCTGCGGACGCGCGCCATGTACCAGGACCAGCCGCACGCCAAGCGCCGCGAGCAGGTTCGCGTCGTAGGCCAGCGTATGCGCGAAGGTGCCGGAAATGGCCTTGCCGCCGAAGGCGATGACGAAGGTCTTGCCGCGAAAAAGGTTGATGTACGGAGCCACCGACCGGAACAGCGAGGTGAACTGCGAGGCGCTCAAAGCATCGTACATGGTCTAATCAGTCCTTGTTTTTTGGGTTGGTCGAACGCGGGCGGAATCTTCATTCGCGTTGCCCCGCGCATGATATTGGCCGAACAGCGTTTCACGCAAGTTCGTGGCGTTGCCGCAAAACGCGTCCTGACCGAATCGGTATCCGAACGTCAAGTCAAACATTCAGACACACTCCGCCCGGTCCCGAAAATCTCCCCACAGGCACTGAATCGCCGCCAGCGCCGCCAGCGCTGCCGTTTCGGTACGCAGTACGCGCGGCCCGAGCCGGACGGCGGTGAAGCCGGTCTGCCGCGCCAGTTCGGTTTCTTCCGCCGTCAGCCCGCCCTCGGCGCCGATCAGCAGTTCGACGGGAGTTTCCAGTGCTGGCCGGGGTAAAACGTCGAGTGTGCGCGAGGCGTCGGGAGCAAGCATCAGACGCAACGGCTTCGCGCCGGTCGGCGGTCTGCCCAGCCAACGCGATAAATCCTCCAGATCGGCAACTTCGGGAACGCGGTTGCGCCCGCATTGCTCGCACGCCGACGCCGCCACGCCGCGCCAGTGAGTCACCCGCTTCTTCGCCCGCTCGCCCTCCAGACGGACGACGCCGCGCCGCGAAAGCACCGGCACGATACGCCCAACGCCCAATTCAACCGCTTTTTGCACGGTCAAATCCATCTTCTCGCCAGCCTGCAAAGCCTGAACCAGCGTCAACACGAGTGGCGACTCCAGTTCGAGGCCGCGCCACGCCAACACCTCGACGACGACCGCGCGGTCAGATTCACGAGCGCGTGAATCGACGCGGCACGCGTATTCCCCGCCGTTGCCGTCGAACATGGTCAGCGCGTCGTCCACGCCCAGACGCAGCACCTTCACGGCGTGACGCGCGGCGCTTTCCGCAAGCTCGACGCGCGCGCCGACGGCAAGAGGAAAAGGACTATGGAAACGGGGAGGATTCATCCTGGGAAACGCAATCTATTGGCGCGCGCGGACGTTCGCTCAAGCCGCGCTTTGACTGAGACAGGCGGCGCGAAGCAGCGGCCATTGCCGCGCCCAGTGCGCCGAAGGTTCCCTGGTAAAACCGCTTTTGGCGTATTGCTGCCAACGTCCGATGACGTAGCAGAGCAACAGGTTGGCCAGTTCCGTAAAGTTGGTGTCTGGCGAAAGTTTGTCCTGCGTGGCGGCGATCCGCAGGGTCTGTTTTATCGCCGCTTCGATTTTATCGAGCAGTAAATTGACGCGCGTCTGCAATCGTTCTTTTTCGTGAATCAGCGCGTCGCCGATGAGCACGCGCGTCATGCCGCGATTGCGTTGGGGAAAATTGAGCAGCAGCGCGAGAATCAGTTCGGTCTGGCGCAAGCCGTCGGGTTCGTTGCCGGAGATCTGGTTGATGATCCCGAACAGGCTGGTTTCGATAAATTCGATCAGACCGTCGAACATCTGCGCCTTGCTGGCGAAATGGCGGTACAGCGCCGCTTCCGAGCAATCCAGTTTGGCCGCCAACGCGGCCGTCGTGATTTTTTCCCCTTTGGGATCTTCGAGCATTTCAGCCAGCGTTTGCAGAATCCGCAATCTTTTTTCACCCGGCTTGATCATGTCGATACTCCGCTGATGTTTTCATGATGCGCGATTATCCTGGAAAAAACAGATTGTCCAGAACGAACAAGCCGCTTTGCGCTCAGTCCGCTTTTTCTCACGGCAACCCATTACGCCGACCGGATCAACGTGCCGAAACCGTGATTGGTCAGGATTTCCAGCAACAAGGCGTGTTCGACGCGGCCGTCGATGATATGCACGCTTTTGACGCCGTTTTGCGCGGCTTCGAGCGCCGAGCCGATCTTCGGCAGCATACCGCCGTGCAGCGTCCCGTCATCGACCATGGCGTTGATCTGTTTCGGCGTCACGTCGGTGATGACCTGACCATTTTTGTCGAGGACTCCCGGCGTGTTGGTCAGCAGCACGAGTTTTTCGGCCTTGAGGATTTCGGCGATTTTGCCGGCGACGACATCGGCGTTGATGTTGTAGGTTTCACCGTTTTCGCCGACGCCGATTGGCGCGATCACCGGAATGAAAGCGCCGGCTTCGAGATGGCTGATCAGCGCCGGATCGATCTGGGTGATGTCGCCGACCAGACCGATGTCGATCAGATCGTCCTGATTGTCGCGGCTTTGCAACTGGAGTTTCCGGGCGCGGATCATGCCGCCGTCCTTGCCGGTCAGGCCGGCCGCCTTGCCGCCGGCCTGGTTGATGAGATTGACGACGTCCTTGTTGACCTGGCCGCCGAGCACCATTTCCACGATTTCCATCGTTTCGGCGTCGGTCACGCGCATCCCCTGGATGAATTTTCCCTTTTTCCCGACCCGCGTCAGCAGGTTTTCGATCTGCGGCCCGCCGCCGTGTACGACGACGACGTTCATGCCAACCAGCTTGAGCAGCACCACGTCGCGCGCGAAACACTGCTTGAGTTTCTCGTCGATCATCGCGTTGCCGCCGAACTTGACCACGATGGTTTTGCCGTGAAAGCGTTTGATGTACGGCAGTGCTTCCGCGAGGACGGCGGCTTCCCGCGCCGGCGAGATTTGTTCCAGGGTCATGGCAAGGTTCCGTTTTGAAAATCGCTGGATTCTATTCCATTTCCAAATCCGTCGGCTGTTTGACGCTCGTTGTCACTCAAGCCAGGCGTCAATCGCATTTCGATTGCGATGGCGTGATTTATAAACTACGCTCAGGTCATGTCATTTGGCTTGCGAAAAATTGGAGCGACGACGATGACAACTGAAAAAATTTCCCCTTACGATCCAGCCGAGGACATGATTTCTCCGGAAGCCAGCGCGGAATTTCTGGCCGACGCGCTCGAAACAAACGCCCCGGTCTATATTGCCAACGCGCTGGGGGTCGTCGCCCGCGCCAATGGGATGGGCGAAATCGCGCGAGAAACCGGCTTGTCCCGCGAGCAGCTTTACCGCTCATTCAGCGCAAACGGCAACCCCACCTTGAAAAGCACGCTCGCCGTCATGAAAGCCCTTGGCGTTGAAATGACGGTCAGCGCGGCGCGGGGTTGAGCGCCGCAAACCCAAGGCCGAACGCACCCGGAATCACCAGGCCAGACTCTTCTCCGGAAGCATGAGGATGGCATCGCGGTTGCTCCAGGAAAAGCACTTCGCGGCCGCCTCGCGCCAAGGCAGCCACAGGTATGCCAAGTGTTCGTCGGGGGCCAGGCGGATGGCTTGTGCTTGCGGCAGTTCGAGCGAGAAAACGCGCTCGGTGTTGCGCGTGACGCCCGGCGCGTAGCGATGACGCCATGCGGCGAGTATCTCGAAAGTGTTGGTGATCCGCCAATCCCTGAAGGCTTCCGGCGGTGCGGCGATGCCGGTTTCCTCGGCGACTTCGCGTTGCGCCGTCTCGATTGGCGTTTCGTCATTTTCCTGGCTGCCGGTCACGGATTGCCAGAAACCCGCGTGCGACGCGCGTTCCAGCAACAACACTTCCAGCGCCGCAGTATGGATGACGACGAGGACGGAAACCGGTTTTTTATACATCACGCAAGGTTACGCTTACTCGCGCAATGCCTGCTTTGCCGCCAGCGCCAGATAGTGTCGCGCAACTGTTTCCGGATTCAAGCTTTCCAAAATGCCGTGCTTTGTCCCCAAGGGGAGTTTGCCTGACAAGCCGTCGGAAATGCGCGCGGCCAGACGAGGCGCAAAATCTTCCTCGGGCATATGGGCGACAATGACTTCCGGCATGAAAAATTCTTCGGCAGCGGAAAAATCCGCAACCACAATGCCGCACCCCAGGGCGACGGCCTCCATGGCGACATAGCCCATCGCTTCGCTTTTCGACGGCAAAACCAGCAATTTCGCATGGCGTATCCAGGGCATCGGATTGGTCTGAAAACCCATGAAATGCACCCTGTCCGCAACCCGCAAGCGTCGGGCTTCCTGTTTCAGCGCGTCCAATTGGGAAGACCCCGGCCCCACGTATACCAAATCAATGTCTTCTTCCAGCAAGGCAAAGGCTTGCAGCAGTTCATGGATACCTTTGCCGCACGACAAGGTTCCGACAAACAGCAAGTAGGGGCGTGAAATTTCCGGGACATAGGCATTGCTCGCCTGTTTTGTTTGTTCAATATCCAATGGATTGTAAATCACCGCGACATCGGAAAACCCCAGCTGCGTGGCACGTTCGGCGGCTGTTTTGCCAACAGCCACGATATGTGCGTCTTCCTGGCTATTGGCATGGCATGGCGCCAGGACGGAATGAATGGTTGCAATCGTTGGAAAACCCCGCAAGCACGCGGGGCGCTTGTCGCCCAACACCATGATGACCACATCCACACGCTCCAGCCAGCCCAATTGGGCGAGGATGCCGGCAACGCGCTTGTTGATCTCCTTCATTTCCGCCACCGCGTACGCGCGCGAAAAACACTTGTGCAGCTGCAACCAGCGCGCCAGCCGCAAGTGCCAGGCGCTTCGCGCTCTGCCGGTATGAAATGTCCGGTCGGTCGGGCATACCGTACCTGGAGCGCTCAATACCAGTAAAGCGAAATCCACCTCTGGCAAGGCCATGAATGCGGCTCGCAATTGCAGAACCCAAGTCATGACGCCAGAGTATCTCAGGTTGCCGGAAAGCAGAAGGACGCGCCTTTTCGGGGGGGGGGGGGGCATGATGGCTCTGTTTCCTGCGCCAATCGCAATAAGTGGGCGAAAAAATTTTCGCCCACTTGGTTCACGGATTTGCTGGCGCTTCCGCCGTTTCGACCTTCTGACGCAAACGAATATGCAGTTCGCGTAATTGCTTCTCGTCGACTGGGCTTGGCGCGTTGGTCAGCAAGCACTGGGCGCGCTGCGTTTTCGGGAAGGCGATGACATCGCGGATCGATTCGGCGCCGGCCATCATGGTGACGATGCGGTCGAGACCGAAGGCCAGACCGCCGTGGGGCGGAGCGCCGTATTTGAGCGCGTCGAGCAGAAAGCCGAACTTGAGACGCGCTTCCTCGTCGCCGATGCCGAGCGCCTTGAATACCTGTTCCTGGATGTCGGCGCGAGAGATACGCACCGAACCGCCACCCAGCTCCGAGCCATTGAGCGCCAGGTCGTAGGCTTTGGCCAGGCATTTGCCCGGATCGGTCGCCAGCCAATGGATATGTTCGTCCTTCGGACTGGTAAAGGGGTGGTGACAGGCCGC
>JAITNL010000195.1 GCA_031290495.1 Accumulibacter sp.
AAAGTATCGGATGAAGAATTCGGCTCGATAAATATAACGAAGATATACCCGCATTGTTTATGGAATTATCGTGTCACGCCAAGAATAAACAGTCAAGTTATTATTTAACAGTTCCTTAGTACCCCGCATTCCTCATTCCTTTTCAGTCCCGAAGAAGTTAAGTTAGCAGAGGTAATTAGACAACTGCTATCGTCAAATATATAAATCTTCGAATGTAAATTTGAACAGTTATAGACACTTCCGCCAGAACTGATTGTTTGTTCTATTGCGGTAATATCTGACGATTTTCGATGGAAATTCTTCAAATCAAATTTCGTTATGAGCGCAAACGATACGTTTCTGTGTTTGTTTTCCAAAACATCAGTCACGATGTCGCTCTTAACAAATGGGGCGCAAAGTTTGATGCTATGCTGAGCTGCTTCGCTAAGGCGCATTAGTCCCGTGTAAAACGGTTCAGATATAATTTCGGTCACGCTTTATACCTCCCTATTGGAAGCAAGTCATATATGCCGCGGCTTCTGTCCACCTTTTGAATTGATTATCAGATTTGACACAAATTTATTAACATAATATTTTGCGTACAATATATCGAACAATACCGCACCGCCGCCAACAAACGGCTCGGCGTACTTCGTTATCGTCGTTCCGAGTCCGGCGGGATAAGCCCTGCGAATTTCCGGTAAAATCTGTCCCTTGCCGCCAGCCCACTTGATAAACGTGACCGCAAAACCGTTCCTGCTTCTGTTTGCCATTAATATCACCTTTTCGCATTAATGCTCTATCCATAACACAAATCCGCCCCTTTCTCCCACAGGGTAAATCGGGGAACGGCGGGGTTCGGATTTAACAAAGTTTGGCGTGGTGCACTTACATGTGTCCGCCGGTGTATCCGCCCAAGGTGCCCATGCCAAAATCCGCCAGCAATTGCCGCACGTCTTTTTCGTCGAGTTCGAGCGACTGACCCCGGCGCAGCCGTGGCGGCAGGACGAACGGGCCGTAGCGGACGCGCGTCAGGCGGCTGACGGTGACGCCAATCGCCTCGAACAGGCGGCGGACTTCGCGGTTGCGGCCTTCGCTCAGGGAGACACGGTACCAATGGTTGGCGCCTTCGCCGCCGGCTTCTTCCAGGGTGGAAAAGCGCGCCGGGCCGTCGTCCAGTTCGATGCCCTGGAGCAGACGCTGCCGCGCTTCTGGCGACAATTCGCCGAGCACGCGCACGGCGTATTCGCGCGCCAGCTCGTAACGCGGGTGCGTCAGCCGGTTGGCCAGTTCGCCCGATGTGGTGAACAACAGCAGACCGCTGGTGTTGAAATCGAGGCGGCCGACGGCGACCCAGCGCGAACCGGAGAGGCGCGGCAAGGCGGTGAATACGTTGGGCCGGTGTTCCGGATCGCCACGCGAAACGATTTCGCCTTCAGGTTTGTGGTAGAGCAGTACGCGCGGCTGACGATTGGAAAATTTCACGTTGACCAGGCGGCCATTCACCTTGACGCGGTCGCTGGGTGTCGCCGACTGGCCGATCCGCGCCGTTTCGCCGTTGACCGTCACGCGCCCGGCGGCGATGGCTTCCTCCATCTCGCGGCGCGATCCGATTCCGCTTTGCGCGAGCAGTTTGTGCAGACGTTCGGGTTTGTCCGGCGTCTGTTGCCGCTGGCGCGGACGTTTTGTCGCGTCGGCGGTTTCCTGGCGCGGCGGGCGGCGCGGACGTTCGGCGGACGGCGCGTCCGCCGCCGTAAGCGTGGTTTTGGCGCGCGCCGGTTTCCCCGCGCGCGAACGTTGGAAATCCGGCGCCGCAGGGCGGAAAGGCGTGTTACGTGGTCTACTGGGCATCGCTGAGTTCCCCGGTTTGATTGATCCTGTCGAGCGCCGGCAGTTCGCTTACGCTGCGCAGTCCGAGGTCGTCGAGAAATTTGTGGGTGGTCGCCAGCAAGGCCGGACGTCCCGGCGTGTCGCGATGGCCGACGGCGTCGATCCAGCCGCGTTCTTCGAGTGTGCGGATCACCTGCGTGGCGACCGTCACGCCACGAATTTCCTCGATGTCGCCGCGCGTCACCGGTTGCCGATAGGCGATGATGGCTAGCGTTTCGAGCACGGCGCGCGAGTATTTGGCCGGTTTTTCCGGGTTGAGACGGTCGAGGTAGGGCAGAAACTCGGCGCGTGTGCGGAAGCGCCAGCCGCTTGCTACCTGAACGAGTTCCAGCGGACGCTCCGCCCATTCGACGCGCAGTTCTTCGAGCAGTACGCGCAGAATGTCGCCGCCAATATCCTCGACGAACACTTTTTTCAGCTCGTTCACGGTCAGCGGCTGCTGCGTTGCCAGCAACACCGCTTCGAGCACCCGCTTCAATTGCGCGGTACTGGCGATCAGCGCGGCCTGAACGTCGTGGAGTTCTTCGAGCCGTTCCATGCCCTGACGCAGAATCTGGAAGCCGGACGGCCGCTGACCGTGCCCGCCGCCGTCGGCGTGGAGCGGCGTCTCACCGTCGTCAGGAAGATGCGGCACCGGTTCCGCCGACGGATTCGGCGCCGGGAACGGCCGATCCGTCGATTCCGTCTCCTGATTCTCCCGATTCTCCGGCTTCGCCTCGCTTTCCATCGCCGATTCCGTTGTTTCCATCGTCTCCGCCGGTAATTTCTCCGTTTCCGGGTTCGCTTCCGGGTTCGCTTCCGGGTTCGTTTCCTGGTGCGTTTCCTGGTGCGTTTCCGGGGGTGTTTCCGGGTGCGCTGTCGTATTCAACTCGTCCATCCGTCAACCTCACATAGATCGGGGCGAAAACTTCCGATTGCGTTATTTCGAGCAGGCGCTCGCGCGCCAGTTCCAGCATCGCCAGAAAATGTACCACCACCACTGGCGCGCCTTGCGTCACGTCGAACATGTCGCCAAATTCGACGAAACCGCCTTCGTCGCGCAGCTTGCGCAGGATCACTCCCATGTGCTCGCGCACCGAAAGCTCTTCGCGGGCAATGGTGTGGCGCGTGTGCAGCCGCGCCTGACGCGCGATGGCCTGCCAGGCGTTGCGCAAGTCCTCCGGACTGACCTCCGGCAGACGCTTTTGCAGGGACTTTTCGACCCAGACCTCGATCCATTCAAAGTCCCGTTCGGCGTGCGGCAAATCGTCGATCTTGCGCGCCGCCTGCTTCATTTCCTCGTATTCGACCAGACGACGCGCCAGTTCGGCGCGCGGGTCTTCCGCTTCTTCGCCTTCGACGTTCTTGATTCGCGGCAGCAACATGCGCGACTTGATCTCGATCAGCATCGCCGCCATGACCAGGTAATCGGCCGCCAGTTCCAGGTTCTGCGAACGCATGGCTTCGACGTAGGTCAGGTACTGCTCGGTGAGCGGCGCCATCGGAATGTCGAGGATATTGATGTTGGCCTTGCGAATCAGGTACAGCAAAAGATCGAGCGGCCCCTCGAAAGCGTCGAGCATCACCGCCATGGCGTCCGGCGGGATGTACAGATCGAGCGGTATCTGCGCCATCGGCTGCCCGTAAATGCGGGCGACCGGTTCGGCAACGGCAACGGGCACCTCGGTCATCGCCTCGTCTTTTTCGGTCACGATCAAAACGCCCTCCGCCGGTCAGGTGGGGGGGACTCGACGCAAAATCCAGGCGTCCCCGAATGATTGCGATGATTCACGCCCCTGGTCATGACCCCTGCCGATAGCCCAGACCCATCGCGGCGCGCACGTCGCGCATGGTCTCGCGCGCCAGTTCGCTGGCTCTGGCGTTGCCGTCGGCGATGATGTCGCGTACCAGCGCGGGGTTGTCGAGATAAGTCTGCGCGCGTTCCCGCATCGGCGCCTGTTCCTTGAGGATGCCGTCGATCACCGGCTGTTTGCAGTCGAGGCAACCGATACCGGCGCTGCGGCATCCTTCCCGCACCCACTCCCGGCACTCGGCGTCGGAATAGACCTGATGCAACGGCCACACCGGACATTTGTCGGGATCGCCGGGGTCGGACCGGCGCACGCGCGCCGGATCGGTCGGCATGCGCCTGATTTTCTGAGTCACCGACGCGGCGTCCTCGCGCAAGGCGATAGCGTTGTTGTACGACTTGGACATTTTCTGCCCGTCGAGACCGGGCATTTTCGACGCCTCGGTCAGCAGATAACCAGGTTCGACGAGAATCGTTTTGCCGGTTCCTTCGAGGTAGCCCAGCAGACGTTCGCGGTCGGTTTGCGACAGGCTCTGCGCTTCCTGCAACAGCGCGCGGGCGCGTTCGACGGCGGAAGCGTCACCGTCCTGCTGGAAGCGTGTGCGCAACTGTTCGAACGAACGGGCGTTGCGGCTGCCCAGTTTGCGCACCGCTTCCTTGGCCTTTTCCTCGAATCCCGGCTCGCGTCCGTACAGATGATTGAAACGGCGCGCCAGCTCGCGGGTAAATTCGACGTGCGGAATCTGGTCCTCGCCCACCGGCACCTTGTCGGCGCGGTAAATCAGGATGTCCGCGCTCATCAGCAACGGGTAGCCGAGAAAGCCGTAGGTCGACAAATCCTTGTTCGACAGCTTCTCCTGCTGATCCTTGTAGGTCGGCACGCGCTCCAGCCAGCCGAGCGGCGTCAACATCGAAAAGAGCAGGTGCAGTTCGGCGTGTTCCAATACCTGCGACTGGATGAACAGCGTGGCTTTTTTCGGGTCCACGCCGGCGGCCAGCCAGTCGATCACCATCTCCCGCGTCGCCTGCTCGATCCCGCGCGGATCGTCGTATTGCGTGGTCAGCGCGTGCCAGTCGGCGGCGAAGAACAGGCAGGGATACTCGTTCTGGAGCTTGATCCAGTTTTTGAGCACCCCGTGATAATGACCAAGATGCAGGCTGCCGGTGGGGCGCATACCGGAAAGGACGCGTTCTGCGAACATGATGTCAGGTCAAAGAAAAAGGATAAGAATCAGGCGCTTGCACACGGCGATGAGCGGCCACATAATCGCGTCGAGAATACCGGTAAACAACAGCAGCAACAAAATCGGGAAGCCCCAGCGTTCGAGTCGGGAAAACGGCTCCGCCAGGCGATACGGCAACAGGCTGACGACGATCCGCCCGCCGTCGAGCGGCGGCAACGGCAGCAGGTTGAGCACCATCAATACCAGGTTGACGTTGATTCCGGTCACGCTCATCCGTTCGAGCGGTTGCGTGTACATGTTTTCCGGCAGACTCACGGTCAACTTCAGCAGCAGCGTCCAGCCGAACGTCATCAGCAGATTGGCCGCCGGTCCGGCGGCGGCGACCCACAGCATGTCGCGCCGCGGGTTGCGCAAGCGGCCAAAATTCACCGGCACCGGCTTCGCCCAGCCGAACAGCATGGCGCTCCCGGCGGCAATATAGCTGGTTACGAAAATCAAGCCGGGAATCAGCAGGGTGCCGACCGGATCGATATGGCGCAGCGGATTGAGGCTGACGCGCCCCGCCTCCCACGCCGTGGTGTCGCCAAAATGCCGCGCGGCGTAACCATGCGCCGCTTCGTGCAGGGTGATGGCGAAAACGATCGGCAAGGCCGCAATCGAAATCGTCTGGATCAGCGCGGCAATATTCATCGCGTTATCGTCCTTATCCTCATTCCGTCAGACCGAAGGGGGTGAGCGCCCCGCGTCCGGCGCGCACCAGCACCGGCGGCATGTTGGTCAGGTCGATGACGGTGGTCGGCGTCGTGCCGCAATAGCCGCCGTCGATGATCAGTTCGATCAGCTCCTCCAGCCGTTCCTGGATTTCCCAGGCTTCGGTCAGCGGCGTCTCGTCGCCGGGCAACAGCAGCGTCGTGGTCAGCAACGGCCCGCCCAATTCAGCGAGCAGCGCCAGCGCCACTGTGTGATCCGGAACGCGCAGTCCGATCGTTTTGCGTTTGGGATGCAGTACGCGCCTTGGCAATTCTTTCGTGCCTTCGAGAATGAACACGTAACTGCCTGGCGTGGCGGCCTTGAGCAGACGGTATTGAATGTTGTCCAGACGCGCGAACTGGCCGATCTCCGAGAGGTCGCGGCACATCAGGGTCAGGTGATGGCGGTCGTCGAGGCCGCGAACGCGGCGGATGCGTTCGACGGCGTCTTTGTCTCCCAGACGGCAGCCGAGCGCGTAGCACGAATCGGTCGGCAAGGCCACGATGCCACCATCGCGCACCGCTTCCGCCGCCTGCGCCAGCAGACGCGGCTGAGGATCGTCGGGATGGATGGAAAGATAGCGGGACATGACGCGGTTCAGTGAAAAGCCGTCCATACCGGCGTCAGTTTATCGGGCAGACGCACGTTTTTGCCGACATCGACGCGGCTTTCCTCCGGCCCGTGAAAATCCGAACCGCACGAGGCGAGAAACCCGTATTCCAGCGCCAGACGCGAAAACCCGGCGAAATGTTCCGGCGAAAAATTGCCGGAAATGACCTCGATCGCCTGTCCGCCAAGTCCCTTGAATTCGTCGAACAGAGCGCGCGTTTCCAGGCGCGAAAACTTGTAGCGTCCCGGATGCGCGATGACGGCGACGCCGCCGGCGCCGAGAATCCAGCCGACGGCTTCCGCGAGCGTCGCCCATTGATGCGTGACATAGCCCGGCTTGCCGGGAACGAGAAAGGACTCGAAAACGCTGTGCATGTCGCGGCAGACGCCAATCTCCACCAGGTAGCGGGCGAAGTGCGAACGGCCAATCAGGTTGGGATTTTCCGCGTGGCGCGACGCGCCAGCGAGACAGTCGGGAAGGCCGAACTTTTCCAGTTCCTCCGACATGCGTTTTGCCCTGGCGACCCGTCCGGCGCGGATGGATCCCAGACCAGCGTTCAGCGCCGCGTCGCGCGTGTCGAAATCAAGCCCGACGATATGCACCTGAAGACCGCCCCACGCGATGGAAATTTCGACCCCGTCGATGAAACGTATCGCTGACGACTCGGCCACCGCCCTGGCGTCCGCCAGTCCGCTGGTTTCGTCGTGATCGGTGAGCGCCAGCAGATCGACGCCGTTGTCAGCCGCCCGCCGCGCCAAGTCGACCGGCGGCAATAACCCGTCTGAAACACGGGAATGTGAATGAAGATCGACAGTCAGCACGGAAAGCACGGCCATCCGGAAAAATTGGAACTTAAGATGATAACACAGGCCCCGCGGTGCCTTGCCGTGGCATCAGTGAATCCGGGCAATCGCGTTTGGCCGGGGGCTGCCCAGCGGCCACCTCACGCCATCCGTGAAGACAGACCACCGCGCCATCCCCTACGGTCTCTCCTCGAAAAACGGCATATCCAGACTGATGTGGTGATAGTAGTAAATGACATTGATTTACACATTAAGAAGATTTTGAGATTTTACGTTGGCTATCGTAGTGAACGACTGGTTGCGCATAGTCATAAGCGCCAATATTTTGTCGGTGATTTTTTCTTGTTTGCCGAAGATTTGGGCGTACAGCGC
>JAITNL010000214.1 GCA_031290495.1 Accumulibacter sp.
AGGTTTTTTATGCAGCCCGACCGTACCACCGAACTCACTTCGCTGTTGCAACAACGCATCCTCATCCTCGACGGCGCGATGGGCACGATGATCCAGCGGCACAAGTTGCGGGAGGCCGACTATCGCGGCGCGCGTTTTGCCGATCATCCGCGCGATCTCAAGGGCAACAACGATGTGCTCGTGCTTACCCGGCCCGATGTCGTCGGCGGCATTCATCGCGCTTATCTCGACGCCGGGGCCGACATCCTTGAGACCTGTTCGTTCAACGCCACGCGGGTATCGCAGTCCGATTACGGCCTCTCCGATCTGGCCTACGAGTTGAACGTGGCCGCCGCCCGGTTGGCGCGCGAACTGTGCGATGAATACAGCGCCCGCACGCCGGACAAGCCGCGCTTCTGCGCGGGCGTGTTGGGGCCGACCTCGCGCACCTTGTCGATTTCGCCCGACGTAAACGATCCAGGCTATCGCAACATCGAATTTGACGCACTCGCCGACGATTATTTCGACGCCGCGCGCGGGCTGGCCGATGGCGGTGCGGACATTCTGCTGATCGAAACCGTGTTCGACACGCTCAACGCCAAGGCGGCGGTGTTCGCGGTCGAACGCCTGTTCGATGAACGCGGCCAGCGCCTGCCGGTGATGATTTCCGGCACCATCACCGACGCTTCCGGGCGCACGCTCTCCGGGCAGACGGCGGAAGCGTTCTGGTATTCGCTTGCCCACGCCCGCCCGCTGTCCTTCGGCTTCAATTGCGCGCTCGGCGCGGAGGAACTCAAACAGCACGTCGCCGCGCTCTGCCACCTCTGCGATTGCTTTGTTTCGGCTCACCCCAACGCCGGGTTGCCCAATCCGCTCGCGCCCACCGGCTATGACGAAACGCCGGAACAACTCGCCGCCGAAATCGGCCAATGGGTCGAGAAGCGTCTGGTCAACATCGTCGGCGGCTGCTGCGGCACCACGCCCGCGCACATCGCCGCCATCGCGTGGACCGTCGCGGCGCTGGCCCAGCGTACCGAACCCGCCGAACCCGTCGGCCCGCGCCCGCGGCCCCGGCTCGAACCCAGACTCCGGCTTGCCGGGCTGGAGCCGTTCACGGTCGGGCGCGACAGCCTGTTCGTTAATGTCGGCGAGCGCACCAACGTCTCCGGCTCGCGCGCGTTCGCGCGGATGATTCTCGAAGGCCGCTTCGACGACGCGCTGGCGGTCGCGCGTCAGCAGGTGGAAAACGGCGCGCAGGTGATCGACATCAACATGGACGAGGCGATGCTCGATTCGGTCGCCGCGATGGCGCGTTTCCTCAAGCTGATCGCCGCCGAACCCGACATCTCGCGTGTGCCGGTGATGCTCGACTCGTCGAAGTGGGAGGTGATCGAAGCCGGGCTGAAGTGCATTCAGGGCAAGGGCATCGTCAATTCGATCTCGCTCAAGAATGGCGAGGCCGAATTTCTGCATCACGCCCGCCTCACCCGGCGCTACGGCGCGGCGGTGATCGTCATGGCCTTCGACGAAAATGGACAGGCGGATACGTGCGCGCGTAAAACCGCGATCTGCGAGCGCGCTTACCGCTTGCTCACCGGCATCGGTTTTCCGGCCGTGGACATCATTTTCGACCCGGCGATTCTGGCGATCGCCACCGGCATCGAAGAACACAATAACTATGCCGTCGATTTCATCGACGCCTGCCGCTGGCTCGGCGAGCATTTGCCGCACACGTGGATTTCCGGCGGCGTGTCGAACGTCTCTTTCAGCTTCCGTGGCAACGATCCGGTGCGCGAGGCGATGCACACGGTCTTTCTCTATCACGCGGTCAAGGCCGGACTGTCGATGGGCATCGTCAACGCCGGGATGCTCGGCATTTACGACGATCTCGATCCGGCGCTGCGCGCGAAAGTCGAAGCGGTCGTGCTCAATACCTCACCCGACGCCGGCGAGCAACTCGTCGAGTTCGCGCAGACAGTGAAGGAAGGCCGGGCCAAGGGCAGCGGCCCCGATCTGACCTGGCGCGCGCTGGCGGTCGAAGCGCGGCTCGCGCACGCGCTGGTCAAGGGCATCACCGAATTTGTCGTGGCCGACACCGAGGAGTGCCGCGCCGCGCTGGCGGCGGCAGGCAAGCCGCCGCTGTCGGTCATCGAAGGGCCGCTGATGGACGGCATGAACGCCGTCGGCGACCGCTTCGGCGAGGGCAAGATGTTCCTGCCGCAGGTGGTCAAATCGGCGCGCGTGATGAAGCTGGCCGTCGCGCATCTGATCCCTTATATCGAAGAGGAAAAACGCCGCACCGGCGCGTCCAGCAAGGGCCGCGTCATCCTGGCCACGGTCAAGGGCGACGTGCACGACATCGGCAAGAACATCGTCGGCGTCGTGCTCGGATGCAACGGCTACGAGATCGTCGATCTCGGCGTGATGGTGCCGTGCGACAAGATTCTGCACGCGGCGAAGGCGCATGGCGCGCAGGCGATCGGCCTGTCGGGGCTGATCACGCCGTCGCTGGAGGAAATGAGCTACGTCGCCGCCGAAATGCAGCGCCAGGGCTTCGACCTTCCCCTGCTCATCGGCGGCGCGACCACCAGCCGCGCGCATACGGCGATCAAGATCGCGCCAAGTTACGCGGGCGCGGTGGTGTATGTGCCGGACGCCTCGCGCGCCGTCGGCGTCGTTACCAAATTGCTGTCGATCGATCAGTCCGCCGGTTACAAGCAGGAAATCATCGCCGACTACGCGCGGGTGCGCGAACGGCACGCAGGCAAGAAAAGCGTCGCGCGGGTGAGCCTGGCCGACGCCCGCGCCAAGCGCTTCGTCTGGAACGCCGATCCGGCTTATCAGCCAGCCGCGCCGACCCGGCCCGGCCTGCACGTGCTGCGCGAGGTCGACCTGGCGGCGCTGGCTGACTACATCGACTGGAGTCCATTCTTTCGGACCTGGGATCTGGCCGGCGGTTTCCCGAAGATTCTCGACGATGCCGTCGTCGGCGAAACGGCGCGCTCCGTGTTTGCCGACGGCAAGGCCATGCTGGACCAGATCGTCGCCGAAAAATGGCTGACGGCGAACGCCGTGTTCGGCCTTTATCCCGCCAATGCCGTGGGCGACGACATCGAAATCTACGCCGACGAGACGCGCCAGTGCGTGCAAATGGTCTGGCATAACCTGCGCCAGCAGCAAGAAGGTCCCGCCGGTAAACCGCATTATTGTCTGACCGATTTCGTGGCCGAAAAGAGCGTTCCCGACTGGATTGGCGTTTTCGCCGTCACCGCCGGTATCGGCATCGAGAAAAAACTGGCCGAGTTCGCGGCCGCGCACGACGACTATCACGCGATCCTGCTCAAATCGCTCGCCGATCGTCTGGCCGAGGCTTGCGCCGAATGGCTGCACCGCGAAGTGCGCGCTAACTATTGGGGGTACGCCGCCGACGAGCGGCTGGACAGGGACGCGCTGATCCGCGAGCGCTATCGCGGCATCCGCCCCGCGCCTGGCTACCCGGCCTGCCCCGACCATATCGCCAAGGGACCGCTGTTCGCGCTGCTCGACGCGCCGGCCAACGCCGACATGACCCTGACCGAATCCTTCGCCATGCTCCCGGCCGCCTCGGTTTCCGGTTTCTACCTCGCGCATCCGCAAGCGCGGTATTTCGCCGTCGGCAAGATCGGGCGCGATCAATTGGAGGATTGGGCGGCGCGCAACGGCCTCGATGTCGCCGAGGCCGAGCGCTGGCTGGCGCCTGTGCTGTAAATGACAGGCCAAACCATTAGAATGTAGCTACATGCTCTCCGTATCCGGTTATTCTGATTGAGTCAGCAGATGTCATCATTTTCCATTTCCCCGGTTTTTTCCTTGCGAGAACAAGTTGTTCTGTTTGAGGGAGATTGTCTCGAACTTCTTTCGGCGATTCCCGACGGAAGTATGCAATTGGTGGTGACTTCGCCGCCGTATAACCTCGGCAAATCTTACGAGCGCAAAAATTCGCTGGACAAATATCTTCAGTGGCAGGATAGGGTCATCGGCGAATGTATTCGTGCTCTCCATCCAGAGGGAAGTATTTGCTGGCAGGTAGGAAACTATGTTCATGAGGGCGCTATCGTGCCACTGGATATTGCGCTTTATCCGTCTTTTTCCAACCGTGGGTTAAAACTGCGCAACCGTATCGTTTGGCACTTCGAGCATGGCTTGCACTGTTCGCGCAGACTATCGGGACGGCACGAAACCATTTTGTGGTTTACCAAGACCGACCAGTATCTGTTCGATCTTGATCCGATCCGGGTGCCGCAAAAATATCCGGAAAAAAAATATTTCAAGGGACCCAAAGCCGGGCAATACTCATGCAACCCGTTGGGCAAGAACCCGGGTGATGTATGGGTGATTCCAAATGTGAAAAACAATCACGTCGAAAAAACCATCCACCCGTGCCAGTTTCCAATCGAGCTGGTGGAACGATTGGTGCTTTCGATGACCCGAAAAGGCGATTGGATACTGGATCCGTTTGCCGGTGTCGGTTCAGCGTTGATTGCCGGACTTAAACACAACCGTCGCGCTGCCGGGTCGGAGTTGTCCTCTGAATACTGCGCAATCGCCCAAAGCAGGATTGCTCAATCCACAACAGGCTTGCTCAAATCCAGACCCATGGGCCGTCCAGTCTACGATCCCCAGAATGCAAATAGATCACTGACCACACGACTATTCGACGAGACTACTGAAAAGCCATTCTGACTTCCAGGAAGTGCAGCCAATCATTGGAGAAAATATTGAAAATTGTCGAAACGTATTCACACCTGAACGGTCTGGAATACCTGCTGGTACATAAGAAAAAACTTTGGCAGGAAGTCGAAGAGGTAATCGCCGCGGTGGATGCGAAAATATGCCAGACAAAAATCAGTAAAGAAGCCCGTATGCAAGGAGAACTGAAATTCAGTCCCATTGAAATGAATAAAATGTTTTCCAATTTGTTGCAATCAAAAAATTGGAAAGAGAGCAGGGTTTCGTACTGGGTAACACGCGATGAACGATTAATCCGCAATACCATGTCGCTCCCACCAGAGGAGCAGAAGAAGCGGATTGAAGCTGCCGGAGAGCAGGCTATTTTCAGCTACAACCAGACGGATTTCGTGAAAGACAGAGTTGCCATGGAAGTACAGTTCGGAAAGTACGCTTTTGTCGCGTACGATTTATTCGTCAAGCATCTGGCTTTCTATGTTCGTGACGAAATTGATGTTGGAATTGAAATTTTGCCGATGAAATCATTACAGACCGGCATGTCGTCCGGACCGGGATATTTTGAAGGCGAACTTTACAACGTCATTCGCAATGGGCGCGGCGTTCCTTCCGTGCCATTGGTGATGATTGGGATTGCGCCTTGAAAAGACAGGAAAACATTTCCCTTGCTTCATTCAACTTCCTGGTGTTGACCGGTGACTTCGACGGCCTGGTGCTGCACATGGCGATTCCCGATCGAAGCCTGGTTGGCGAGGATACCGACGCCTGGTACGTGCGCGCCGAGGCCGAGCGCTGACTGGCGCCGGTGCTGTAGAAAAGACAATGCAACTCGACCTGTTTCGGGATTCGCGCGATACGCAACTGCGCAACGAAGCCGTCGACGCCTTGCGGCGGCGAGATGGCAACGCGCTGCGCCAAGCCATCGACGGATTGCGGGCGGAGTATCCAAACGATTACAGTCTCGCCGATTTCGACTTGATCACGGCGGATCTGCCCGCGGATGTTCACGATGCGTCGCCGGCGCGAATCGCTGCCTGGCTCACGCATATCGACGCGCAACTGCTGCCGGCGCTGTGCCGATTGCTGGGCGATGATGCCGCGCCGCGCTGGCTCGAACCTCTGTTCAAGAGCTTGGCCGCCAGCGCCGCTGCCCGCACCTTCCAGCGTGAGCACGCGCTCACTTATGCGGGCGCGCTTTTCCTGCGCGGTAACGATCTCGCCGCCGCCCACACCGCTATCGAGCGCATTCCGTCCTGGCGAAGGATTCCCGAACCCTTGTCCTGGATGACGGAAATCGCCTGGCGTGAAAACAGCCCTGCGGAATATTGGCCGCTTTCCGCCGAACTTGCCTGGATCGCGCCATCCTTGCTCGACTCGGTGCTGTCTCGCGCCGCGCCGGATGCCGTTCGTCATCTGTACGGCGCGTTCACCTCCGGGTTCGAATCCGACGACGAAAGCGGCAGTTCCGCCTGGTTTCCCGCCTGGCTGCTCGTCGAACACAGCGAACTGCTCGAACATTTCCGCCCAATCGATCCCCATCCGTCGCTCCCGGCGCGTTGCGCCATGCTGCTCGTCAGCCTCCTGACCGGCGAACGCAGCGGTTTGTCGCCGATCGTCGTCGAGCGGCGATTAAAACTGCGCTCCCTGGCCCCGCGTCTTTTTGCGCGCTACATGGCGCTTCGTTAAGGGTTAGCCGTGAAAAGAGAAATAACCGAAAGATGGTTCTATGCCGACAACGACTGACCTGCTTTCCGGTTTTTCCCTCGCCGCCAGCAATACCTTGGCCTTGCCCAGCCGCGCGGCGCTGTATGCGCGAATCACTTCGGCGAAGCAATTGACGGCGCTGGTCGACAGGTATGCGCTTGCCCCACGCCGCTTCGTCCTCGGTAGCGGCAGCAACCTGGTGCTGACTGGCGATTTCGACGGTCTCGTGCTGCACATGGCGATTTCCAGCCGGGCCTTGGCCGACGAAGACGCCGACGCCTGGTACGTGCGCGCCGGGGCTGGCGAGAACTGGCATGACTTCGTGCAATGGACGCTGGCGCGGGGCTGGCCGGGACTGGAGAATCTCGCGCTGATTCCCGGTACGGTTGGCGCGGCGCCGATCCAGAACATCGGCGCTTATGGACTGGAAGTGGCCGAACGTTTCCATTCGCTGTCCGCTTTCGACATGCGTACTGGCGAGAGTGTGCGTTTCGACCGCGCTGCCTGCCGTTTTGACTACCGCGACAGCGTGTTCAAGCAGGAAGGCTGGCATCTGGACGGGCGTTTCGTCATCACCGAAGTGACTTTCCGCCTGCCGAAACGCTGGCAAGCCATCGCCGATTACGCCGAGCTTGCCGGAGATTTGGACGCGCGCGGAATCGCGCGGCCCGACGCCCGGCAAATCGCCAACGCGGTCATCGCGGTGCGTCGGCGCAAGCTGCCCGATCCGGCGCGATTTCCCAACGCCGGAAGTTTTTTCCATAATCCTTTGGTCGAAGCCGTGACCGCCGAACGTCTGCGCGCGGCGCATCCGGAGATCAAGCTCTACCCACAGCCGGATGACCGCGTCAAACTCGCCGCCGCCTGGCTGATCGAGCAGACCGGCTGGAAAGGCCGCGACCTGGGGCCGGTCGGCATGTACGAAAAACAGGCGCTGGTGCTGGTCAATCACGGCGGCGCGACCGGCGCTGACGTGCTCGCCCTGACGCGCGCCGTACAGCGTGATGTGAGCGAAAAATTTGGCGTCAAACTCAAGCCGGAACCGGTGTTTCAGCCATCGTCCACCGCGAGTTTTTAGCTGTATCGCGCTCACCGTCGAATTTTGCCCTTTAGCCCGGTTCATCGACAAATTTAATCCGCTCGCGCATTTTCGGGCTGACGGCGATGTTGCCGTCGGCGTCTACTCGAAGTACCTGGTCGATGCCGAGCTTCACGGCCAATTCAGGCCAGCTGTCGCCGACGATGAACAGCGGTTTGGTCGCCATGTCGGACAGCGCGCCGGCGTCGGGACGCGGCGAAATCAGCACGGTCAGCGCTTGCGTATGCGTTACCGGTTCGCCGCTGCGCGGGTCGAGCAGGTGGCAGTAGCGCTTGCCGTCAAGTTCAAAAAAACGCTGATAGTCGCCGGACGTGCCGATCGCTTCGCCGTCGTACAGCTTCAGCGTCGCCAGCGGCCCCGGTCGACGCGGATGCTGGATGCCGACGCGCCAGGGTTCGCCGTTCTTGCTGCCGAGCGCCATGATGTTGCCGCCGATGTTGATCAGCGCGTTGTCCACACCATGCGCGCGCAGGATCGCCGCGGCGCGGTCCAGCGCGCAGCCTTTCAGGAAGCCGCCGAGATCGACGGCGACGCGGCGCGAGCTGCTGCCGACGCGCTGTCCGTCGATTTGAAGCTCGGCGATGCCGACGCGGTTTTCCCGCCAATCGGCCAGCAGCGCGGGATCTGGCAGGACGGCCTCGAACGTGTCGGAATGAAAACCCCAGACGCTGATCAGATAACCGATGCCGGGATCGAACAAACCATCGCCCAGCGCGGAGAAGCGTTGCGCGTCGGCCAGCAGAGCCGCCATTTCACTGTCGACATCCAGCGTTTTCCCCGCGGCCAGCGCGGTGTTGAGATCGGTGAGCGGCGACGGACGCCATGCGTGGTAGGCGCGATGCAGACGGTCAAATTCACGCAGCACGGCCGATACCGCCGGACGCGCCTTGGTTTCGTCGGCGCCGGCCACGAGAATCTCGACGCGGGTGCCGAAAACGAAAGATTCCTGATGATGCGGCGCGTACCGATTGCAAGCGGACAGCAACAGCGACAGAAGAACAACAAGAATGAAACGTTTCACGACGGATCGGGAGCAGGCGTTCCGCCTTGCGGCGCGGTCTTGCAGACTTCCTCAACCTTGCGAATAAACAGCGCGGCGGCGTCAAAACCGGTCTGCCGCTGGATTTCGACCATGCAGGTCGGGCTGGTGACGTTGATTTCGGTCAGCCAGTCGCCAATCACGTCGATGCCGACGAAAAGCATTCCGCGCGCGGCGAATACCGGCGCCAGCGCCTCGGCGATCTCGCGGTCGCGGGGGGTCAGCGGTCTTGCCTCGCCGCGCCCGCCGACGGCCAGATTGCCGCGCGTCTCGCCGGCCATCGGGATGCGCGCGAGGCAATATGGCGCAACATCATCGCCGATGGTCAGGATGCGTTTGTCGCCGTCGACGATTTCGGGGATGAAACGCTGCGCCATGATCGTGCGCTGGCCGTTGTGCGTCAGCGTTTCGATGATTACGTTGCGGTTGGGGTCGT
>JAITNL010000020.1 GCA_031290495.1 Accumulibacter sp.
CGCCTTTGCCGGACTCGACCCCCGACAGCATGAATCCGGCAGCAGCGTCCATGCCAAACCACGGTTCTCGAAGATCGGCCATCCTTTTTTGCGCAAAACGCTCTATATGCCCGCCATGACTACCCTGTACAAAACCTCGTGGGGGGCGTCGTTCCGCCAACGGCTGGCGGCAACAGGCAAACCCCCGATGCTCATCATCGGCGCCATGATGCGAAAACTCATCCATGTCGCCTTCGGCGTCCTCAAGTCCGGGGTGCCTTTCAGACCAGAATTGCATCTGGGGGGTTGACGGGCAATCACAGTATCTGCCGGGGCACCTTCTCCCGCAAGGGGAGAAGGAAAATTCAGGGTAGGCGCTCGTTTGGACAAGCCGCGCGGCGGCGTAGTCTGGCTTGTCCACGGTTTTCTGCCGTTATCTTGACTATCGCCAAACCCAAAGCGTCTTTGTCCACAAAATCTGGGGATAACTTTGTGGATCATCTTTGTGAAACGCGCGTAACCCTGCTTGAACAAAGGCTTTTCGATACTTTGCAAAAAAAAGAGGCACAAACATGTTTTTGTTTGTAATCAACGACTTGCAAAACAACCCCTTGGTATGACAGGCTTTGCGTGAAGGTCTGTCCTGAAATGCCGTCAAGATGTGCATAATTTGACAAGCGGGTAAAATCAGCGGGTGACCGATCTCATCGCTTCCAGCGCAAACTTTACGGCGCTTTCCCCCATCCTGAGCGTTGCGCTGCTCAACCGTCTGGCGCGCGAGCGGCTCGAAAGCGCGTTTCCGCTGTGCTGGGTCGCCGGCGAAATTTCCAATCTGACAATCGCCGCTTCGGGGCACGCTTATTTCTCGTTGAAGGACGATTCGGCGCAGGCGCGCTGCGTAATGTTCCGCAATCGCGTGCAGCTGCTCGGATGGCGTCTGGGAAACGGACAGCGCGTCGAGGCGCGCGTGCTGGTCACGCTCTATGAGGCGCGCGGCGATTTTCAACTGAACGTGGAAACCGTCCGCCAGGCGGGGGTCGGCAATCTTTACGAGCAGTTCGCGCGGCTCAAGGAAAAACTGGAACGCGAGGGATTGTTCGCCAGCGAGTGCAAACGTCCGCTGCCGGCGTTTCCACGGCGGCTCGGCGTCGTAACGTCCTTGCAGGCGGCGGCCTTGCGCGATGTGCTGAGTACGCTGCAACGCCGCGCGCCGTATCTTGAAATCGTGGTCTATCCCACCCTGGTGCAGGGCGCGGACGCGCCCGCGCAAATCGCTGCCGCGCTTGAAATCGCCAGCCGTCGACGCGAATGTGACGCGCTCATTCTGTGCCGGGGCGGCGGCAGTCTGGAGGACCTCTGGGCGTTCAACGACGAAGCCGTGGCACGCGCCATCCGCGCTTGCCGGATACCGGTCGTCGCCGGCGTCGGGCACGAAACCGACGTCACCATCGCTGACTTCGCGGCCGACCGGCGCGCCGCGACGCCGACCGCCGCCGCCGAACTCGCCGCGCCTGAAAGCGTCGTTTTGCTGGGGCGCTTGTCCGATCTGCGCAAGGCGCTGACCCAGCGCTTCGAGCGGTGCCTGGAAACTTGCGGGCAACGTCTGGACTTGCTGGCGCGCCGCCTGATTCACCCCGGCCAGCGTCTTGCCCGGCAGCGCGAACAGCTCGACGCGCTGCGACACCGGCTGGCGGCGGCACTGCGTCAGACCGGCGCGCTTGGGCAGGCCGATCTGGCGCGGATCGGCCAGCGTCTGCGTCTGGCGCGTCCCGAGACGCAAACGCGGCTGGCGCGTCTGGAAAGGCTCGGCGACCGGATGCGCAACGCCTGGTTGTCCGAGCATGGCCGGAAAACAGCCCTGCTGGCGCGTCTCGACGCCAGTCTGGCGCATCTCAATCCACGCGAAGTCATGGCGCGCGGCTACGCCGTCGTGCGCGACAGCGAAGGTTGTATCATCAGAGACAGTCGAATGCTGGAACCAAACGACGCCGTCACTGTCTCTTTCCATGCGGGACGGGCGGAGGCTCAAATCACCCGGATTCATCAATCTTGAACGGACGCGGTAAATCACCGGCGGTTCTCGCCAACGCGACAAAACAGAAAACACTCTTCTTTTAATTTTTCAACTCGACAAAGGAAACACGATGGAACATCAATTACCGCAGCTGCCTTTCGCGCAGGACGCGCTGGCGCCGTCCATTTCAAAAGAAACGATCGAGTACCACTACGGCAAGCATCACCAGTCTTACGTCGCCAACCTGAACAATCTGATCAAGGGGACTGAATACGAGAACCTGGAACTGGAAGCCATCGTCAAAAAAGCGGGCGGCGGGGTGTACAACAACGCCGCCCAAGTGTGGAACCATACGTTCTTCTGGAATGGCCTGAAGCCGAACGGCGGCGGCGCGCCCAGCGGCGCGCTGGCGGCGGCGATCGACAAGAAATGGGGTTCGTTCGACGCGTTCAGGAAGGCTTTTCAGACTTCCGCGGTCGGTAATTTCGGTTCCGGGTGGACCTGGCTGGTCAAAAAGACCGGCCAATCGGTCGACATCGTCAACATGGGCGCCGCCGGAACACCGCTGACCACCGGCGACACGGCGTTGCTGTGCATCGACGTGTGGGAACACGCGTATTACGTCGACTATCGCAACCAGCGCGCGAAGTTCGTCGAAGTGTTCCTGGACAAGCTCGCCAACTGGAGCTTCGCCGAGAAGAACTTCGCCGCTTGATCGCAGGATTCAGGGCAGCGGCAGAGCGAATGTCTGCCGCTGTTTTTTTGCTCCGGCCAATCAGCCCAGAGCCAATCAGCCCAGATCGACGGGAACGAACAACGTGGCCTCACCCCGTTGAATCAACAGGGCGACCCGTTTCGACGCTTTCGCCAGCAGCGCCCGCAGCTGCCCGGTTGAACTCACCGCCTCGCCGTTGACCGACAGCACAACGTCGCCCGGACGAATACCGGCGCGCGCCGCAGCGCCAGAAGCGTTTTCAACCAGAAGACCGATTCTGCCGTCGAGCTGACGGCTCTCTTCGGGGCGCAGCGGCCGCAAGGCGAGACCCAGCTTGTCCGGCCCGGCGTCTTTCTCGTCGGCGTTGGCGGTTTTTTCCAGCGTGGTGCCGCCGACCTTGACGTCGATTTTGCGCGTTCCGCCCTTGCGCCAGATTTGCAGCCTGGCCGAATCGCCCGGAACGATGCCGGCGATAACCGGCGGCAACTCGTTCGACGACTCGATTTCCTTGCCATTGACCGACAGAATCACGTCGCCTGGTTCGAGTCCGGCCTGCGCCGCCGGGCTGCCTTTCTCGACCGAACTGATCAGCGCGCCGGTCGGTTTGGAGAGGCCGAACGACTCGGCCAGCGACTGGTCGACGGCCTGGATCGAGACGCCCAGACGACCGCGCTGCACCTTGCCGTGCTTGAGAATCTGGTCCTGGATGGACACCGCCACGTCGATCGGGATGGCGAAGGACAAACCCTGATAGCCGCCGGTGCGGCTGTAGATCTGTGAATTGATGCCGATTACCTCGCCGTTCATATTGAACAGCGGACCGCCCGAATTGCCGGGATTGACCGCCACGTCGGTCTGGATGAACGGCACATAGTTGTCGTCTGGAAGCGAGCGCGACTTGGCCGAGACGATGCCGGCGGTGGCGCTGCTTTCAAAGCCGTAGGGCGAACCGATCGCCAGCACCCATTCGCCGACGCGCGTATTGGCCGAATTGCCGATCGTTACCGTCGGCAGATTGCGCGCCTCGATCTTCAACACCGCCACGTCGCTGGCCTTGTCGGCCCCCAGCACTTTGGCCTTGAATTCGCGTTTGTCGCTCAAGCGTACGGTGACTTCGTCGGCGTCGTTGATTACGTGCGCGTTGGTCAGAATGACGCCGTTTTCGCGCACGATGAAGCCCGATCCCTGCCCGCGCACCTGCTGTTCGCCGCGCTGCTGCGGAATCCGGAAGTGACGGAAAAACTCGTAGAACGGATCGTTCGGATCGATGCCCGGAAAATCGGGAAGCTGCTGCGCCCGCACCTTTCCGGACACGGCGATATTGACCACCGCCGGACTGTTGCGGGCGACGATCTCGCTCATGTCGGGCAAGGCTGCGCGGGCAGTTGACAGCACCGTGGCCGACGCTGGCGTCACCGCGTGGCTCTCCCACAAACCCTGGCGAGCGGTGATCGAATAAGTGCCGCTCAACGCCGCCGTCAGCGCGGCTGCCATCAGTGTTTTCTTCAACATTTGAATCTTCATGATCGGTCTCCAGTACGTAATCACGCCAGACACATGCCTGGCGCGTGGAAACATTCTGGCGGAGGAAAACTTAAAGCGAACTTAAAAGGTGATAGTCAAAACAGAGACGTAGGTTGGATAAGCCGCTGGCGCGGCTTATCCATATATGGACGCCTCCTGTTTTGCAAGAGAAAAAGCGAAGGCAAGAAGTGGTGCGACTGCATCCGTATATCCGACCTCTGAGTGACGCCGTTCAATAGGCGTCGG
>JAITNL010000030.1 GCA_031290495.1 Accumulibacter sp.
TCCCAGGGATTGCGCACCGGGCCAAAGTACGATGTCTCGGTCGACGAGCCCATGGCAAATTCGTCCATGTTGGTCTTGCCGAGGATCACCGCGCCGGCGGCGTTGCAGCGTTCGATCACCGTAGCGTCGTAGGGGCTGACGAAATTGCCGAGCATCCTTGAGCCGCAGGTCGTCAGCCAGCCCTCGGCGCAGAAGATGTCCTTGTGCGCCAGCGGCACGCCGGTCAGCGGCCCGGCCTCGCCCGCCGCGCGTTTCTGGTCGGCGGCCAAAGCCTGTGCCAGGGTTTTCTCCCGGTCGACGGTGATATAGGCGTTGATTTGCGGATTGATTTTTTCGATGCGGTCCAGATACAGCCGGGCGAGTTCGACCGACGAGATGTCCTTGGCCGCCAGGGCGTGCGATACTTGTTTGAGCGTTTTGTCGATCATGTCCGTTGCAGAGCGGCGGTACGGAAAAATGCCGTGTCCGCGTTCTCCCCTCCTTGCCGTTATTCGATCACCCTGGGCACCAGGTAAAGGCCCGCCTCGGTTTCGGGCGCGACGGCCTGATAGGACGCCCGGCGATTCGTTTCGGTGACGCTGTCCTCACGCAAGCGCTGCGCCAGATCCTGCGCGTGCGCCATCGGCTCGACGCCGCGCGTATCGACGGCCTGCATTTCCTCGATCAGGGAAAATATTCTGTTCAGGTGGCCGAGCGTGTTTTCCGCCTCGGCGTCGCTGATTTCGATGCGGGCGAGTTCCGCAATTCGCCGGACTTGTTGCAGAGTGAGTGACATGGATGATAAATCAACAGGATGTAAAATCGAGAAGCCTTATAAGGTATCATAAACGCTTTGTTGTCCGTAGCCTCCGGACTTTTCCAAACGGATAGAAACGCATGTTCAAAAATTTTCGCAGTTACTTTTCCAACGATCTGGCGATCGACCTCGGCACTGCCAATACCTTGATTTACGTGCGCGGCAAGGGGATCGTTCTGGACGAACCTTCAGTCGTTGCGATACGCATGGAGGGCGGTCCCAACGCCCGCAAGACGATCCAGGCCGTCGGCAAGAACGCCAAGGAGATGCTCGGCAAAGTGCCGGGCGCGATCACCGTCATCCGCCCGATGAAAGACGGCGTGATCGCCGATTTCACCGTCACCGAGCAGATGCTCAAGCAATTCATCCGCAAGGTGATCAGTTCACGCTTATTCTCGCCCAGCCCGCGCATCATCATCTGTGTGCCGTCGGGATCGACCCAGGTGGAGCGCCGCGCGATCCGCGAATCGGCGATTGGCGCGGGCGCCAGCCACGTGTTCCTGATCGAGGAACCAATGGCGGCGGCGATCGGCGCTGGTCTGCCGGTGTCCGAACCGACCGGCTCGATGATCGTCGACATCGGCGGCGGCACCACCGAAGTCGGCGTCATCTCGCTCGGCGGCATGGTTTATGCCGGTTCGGTGCGCGTTGGCGGCGACCGGCTCGACGAGGCGATCATCAACTACATCAGCCGCAACTACGGCATGTTGATTGGCGAAAACACCGCCGAAAACATCAAGAAGGGAATCGGTTCCGCCTTTCCGGGCGCCGAGGTGCGTGACATGGAAGTCAAGGGCATCAACAAGGCCGAAGGCATTCCGCGCAAGTTCACGATCTCGTCGAACGAAATTCTCGAAGCGCTGACCGAACCGCTCAACAGCATCGTCTCGGCGGTCAAATCCGCATTGGAAAAAACGCCGCCCGAACTGGGCGGCGATATTGCCGACAAGGGCATGATCCTGACCGGCGGCGGCGCGTTGCTGCGCGATCTCGACCGCCTGTTGGAGGAAGAAACCGGCCTGCCGGTGATCGTCGCCGAGGAACCGCTGACCTGCGTGGCGCGCGGTTGCGGTACGGCGCTGGAACGCATGGACAAGCTGGGCAGCATCTTTGCCTCCGAATCCGATTAGCGCGAAAGATACGCGCTTCCAGGTGAATTGATTCCTGACCGGCGCAGGTCAATGGGGCGCGCGGGAGGCAGATCAAGCGTTGTTTGTTTTGCTGAAGTCGAACCTGACTGGCACCTTGATCCATCGGAAAATTTTGCGTTGAACGCAAATGGCGGAGGATTGAAAATAAAGCCAGGCGGCGTATCGCCTGGGAGCGCGCGCCCACGGCAGCGCCTCACTCGCCGTTCCCCAACCTGGCCGCCACGGCTGCCGCGCGCGCCGCGTGCAAACGTCCGGGAATATCCTCTTTACTGTCGCAAGCGCGCGCGATGGCGGCGGCATCGACCGACCGCGCTGCCGCCAGCGCCGACGGAAACAGTTCCGGGGCAGGGGCGGGCTTATTTTCCCATCCGAGCCGGCCATGAAAATCGCAATCGCAGGCTTGCAGCAACTGGAAGAAACGTTGCGGACGGCGCAGGGCGTCCGTTTTTTCCAGCAGACGCATGATCGTCGCTGCGCGCATCTCCGGCCCGCGCCGGATGTCGCCGTGGTGACGCGCCACCAGCAACGCCAGATCGCGGCATTCCGCCGGCGTTTTCAGGCAGGCGCACGTCGCTTCCACCAGAGCGACGCCGCGCGCCTCATGACCGGAATGGCGCGGCAGATCGGCCGCCGGCGTCAGTCCCTTGCCCAGATCGTGCAGCAGCACGGCGAAACGCACCGGCAAGGCGAGACCTTTGCACGCCGCGTAGTCCAGCGCCATCAGCACGTGTATTCCGGTATCGATTTCGGGGTGGTAATCGGCGCGTTGCGGGACGCCGAACAGCCGGTCGAGCGCGGGCAGGACGCGGCCCAGCGCGGCGCATTCGCGCAGCGTCTGGAGCATCCGCGAAGGCGCGGCTTCCATCAGTCCGCGCGCGAGTTCCTGCCAGACGCGCTCGGCGACCAAGTGATCGGCCTCGCCGTTTTCGACCATTTGCCGCATCAGCGCCAGCGTTTCCGGCGCGATGGAAAAATCGCCAAAACGCGCGGCAAAACGCGCGACGCGCAGAATACGCACTGGATCTTCGGCAAAAGCCGGGCCGACGTGGCGCAGAACGCGCGCTTCGAGATCGGCGATGCCGCCGAACGGATCGATCAGCGTACCGTCTTGCGCACGGGCGATGGCGTTGATCGACAGATCGCGGCGCGCCAGATCCTCTTCCAGCGTGACCTCCGGCGAGGTGTGAAAGACAAAGCCCGTGTAGCCGTGACCGGCCTTGCGTTCGGTGCGGGCGAGCGCGTATTCCTCGTGTGTGACGGGATGCAGAAAAACGGGGAAATCCTTGCCGACAGGACGGAAGCCGAGCGCCAGCATCGTTTCTGGCGAAGCGCCGACGACCACGAAATCACGATCCTGAACCGGCAGACCGAGCAGTTCGTCGCGTACCGCTCCGCCAACCGAGAAAATCAGCATGTCCGGGGCATGATGTCAGTTCGCTTCCGCGCTGACCGCCTGACGCCGTTTCAGCGTTGCCGCCAACCAGGGACGCAAACTCCATGAGGAATAATTGCGATTACCAATGACAAGTTTGAACATGGAAAATTTTCCTATGCAATCTGCCCTGCAAAATCCAGCAACTCGCACAGCCATGGCTTTTGTGCTGGAAGTCCCCAACCGAATCCAGAGAAATCAAAATAGAAGGCATAAAAACCTGAGAGCAATTGATTCTGATGAACACGATGACTGACGATTTTTTCCGTTTCCGGCAGGATTTGGGGTGAGTGATCACAGTGACATTTTTGTTCAACTTCCGAAAACGCCGTCGGCTTGGCAACGGTCTTGCCGATTGACGGTCTTTGCGAGGCTTTTCAAGCCCCGGTCAGTGCAACAGAAGTTTCTGGATTTGCTGAACAGAAATGCCGGTGATTTCTGAAATTTTCGCTGCGGAATCCCCCGCTCTGAGCATTCCACGGGCAAATTCCAACATGGCTTTTTCCATGCCTTCTTCCCGGCCTTCTTCCCGGCCTTCTTCCCGGCCCTTTTTCAAGCCCTTTTTCATGCCTTTCTCTTCGGCCTGGCGAGACTTGAACTGTTGCTGCGCGTTGATGTCACGCCGCATTTTTTCGCGCGAGTCGGCGATCATCCGCGCCTGTTCGTCTTCCGAGAGCACCATCAGTTTGGCAACGGCTTTGCCAACCTGGGGATTTTTTTCCGCGAGCATGTTCAGTTCCTCCTTTTTTTTGGCGGC
>JAITNL010000036.1 GCA_031290495.1 Accumulibacter sp.
CGTCGGAAATCTCCCAAGGATGTGTCCTCGCCATTCGCTAATCCTCCGTTATCGCTGTTGCTGCCGCATAACATTTCAATTACGGAGATATTATACTATTATTTTCGGATAAGCACTAAATGTTTGGCAAAAGGACTTGCGACTATACCTTTTGAGATATACTATTGTTCCATGAACGGAAAAACAGTGCTTGCCAAACTTCGCGCCGCCGGGTGGGAAATCCACAGCATTCGCGGCAGTCACCACATCCTGAACAAAGGCGGGGCAAAAGTCTCTGTCCCGGTTCATGGAACGCAAGACATGAAGCCCGGTACTCTGGCGGCGATTGCCCGTCAAGCCGGCGTAACGCTCAAGTAAGAAGAGGAGATGATGATGGAAATTCGCTACCCCGCCCTGTTTGAGGAACAAGACAATGGCTTTTTTGTCCAGTTTGTTGATCTGCCCGATACCTTTACCGAAGGCAATACGCTGGAAGAAGCCGCCTTCAACGCTTCTGAAGTGCTGTCCCTGATGCTGGACGCAAAACTGGTGGACGGCGACGTGATTACGGAGCCGACGCTCGGACGGGCGGACGCCAGCTATATCGCGCCGGACGCCAAAACGCAAGCCGCGTTGCTGGTCAAAAAGGCGCGAGGCGATACCAGTATTGCCAATTTGGCGCGTTCCCTCGATACGTCCTGGCCTGCCGCACAACGCCTCGAAAATCCGCGCCACTGGCCGACGCTGAAAGCGCTTGATCGCGCTATCAGCGCCTTGGGCAAGCGGCTTGTGCTCTCTGTCGAGTAGGCGCGGAAATTTTGATCTTTTCACGTGGTTGCATCGCCTCTCAACAGTTTCAGTTTATGAACGGGGTCGTAAAAAAGCTCGATCAGGCGTGTTTTCTCGAAGTAGACGAGACTACATCAATCGTCGTCATCACTTCCTGCATGATGTAGGCGAAATCCAGCGTTTTCCCGACTTCGGACTGTTTGATGTAGCTGCCGATCTTGTAAAGCGCGCCCCGGCAATCGTTGGCATGAATGGAGATCACAGAACCGCTGTGTCCACTCTTCAAGGCCATCAAATAGTCCCAGGACTCATCGCCGCGCAGTTCGGTAATGAAAATGTGGTCTGGCTTCATCCGCATACAGCTTGCCATCACGCTTTTGGCGCTGATGGTCGGCGAGAAAAAGAGGTGCACCGAGTTGGGATGCTTCGGCGTCGTGAGTTCGTGCGCGTCCTCGATGGTGAACAGTCGCCGGTGCGTCGGGTACAGGTCGATCAGGCATTTGGAAAACGTGGTTTTCCCCGACCCCGTACCGCCCACGGTGACGACGTTGAGATGGTGCTCGACGGCCAGCTCGAAAAAGCGCACGAAGTCCGCTTTTTGCGCCAGCGCCACCATCTCATGCTCCCAATCGGCAATGTCCTCGACCGTTCGCGCCAGTGCCGGGTTCAGGCGTCCGCTTTGCTGTATAGCAGTTTGATAAAAATTACATTATTTAATATAATACATACTCAATCAAGCATTGCGTATATGTTAGATAATTTTTCTCAAGCTGCTATAAATAAAGAAGAACAGCGTCGGCGCGAGGTCGACGCCCGAATGCGGGCGGTTGGCGTCAGTTCCTCCTCCGGATCAGGTTACAGTGCCGGGTTTGCCTCCTCTGACGGCGAAAGTCTTGGTGGACGACTATAGCAGCTTGAGAAAAAATTATCTAACATATCCGCAATGCTTGATTGAGTATGTATTATATTAAATAATGTAATTTTTGTCAAACTGCTATACTCCTCCAGGCGAAGACGACCCGGAAGACGCCCCGCTTCCACGCTCGTTTCCCCCGCGTGACGGGGAACCTGTTACCGGCAACAGGACGTTTGAGCGCATGGCCAGGGCTTCCGGGGTTTCCGCAATCGCGGTCGCTGGCGCCGAGGCGGGAGCGCGAGCTGGAGCAAGGAGTCTGCGCCGCGCTTCTTCATCCTCGCGGGCTTTTCGCGCCATTTCGTCAAGTTCCGCCTGTATCTTGGCCTCGCGCGCGGCTTTCTCCTCTTCCGCACGGCGGATTTTTGCCTTCGCGTCGTCGATGCTGTCACTCTCGACATCCACGTTTTTTTGCGTGTATCCCGGTATCTCCGGTACAGCGGCGTTTTGTCTTGCGTCCGACACTGGCCGTGTTTTTGTCCACAGCATCATGGCAACCAGGGCGAACAGGAATGAGCAGATCACCATCGCCAACACTGTAAGCTTTTTAACGTTCGTTTTTTCCCTGACTTCGCCGACCGGTGCTTTCAGTGATTCATTGAGTGAGGGCAAAGCCCCGCGGCCCAGGACCGCTCCGTCGTTGTTGGTGTCTGTCATCGTTCGCTTTCCACGCGCACCGCGCCATGTTCCCGCCCCCTGTCCGGTTCAGCGCCGGGAGCCTGTAGCCCCTGCTCGTTGAGGCGCACACGCACCGTGCGGATGACTTCGTGCAATACGATGGTGCCCGTCGGCGCTTAAAAACCAAACCGTACCCCGCTATAGCGGTTTGACAAAACATCTATTGATAGACATAATCTATCCATAAAATGTAAGGAGATATATCATGCCAGCCGCACTTTCAAGGGAAATACGCGAAAAAATTATTATCAAGCATAAAAAAGGCCTGTCCGCAAGTGTTATTCTTGAACATTTTGAGTTGCCTTGCATTGCTTCGGTCTACAACATTATCAAACTGTATAAAGAAACTGGCAGCATTGACCATAAACCTTTGAACAATGGCAGAAAGCCGATGCTAACCGATGAAATGCTAGAAAAAATAGAAAGAAAAATTGAGGAACAACCAGATATTACTTTAGAGGATTTGAAAGAGGAATTGTCACTTCCGGTCTGCGTGTCCGCACTTTGTCGCACCATCAACAATAAACTTGAGTTACCTCTAAAAAAAAGACACTCTTCCCGGAAAACCAGAACCGTCCTGATGTTATGGCATCAAGAAAAGAGTGGCTTGAAAAGGTCACAGGTCTTGATATCTCAAAACTGGTCTTTATTGACGAGAGCAGCATCAACATTGGAATGACCCGGTTGTATGGACGCGCCAAAAGAGGAGAAAGAGTCAAGGACCATGTGCCGATGTACGCTTCAAAAGACCGTCCATCCTATCCTCGCTGCGGATGAGCGGTGAAATGGCTCCACTTGTTTTTAGCGGCACACTCAACGGTGATTTTTTCAAGGTTTATATTGCAGACTGCCTGGCTCCAATGCTTTCCAGCGGCGATATTGTGGTGATGGACAATCTATCTTCGCACAAAGTGGACGGCATTATCGACCCGATCCTGGAAAAAGGAGCAACGGTGTTATTCCTGCCGCCCTATTCTCCTGACTTCAACCCCATAGAGATGCAGTGATCGAAGATGAAAACGTTTTTAAAAAAGTCAAAAGCGAGAACTTTTGATTTGCTCGAATCTGCTATAACAACTGCCCTCGATTCAGTTTCCATCACGGATATATAGAACTGGTTTAAGTATTGTGAATATTATAAATGTTAAATCAAAACGCTATAACGCGCAAGATAGCCGCCTTTTCCAAATCGAATGGCCCAATCCCTGAAATCATTTTCAATGAGCCGACCGGCTTTTTGGTGCGCTTCCAGTAAGCCGATGGCTTCGACGATCGCGTTTTTTGCCCGGCCAACCGCATCGGGGCCACGCTGGCGCAAAAATTCGTACAGCCGCCGCAAGTCCGTCTGAGCGAGATGGGTAAATATCACCAATGACACTCAGGCGGTTCCAGTTCGTTGTCCGTTCCCCAACTTGCGCTCCATCGAATGACCTCATCGCCAGTGACATGCAAACCGGTTTCCTCATGGTCGCGCCAGGATTCCAGGGGCGTTTTGCGCAGCGCTTCTTGTGCTTCCTCGCGTTCGATGTATTCCCACACGGCTTCTTTGATCATCCAATGCTTTGTCCTTTTGCGGCTTTCGGCAAGAGTGTGGATGCGTTCGCACATCGGTCTATCCAGCCGGACAGTCACATTTTGATTGGCGGTATTCATGACAATTCATTTTTTGCAGTACATTGCGTTGCGTAGTCATGCCATACCTTGGCCTGAACAAGTTCAACAGCCACTCCCCATCCCCCAAACCCACTCGATCTCGCGCACTTTGGCGGCAACAATACCGGCGTCCGCGCGCGATTCGACGTTGAGTCGCAACAGGGGTTCGGTGTTGGAAGCGCGCAGATTGAGCCGCCAGGCGTCGAACGCGAGACCGAGACCGTCGGTTCTGTCGATCACCGGAAGATCCGCCGCGAAGTGTTCTTCCACCTTGCGCATGGCGGCTTGGGCGTCCGCCACGCGGTAGTTGATTTCCCCGCTGCACGGATACGCCGTTTCGCGCTCGCCGACGAGGCTGGAGAGCGGCTTTCCGGTTTCACTCAGCAGCCCAATGACCAGCAACCAGGGAATCATGCCGCTGTCACAGTAGGCGAAATCGCGGAAGTAATGATGCGCGCTCATTTCGCCGCCGTAGAGGGCGTCTTCCTGGCGCATGCGTTCCTTGATGAAAGCGTGCCCGGTTTTGCTCTGGATCGGCTGTCCGCCGCAGCGGGTAACGATGTCGACGGTGTTCCAGATCAGGCGTGGGTCGTGGATGATCCGGGCGCCAGGATGTTGGCGCAGGAAAGCCTCGGCCAGCAGCCCGACGATGTAGTAACCCTCGATGAATTTGCCGGTCTCGTCGAACAGGAAACAGCGGTCGAAATCGCCGTCCCAGGCGATGCCCATGTCCGCCTGGTGTACACGCACGGCGTCGGCGGTGGCCGCGCGATTTTCCGGTAACAGGGGGTTGGGAATCCCATTGGGAAAAGCCGGGTCTGGCTCATGACGCAGCTTGACAAATTCGACCGGAACGGCCATCGCCTTGAAGCGTTGTTCGATGGCATCGACCACGTGCCCCGCCGCGCCATTGCCCGAATCGACCACCAGCCGCAAAGGCCGCAAACTTTTCGTTTCGATATAGCCGAGCAGATGATCGACGTAGGCTTCCAGGATCGATTGCCGGGTCAGCACGCCACGCTTTTGGGGCGGGACGAATCGGTTTTCCTCCGCCCGTTTCTGGATGGCATCGAGGCCGCTGTCGCCACTGATTGGCCGCGCGCCATGGCCGACCAGTTTCATGCCGTTGTAGTCCAGCGGATTGTGACTGGCCGTCACTTCGATGCCGCCATCGACATCGAGATGGAAGGCCGCGAAGTAGATTTCCTCGGAACCCGTCATGCCCAGATCGATGACATCGACGCCGGCGTCCATCAAACCTTCGGCCACCGCCTGCTTGAGCGCGGCGCTGGTCTGCCGCGCGTCGCCGCCGACGACCGCCCGCCGGGGGCGCAAATAGTCTCCGAAAGCACGGCCGATGCGCCTGGCGATGTCTTCGTTCAACTCCGTGCCGAGCTTGCCGCGAATGTCGTAAGCCTTGAAGCAGCTTAGGCAGGTTGGCGTTGTACCCGTTTCGCCGCTCATTATTCCGCTCCTTGAGCTTTGTTCGCCGGGCATCGTCCATAAATATCATCAAAGCGCACGATGTCGTCCTCGCCGAGGTAGGCGCCGCTCTGTACCTCGATCATCACCAGCGGCAGCAAACCAGGATTTTCGAGACGATGTTTGTGTCCAGCGGGGATATACGTCGACTCGTTGGTATTGACCAACAGTTCCTTCTCGCCATTGATCACCCGCGCCATGCCGCTGACGACGATCCAGTGCTCGCTGCGGTGATAGTGCATTTGCAGACTCAAGCTGGCGCCGGGCTTGACTTCGATGCGCTTGATTTTAAAGCTGGGGCCGGTTTCCAGCACGGTATAGGTGCCCCACGGGCGGTGGACCCGACGATGCAGCTTGTGCGTTTCGTGCCCGCTGGCCTTGAGGCTGGCGTAAAGATGCTTCACCTCCTGGGCGTGCTCACGCCCCGCCACCAGCAGCGCGTCCGCGGTGTCGATCACGATCAGGTTATCCACGCCGACCGCGCCGATCATGCGCTCACCGCCACGGATATAGCAGTTGCTGACTTCGTGCAACGTCGCTTCCCCACCCTCGATGCGATTGCCCAGGGCATCCGGCCCAATCAGATCGCCCAGCGCGTCCCACGAACCGATGTCGCTCCAGCCGATGCCGCACGGCACTACGGCGACATTGGACGATTTTTCCATCAACGCGAAATCGATCGAATCGTCCGGCACCGCCGAAAAACTGTCCGCGTCGAGCAGGACTTGCGAGGCGTTCCGGCCTTTTACACGCTCCGATAGCGCGACGCACGCGCGCGTCGCGCTCAGGATGGCCGGACAGTGGCGCTCCATTTCTTCCAGCAGCGTACCGACCGAAAAACAGAACATGCCGGAATTCCACTGATAACGTCCCGAAGCCACGTATTCCTTGGCCTTTTCGAGATCCGGCTTTTCCACGAAGCGCCGGACATTGAAACCGAGGGTGTTTCCGTCGCCTTCGATCGGATGATCCAGATCGGCCTCGATATAGCCATAGCCGGTTTCCGGGCTTTCCGGCGCGATGCCGAAAGTCACCAGCCGTCCCTGTTGCGCGATCGCGGCGGCGCGCGAAACCGCCTGCGCGAAGGCTTCTTGATCGGAGATCAGATGATCGGCCGCCAGCACCAGCATCAACGCCTCTTGTCCATGCGCCTCGGCAATCGTCAGCGCCGCCGCCGCGATCGCCGGCGCGGTGTTACGCCCGAAAGGCTCCAGGACGAAACTGTTGGCCAGGGCAATCTTGCTGGATTCGGCAATCTCGCTGTAATCATCCTGGGTTTTGAACAGCAACTCGCGGTTGGTTACGGTCATCACCTCGACGACGTCAGGCAACACCGCCCCGCGCAGCCAGGCTTTTTGCAACAGACTCTGTCCGTCGGCCAGACGGATGAACGGCTTGGGGTGCATTTCCCGCGAGACCGGCCAGAGCCTGGAACCCGCCCCACCACACAAAATCGTCGGAATCAGTTTCATGATGTCATGCTCCCCAACGCGACCGTACCCGGTCCAAAAAACGCGCGCTTCTCCGCCATATCAGTCTCCATGCCGATTCGATAAAGGTGTTATCAACTACCGGGTTTGCGAACCTGTGCGTGGCGCCTTGCGCGCATGGCCGGGTCAGAGCAGGCCGCCGCGCCAAAGTGCAATTCACCCAGCAAAATGGCCAAGAGGAAAACCGGTTGTTCGCCGCAAACCCGCGTGACTTCCGCCGCGCTCAGACGTTGCGCCATGCACTCGATCCAGACGCAAGTATCGAGGATCGCGCCCAGGGATCACGCGGCGATTCATCGTAAAACCAACTCCGGTTTGAAACCCCGCCCTTTAGGGCGATGGGAGCTGAACCCCGGCCTGAAGGCCTGTCGCTAATTTTTGCTGATCTTCGCTTTTATGTAACGTTGCGTATTATACAAATCGTTACCGATCTGGCATATCTTTTTCGCAAACTACCCTTGTTGTCAAAGAAGAATCTCCAAAGGCGATGGCACTGTTCGGCGATTCGGCACTACAATCCGCCCGTTCCCCAACCGATTCGCCGCCAACCACCCCATGCCGCGCAAGCTCCTGAGCCAACTCGCCGTGATTCTGTTCTGGCTGCTGCATTTCCTGCCGCTGCCGGTACTTGCCGCCGTCGGAAACGCGTTTGGCCGTCTGCTCTTTCTTTTGGGCCGTCAGCGCCGGAACGTGGCGAGGATCAACCTCGAATTGTGCTTTCCCGAACTCAACCGCGCCGCGCGGGAGAAGCTCGCCAAGAATCATTTTCGGGTTCTTGGCCGCTCGCTTCTCGAACGCGGCGTGCTTTGGTGGGGACGCCGTGAGCGCCTGCAACTGATGATTCGCATCGAAGGCACGGAAAAACTACGCGCGCAACTCGATGCCGGCAAGCCGGTGATCCTGCTCGCGCCTCATTTCGTGGGGCTCGACGCCGGCGGCGTCGCCGTGGCGATGCGTTTCGACGTGGTCAGCATGTACGCCGAACAGGCCAACCCGGTGTTCGATCGCCTGCTGCTCGATGGCCGCCGCCGTTTCGGCGACCAGTTACTGCTGACCCGGCAGGACGGTGTTCGCGCGACGGTCAAGGCCATGAAATCGGGCCGCCCTTTCTACTACCTTCCGGATCTCAACACGCGCCGCCGCGAAGCGGTTTTCGCGCCATTCTTCGGGGTGCCGGCGGCGACCACCGCCGGCCTTTCGCGCCTGGCGCGGGTCGCCGGCGCGGTCGTGTTGACCTGCGTGACGCGCGTGCTTCCCGGCGGACAAGGTTATCTCACCGAAATCGGCGATAGCTGGGAAAATTTCCCGACCGCCGACGCCAGTGCCGACACAGCGCGGATGAACGCCTGGATCGAGGCCGCCGTGCGTACCATGCCCGAACAGTATTACTGGGTCCATCGGCGCTTCAAGACCCGACCGGAAGGCGAAACAAAGCTGTATTAGAGCATTTTGACTTTGACATTACGCATCTCCGCGGGATTGGAACCCGCCTTTTGCGTCCGCCGAGGAAAATCTGCTTGATCTTGCTCCGCGTTTTTCCGTGGGGTTGAAATCAGGACTGTACACGGGTAAAAACAGATACGTGGCGGCTCGCGTTGGTTTGGGCGCCGGATTCAGCAAAAATCAGCGACCGGCCTTCATACCTGTCGCCGTGAACGAATCTGGAAGGGGTTTGCATCCCCTTCCCATGCTGCCCTGAAAGGCGGGGTTTTAACCGGAGTTGGTTTTACGATGAATCTTCTGCCCATTGACTTCCTCGATCCGCTTATCGCCATCCGGCGCGACATCCACGCGCATCCAGAGCTGGCTTTTCAGGAAACGCGCACCGCCGATCTCGTGGCGCGTGAGCTGTCCGCTTATGGTCTTGAGCCGCATCGCGGCCTGGCCGGAACCGGAGTCGTCGGCGTCTTGCGCAAAGGGAATGGCCGACGGGCAATCGGCTTGCGCGCCGACATGGACGCGCTGCGCATGCCGGAAAAGAACGTTTTCGCGCACGTTTCACAAAATCCGGGACTGATGCACGCCTGCGGCCACGACGGCCACACCGCCATGCTGCTTGGCGCGGCGCGCTATCTGGCCGAAAACGCCGAGCGCCTGGCCTTCGACGGCACCGTTTATTTCATCTTCCAGCCCGCCGAGGAATCCGAAGGCGGCGGCAAACTGATGGTTCAGGACGGGCTGTTCCGGCAATTTCCGATGGACGCCGTTTTTGGCCTGCACAACTGGCCGCATCTGCCGGTCGGCGAAATGGCGGCGATGCCCGGCCCGGTGATGGCGGGAACCTGCGTTTTCGAGATTCGTCTGCGCGGACAGGGAAGTCACGCCGCAATGCCGCACCAGGGCACCGATACGCTGGTGGCCGCGAGTCATCTCGTGCTCGCCTTGCAGACCATCGTTTCGCGCAACATCGATCCGTGCGCGCGCGCGGTGGTCAGCGTCACCCAGATTCACGGCGGCGACGCGCTGAACGTCATTCCCGACGACGTTGTCCTGCGCGGAACGATGCGTATTTTCAAACCGGAGATCGAAACGCAAATCGTCGCCGCGATGCGGCGTATTGGCGCGGGAATCGGAAGCGCGTTCGGTGTGCGGGTCGACATCGACTTCGACCAGCGCTATCCGGTGACGGTAAATAGCGCGCCCGAAGTGGAAATCTGCCGCGCGGCGGCGGCGGGCATCTTGGGCGTCGAAAAGGTACGGCGCGACGAATCGCCCTCGATGGCCGCCGAGGATTTTTCGTACATGCTGCTGGAAAAACCTGGATGTTACGTCTGGCTTGGTAACGGTCCCGGAAGCGACGGTCATGCCCTGCACAATCCGCGTTACGATTTCAACGACGAAAATCTGGCGATTGGCGTCAGCTATTGGGTCAAACTCGTCGAAACGGCGCTGCGCCCGGCGTAATCGTCTTTTGGAAAACGCGCCGCCGGATATGTCCGCCATCCTCATCCTCTACTCAACCGTCGACGGTCACACGCGGACGATCTGCGAGCGAATCGGACGCGAGATCGAAGCGGCTGGCCATACGGTCAGCCTGTGGCGCGTCGAGGACGCAGACGGCATCGATCTGACGGCCTGCGACAAAATCGTCATCGGCGCGAGCATCCGTTACGGCAGGCATCGCCGCTCGGTGTTCGAGTTCATCGAGGCCCATCTGTCCCTGCTGGAAAGTCGGCCCAACGCTTTTTTCTCGGTCAATATCGTCGCCAGAAAGCCGGCGAAGAATCGTCCCGAGACCAACCCCTACCTGCGCGCGTTCTTGCGCCGGACGCGCTGGAAACCGCGGCTGTTCGACGTTTTCGCCGGACGACTCGACTATCCTGGTTATCGACCGCTCGACCGGTTGGCGATCCGTTTCATCATGTGGCTCACCAAGGGGCCGACCGATCCGGCAACTGTCGTCGAATTTACCGACTGGACGCGGGTCGACGCTTTCGCCCGACGGGTAGCCGAACTGTGATTCCATTGCGCGCGCGCCGACGACAGCACTCACGGGCACATTCAACCGCGGCTTCCAGGTTCAACGCGTCAAGGTAGTGACAGCGGCCAGGCAATGCCGGAAAGCCGTTACGCCAACAGCATGAATACCGTCGGACGCTTGTCGATGTCGGGGAGTTCCCGGCGTTTCCAGTCGCCGCATGGCATCGTCATGACGCGCTGACTGGGCAGCGTGAGGTCGGTGGCGACGCCGATGCGCGTTTGCGGCGCACAGGCGGCGAGCAGCGATTCGAGCATTCGCCGGTTGCGGTAGGGTGTTTCGATGAACAGCTGGGTGCGGCTTGCCCGCCGGGACTCGCTTTCAAGTTCCAGAATGCGTTTTCGGCGTTGATCGTCCTTGACCGGGAGATAGCCGTGGAACGCGAAATTCTGCCCGGAAAGCCCGGATCCCATCAGGGCCAGCAGGATGGAGGAGGGACCGACCAGCGGGGCGACCGGAATGTTGGACTGATGCGCCAGCGCGACCAGCGCCGCGCCCGGATCGGCGACGGCGGGGCAACCGGCTTCCGAGATCAGGCCGATGTCGTTGCCGGCGAGCAGAGGGGCGAGCAATCGTGAAAGATCGTCAGGCGGCGTGTGTTCGTTGAGTTCCTGGATGTCGATTTGTTGCAGCGGCGATTCGGACGGCAGGGATTTGAGGAACGCTCTGGCCGATTTGGCGTTTTCGGCGACGAAATGGCGTAATCGCGCCGCCCGCGCGATCACCGTTTCCGGCAAAACTTCGCGCGCTGGCGACGCGCCGAGCGGCGTCGGAATCAGGTAGAGCGTGCCGACGTTCATCGGATCAAAGTACCGGGCATCCTGCTTCCTTGAGCAGATCGCAGAGCGCGATCAGCGGCAGACCGATCAGGGCGTTGGGGTCGTCTCCGCACTGCCGCGCGATGATGGCGATGCCGAGTCCTTCCGACTTCGCCGCACCGGTGCATTGGTAGGGTTGCTCACGGCGCAGGTAGCTTTCGATTTCTTCATCGGAGAGAGCGCGGAAAGTGACCAGGGTCGGAACGCCGCGCACACGCGCCTGACCAGTACGGGCGTCGAGCAGGCACAATCCGGTGAAAAAATTGACCGTCCTGCCGCGCATCGCGCGCAATTGCTTGACCGCGTTGCCGTGCGTTCCCGGCTTGCCGTAGACCTGACCGTCGAGCACGGCGACCTGGTCGCTGCCGATGACCAGGGCGTCGGGAAAAAGCGGGGCGGCGGCGCGCGCCTTGGCTTCGGATAATCTGAGCGCGGTGTCCTCCGGAACTTCGTCCGGCAATGGCGATTCGTCGGTCCGGGGATTGGCCGTGGCGAAGGGAAATCCCAGCCGACCGAGCAATTCGCGGCGGAACGGCGAGGTCGATGCCAGAACGAGTGATCTGCAAATCATGGAAAGATCGGCGAAAATCGCGGCGTTTTCGCGCTGGAAATAAAAAATGAAAGAATCCAGAGAGTTGCGTGAATAAAGTGGAGCAAGCGGCTTGTCACGAGTTTTTGGACTTGTCCGGTTTTATCGTTTTTGAATTGTCCGCTTTTGTGTGCCCTCTGCCAACGGCTGCAGGGTGCGGTCCGTAAGCCGTTGGCCGTTGGCAGACGGCGGCGAACCGTTTTTTGCCGCTCAATCGCTCAGCTTCAGGGCCGCCCCTGGCGTCACCTCCTTGTATGTTCTTTCTTACGACCGGGGTTTCGGCAACCATTTGGACAGACAGACATGAATGTCTGTCGCTCATGTTTTGCCGTGGCTATTGACCCTGGTTTTGTCGTGGTTCGCAAGCTCACCACAACCTATGCGGGCTGGTATTTACTGGTTTTTCCGGCCTTGTTTGGATTGCTTCGGACTTGTAACTGGCGGAGAGGGAGGGATTCGAACCCTCGGATGCCGTAAGACATCGCCTGATTTCGAGTCAGGTACAATCGACCACTCTGCCACCTCTCCGATGGCGCGGGATTCTAGCACGGAACCGTTGGTTTTTACCGAGGTTATGCTCGCGGTTTTTCATGGCCAAGCGTGATAACAGGCGGCATCGGGACACGGGCGAATGCCGCGCGTGTGCGTGTGATAAAATCGCAACCCTTTTCCACGAGTCGCGCCTCATGTCCCGCCCCGTCCGCAACATCGCCATCATTGCTCACGTCGATCACGGCAAAACTACGCTGGTCGACAAGCTGCTGCAGCAGGCCGGTACCTTCGCCGCCCACCAGCATATCGCCGAGCGCGTCATGGATTCAAACGATCTGGAGAGAGAGCGCGGAATCACCATCCTGGCCAAAAACCTGGCGGTCGACTACGCAGGTGTGCACATCAACATCGTCGATACGCCAGGACACGCGGATTTCGGCGGCGAGGTCGAGCGTGTACTGGGCATGGTCGACGGCGTGCTGCTGCTGGTCGACGCGGTCGAAGGGCCGATGCCGCAGACGCGCTTCGTGACCCGCAAGGCGCTGGCGTTGGGCCTGAAGCCGATCGTCGTGGTTAACAAGATCGACCGTGACGGGGCGCGCGCCAACTGGGTCGTCGACCATACTTTCGATCTGTTCGACAAGCTCGGGGCGAACGACGAACAGCTCGATTTTCCCGTGATCTACGCCTCGGCGCTCGAAGGCCACGCGACCACCGACCTGAAGCATCCCGGCGTCGACATGCGTCCGATGTTCGAGGCGATCCTCAAGCATGTCCCGGCGCCGGAAGCCGGCGATGTCGACGGGACGCTGCAATTGCAGATCGCCGCGCTCGACTATTCCTCGTATGTCGGCCGCATCGGCGTCGGCCGTATCCAGCGCGGCAAATTGAAGGCGGCGCAACAGGTGACGGTGATGTACGGCCAGCCCGACGGCGACGGCAATTTCGAGCACGGTTTGCCGAAGAGCGCCAAGGTCAATCAGGTGTTCGGCTTCCGTGGCATCGAACGCATGTCGATGGACGAGGCGGTGGCTGGCGACATCGTACTGGTGACCGGCATCGACGAGCTGTCGATCGGCTGCACGATCACCCAGCCAGATGCGCCTGAAGCCTTGCCGATGCTCAAGATCGACGAGCCGACGCTGAACATGACTTTCATGGTCAACGATTCGCCCTACGCCGGAACCGAGGGCAAGTTCGTCACCAGCCGACAACTCGGCGAGCGTCTGCACAAGGAGCTGCTGACCAACATGGCGCTACGCGTCGAGGATACACAGGACACCGATTCCTTCCTCGTTTCCGGACGCGGCGAACTGCATCTCACCATCCTGCTCGAAACCATGCGCCGCGAAGGCTATGAGCTGGCGGTCGGACGCCCGCGCGTGATCTACAAGACTATCGGCGGCGAGCCATGCGAGCCGTATGAAGCGCTGACTCTCGATGTCGAGGAGCCGCATCAGGGCGCCGTCATGGAGGCCATCGGCTACCGCAAGGGTGAGCTGCAAGACATGGTTTCCGATGGGCGCGGGCGGGTGCGTCTCGAATACCGCGTGCCGGCGCGTGGCCTGATCGGCTTTCAGGGCGAGTTCATGAATCTGACGCGCGGCACCGGGCTGATGAGCCATGTGTTCGACGACTATGCGCCAGTCAAGGGAGACATCCCGGGACGCCGTAACGGTGTGCTGATTTCCGTCGAACAGGGCGAGGCCGTGGCCTATGCGCTGTGGAAGTTGCAGGAGCGCGGGCGCATGTTCGTGGTGCCCAACGACCGCCTGTACGAAGGGATGGTCATCGGCATCCATTCGCGCGAGAACGACCTGGTGGTCAACCCGATCAAGACCAAGCAACTGACCAACGTCCGCGCCTCCGGCAAGGACGAGGCGATCAACCTCACGCCGCCGGTTCAGCTCACGCTGGAGTCCGCGGTCGAGTTCATCGACGACGACGAACTGGTGGAAATCACCCCGAAAAGCATTCGCATCCGCAAGCGTTATCTCACCGACCATCAACGCCGCCGGGCGCAGCGTGGCGAGGGGAGTTGAGGCGCGTTGGCGTCGATGGCTGACCACGGCGCGTTCGGCGAGTGTTTTCAAAATAATGTTTCATGAGCCACCCTCCCCTTGTCAGGAGGAGGGTGTGGAACCGGGGGAGAACACCGGATTGGCCCGCCGCGCGCAATTCCTCAGAGGTTAAATGCGATTGCCATGCTTTGATTTTGCAGAGATGTGTGCGAATATAACGAATGAAAAAACGATGAATACCTCTTGATGGAACCTCGCTATGTTGCTTGATGTAGATCGGTCTGTGCGCATGTTCGTCGTCGCGCGGGGAGTATCTCGCAAGGCGATGACGCTACCCTCTGTTTTCCGTAGAGGCGGATTGGCGTGACGGCCTTTGTAGTGGCGCCCTTGACCCCCTCTCCTGGCAAAGGGAGAGCCAAGGGGGTTTGCCGCCGTGCAAAAGCCAGAGCGGTCGCGGGGGGGGGGGGGGGGGGGGGGGGGGCGGGGGGGGGGGCGGGGGGTGGGGGGGGGGGGTGGGGGGGGGCGGTGGTGGGGGGTTGGGCGTGGGGGTCGCGCGGGTCCAGGGTTGGGCGTGGAGGGTCGCGCGGGTGCGGGTTGGGGATCGGCGGGGAGGGGCGCGGGGGTCGGGGGTTGGGCGGGGAGGGGGGGGCGGGGCGGGGGGGGGGGGGGGGGGGGGGGG